>JBGSMZ010000092.1:0-5725 GCA_041739845.1 Myxococcaceae bacterium
GGGCTTTGCGATTCCAAGGTAGGTGTAGGTCAAATCCGTTGCAATCCTCCCCCTGGCCGTCCGCTGGATAAACCCCTCCTGAAGGAGAAATGGTTCATGGACTTCCTCAATCGTTTCGCGCTCCTCGGCGAGGGCGGCGCCAAGGGTCTCTATGCCAACTGGACCTCCACCAAATTTCTCCACGATTGCGCGAAGAATTCGGCGATCCATGACGTCGAGCCCGAGATTGTCAATTTCGAGTCGGTCCAATGCTTCTTTGGCGAGGGCGAGATTGATTTCTGAGGCACTCTCGACTTGCGCGAAGTCCCGGAGTCGGCGCAGGAGCCGGTTTGCGACGCGCGGGGTCCCCCTTGCTCGCTTTGCTATTTCCCCTGCAGCAGCGGCTTGCAGGCCCATTTTCAATAGCGTTGCCGAACGTGCGAGGATGCGTTCGAGGTCCGCCGGTGTGTAGAACTCGACGCGTTCCTGGATTTGGAATCTGCTGAGCAGAGGGCTGCTCAGCAAGCCAGCTCTTGTCGTTGCTCCGATGAGCGTAAATCGCGGGAGGTCAATCGCCATCGCGCGGGCGGAAGCCCCGCTATCAATGGTAATATCGAGGCGGAAATCTTCCATCGCCGGGTAGAGATATTCCTCGACGACAGTTCCCAGGCGGTGAATCTCATCGATGAAAAGCACATCGCCTCTTGCGAGGTTCGTAAGAATGCCAGCCAAGTCGCCTCGCCGCGGGAGCGCTGGGCCGCTGGTGACGTGAAGCGCACTTCCGAGAGCTCCGGCAATGATGTGTGCAAGCGAGGTTTTGCCGAGTCCCGGTGGACCATGCAGGAGGCAGTGATCGAGAGCTTCACCGCGCTTTCGCGCCGCTTCCACATAGACGCCAAGGTGATCGACGACGCGCTTTTGCCCAACATATTCCGCAAACGTCTTGGGACGAAGGCTGCTGTCGAGCTCTTCGCTGGCGGCGGTGGGATCGAGCAACGATTCTTTCGTTGTCTTGGAGTCCTCCCGCATCGTCACTTGCGTCCCTTCCTAGGCCACGGAGGTTGTGCGATGCGGATTCGGTACCAGCAACTCTGGGACAACAGGCCGATCATCGCTTCCGATTCTTCTTTCGGTTGTCCTTTTCGCGTTTTCGCTTTTCTTTGAGCGCTCGGCGATCTTGGGAGGGGCGCCCCACGGTCGCGCCATTTCCGCCAAGACGACCGCGATCGAGGGCGCTCGCCTGCATCGACGGTGCGTAGCCGGACGCCGTCGTTGCCCCTACCCCCGGCGAGGCCAAGGCGCGCTGGAGAAGCGGGTCCTTGGAGAACAGCGAGCCAAGATTCAGATTTTTTTTGCCACCGAGGGCCTTGAGATCGCGAAACAACGGGAGATTCGCCAGGAGTCCGGGCTGTTTACCAATGGCTCCCATCATCTGCTGCATTCCCTTGAATTTTTCGAGGAGTCCAAAGACGTCCTGTGGCGCTCGGCCGGAACCCCTTGCAATTCGAGAAGCGCGCTTTGCATCAATGAGAGATGGATTCGTACGTTCTGCTTCGGTCATCGAGCCATACATTGCTTCTATTCGATCGAGCTCCCTTTCGTCGGGCTTGAGTTTTTCCGTGGTCTCTCCAAAGAAGGGCATCTTTTCGAGGACTTCGCTGATCGGTCCCAGCTTCCGAATGGTTCGGATTTGCTCGACAAAATCTCTGAGATGGAACTTGCCAGACAGAAGCTTCTTGGCATCTGCATCGGCGCGCTTGTGGTCGACGATTTCATCGAACTCCTTCATCAACCCAACGACATCTCCCAGGCCCAAAATACGGTTTGCGAATCCTTGCGGCCTGAATTCTTCGAGCTTCTCCAATCCCTCCCCGAGGCCCACGAACTTGATTGGCTTTCCGGTAGCTTCTTTGATTGAAAGCGCCGCGCCACCTCGCGCGTCACCGTCGAGCTTGGTCAGGATGAAACCATCGATCGCGAGGCGCTGATTGAATGCATTCGCAGTTCGCACCGCATCCTGTCCGGACATTGCGTCCGCGACGAGGAGCACGTTTTCAGGCTCTACGGCTGAACGAATGGCCTCCAGTTCCTTCATGAGTGTCTCGTCGATCGCAAGGCGACCTGCAGTGTCGACGATGACCACGTCATGGCGGCCATCGCGTGCCGCCTGCCATGCGCCCAGGACGATTTGAAGCGGTTGCGCATTCGCCTGTGCGTAGACTGGTATTTCAAGACTTCGCCCGAGCGTCTCAAGCTGCGCGATCGCTGCGGGTCGGTAGATGTCTGCCGCTACCAGGAGCGGTCGATGTCTTTCGCGCTTGAGCTTTGCTGCAAGCTTTCCAGCCGTTGTCGTCTTCCCCGAACCTTGGAGACCCACCAGCATGATCCCGGTGATTTCGCCCTTTCGACGCCACTTGAGCGAGGTATCGGCAGGACCCATGAGGTTTTCGAGGGCATCGTGGCAAATCTTGAGAAAGTGGTCGCCAGCAGTCGCTGTGATCCGCCGTCCCCCTTTGCCTCTGACAGAGGTCGAGACAATGGTCCCCAATGCGACTTCGCGCACGTTGGCGACAAATTTCTTGACGATGTCGTAGGCTACGTCGGCCTCCAGCAAGGAAGTGCGAATCTCCTCCACTGAAGCGTCAATAAGTTCAGGAGTGAGCACTGCTCTGCCGGCAAGACGGTTCTTGGCCGCGCGAAATCCCTGAGAGACCGTTTCCAGCATAGTGTGCTCCTACACCAACGACACCCGCTCGCTCTACCGTAGCGTAGGGTGCTACAAAACGGCTCGCCGCACGAGTGGCGAAACTGGTAGACGCAGCGGACTTAAAATCCGCAGATCGCTGATCGTATGGGTTCGACTCCCATCTCGTGCAACTCCTATGGAAGCTTCGGCAGGACGAGTCCGTTGGCGAGGCGATTGAGCACCTGGGAGCGCTGCCGCGCCTTGTAGCGATCGTGCGCGTTTTCCCCTCGTTCATTCTCGATGCGCGCGCGCCGATCGCAAATTTGGAATTCGCACGTCGCGAGCGTCACTCGGGACTTTCGTGATCGCTGGTCTTCTTCCGGAGATGGGAGGAAGCCATCGACACGGATCGGAACGTCCGCCACGAAGCTCAGCATCCGATAGGTCGACCCGGAGAAGTGATTCGCCGAGTGCAGCGGGGCGTCGGCCTTCGTCAGATCAACATGGAATCGTTCCGCGAGCTTCCTTGCGTCGGGATGCGCTGCGACAAGCTTTGCGAAATAGATGAGCGAATTGTCGGTCTGGTCTGGGATGAAGGAGTTGAAGGGAATCAGATGGTCCGTGAGGAAGCAGAGCATGGGGACCACGTCGTCTACCGTTTCAACGGTGACTCGAAATCGGGTCCTATCGAAAATGCGACCGGCGGTCGCATCGCGCTTGGCTATGAGTTTGGTAATCGTCGCGGCACGGGTTTTGATGGAGTCAGCGAAATCGACAATGGGGAACCCACTGGCCTTTGCTTCCTCGATAAGCTTCCGCACCCGCGTGGTCAGCAACTGCGCGAGTACCGCCTCCGAAACCGCAAGCTTGAAGCGCAGATCTCTCGCTTCAATATGCTGGATGACGTGCATGACTTTGAGGACGATGCAGGCGATTTTTCGCAAACGCGGATTCTTTGCACCTGACGCAGTGAGGAACAGGTCTTGGATTTCGCTTGGATTCGCGACCGTTTCAGCGACCCGATAGGAGTACGTTCTTCGCAAGTACTCAACAGCATCCGCGAGGATAGTCCGTAACCATTCGCGATCGAAAGGTTGATTTGGGTTGAACTGTGCAACGGCGAGGAACTGGTCCACTTCTCCTTTCTTGGCAAAATACAACCTTCGCCAATCCACGACAGAGCCACCTCGCAAGACCATACGAATTTGCTCGAAATCGGATAGGCGCAAGTCCCCGATCGAGCTCGCCATTGGCCGCACGATGCTTGGTTCGGGTGTCGAGGATAGGCGGTCTGGGCTCTCCAGATTGGTATCCGCCTTTTAAAACTTGAACGGGAACTTGATCGGTTCACCTTGGACGAGGTGGCGCGGAAATACCCAACCCGAAATGACACCTGACATGCAGCCCGCGATGTAGCTGTCTTTGAATCCTTCAGATAGCACTTGGACCTTGGTGACCTTTCCGCTGGTCAGGATCGTCCACTGCATCAGAAGCGTGCCCTTGGGCACATTGGGTTCGCGAATATGCTGCTCATCGACGCACTTCTGCAGTGTCGTCTTTGACGCGAGAACGACTTCCATAATATCCGAACGGCCCAGCGTATCTTTGATATCGACGCTGCCTTGGCCTGGCGCCGGAGGAATGTAGCCGCCGAGGGGCTTGTCAGCGTTGGTCTCCTTGGGTTTTTCCGTCTTTCGTCCTCCTCCAAACACGGTGTCGAAATCGTCTGCTTCTTGACCCCTGGGAGAATTCTGAGAGGGAGTCGAATCCCTCGATGCCTCGCCCGATTGCTTTCTATCTCCTGAAGCTCTTGGAGGCGCTCGCTCGCGGTCGCGACGGGCGCCACCTTCCTTGGCTTTCTGGGAACCGGCTCCGCCTTCACTCGGAGCCGCTTCGGCTGCCAAACCACCATCGGGAGGCACTTGCGTGGCTTGCCCCGAAGGTACTTGGCCTTGGATCGCTGGGGAGGCAGCCGGAGTTTCAGGGGGCGCGGTCACCACGACCGTGGGCGGCCTGCTTACGACCCAAAACACCACTCCAATAAGTGCGAGGACCAAAGCGCCTACGGCCACTGAAGCCCCAACGATCAGAAAGCGACCTGAACTCGGTGCCTTGTACGCTGTAGCAGCCGCTCCGCCACCTTCGGAGATTGACTGAAAACGGGGAGCAGTTGGAGGTGGTTCGAAGCGAGATGGACTCCCAAATGAAGAATTTGCACTCGTCGAGGCATCCGTAGGATTGGTGATCGCCTGCATCTCTTCTTTCACCAAGGAAGCGAGGGCAGAGCCGGCAGAAGGCTTCCAATTGAAGTCCCCAGACTGCGCTATTGGAGGTTCACCGCGAAGCCCAGGACGCGATGGCTGAGGGAGCGTCGACACTCGAAAGGGAGAGGTCGGTGCTGAACTCGCTGGCGGACTCTCTCCCCAGCGCGCAGTCCCCATGACGATGGGTCGGGGCACCTGAGGTGCGATCGCGCTGAACAGCGGCTTGATCGTCGAAATGGGTACCCAATCTCCCATGCCGTCACGCCAGCAGAGTGCATCCGGCCCTATTTCAGCGGATTTCCACATCTCTTTGAGGCGCTCGAGCGCAAAGGGTCCGAGTTGCTGGTCGTCGAGGCCGATGTACCAACCATCGGGGGCCAGCTCTGGGTCGACTTGGGTCTCCTCCCCGTCATCGTCGATGGGGTCAACGATGATTGGCGATTCCACTTCTTCGGACGCCACCGTCGGTTCAGTGCTCACACCGAGGGCTTCGTCAAACACCGCACCGAGTTCGTCCTCGTCGATTCCCAACAAATTTTCATCATCGCTCTTGGAGTCGGATCCCATCAATTCTCCTATATCCACGGCTTCCCCGAGATCGGATGAGCTGACAACAGGGTCCTCGGCTCTTTCCGGCAAGTATCCAGGCGGGAGGACCTCAATTGCCGCACTGCACTTTCGACAACGCACCTTGAGCCCCGATGACCCGACTTTGTCGTCGCTGACCATGTATTTCGCGCTGCAATTTCCGCAGACAAATTCCATCGAGCTTCCTGGCTGGCTGTGCGCCTATTCA
>JBGSMZ010000104.1:0-4914 GCA_041739845.1 Myxococcaceae bacterium
ATCCCGAGGGTCACGATTGCTAGCGGAATGGTCCACTGCATGACCTGCATCATCAAGGCTTGGTTCGAGTAGACGTACATCGCGACGACGCCGGTGAGGGCGAGTCCTGCAGCCATCCAGCTATACACGCGCTGCATAAAAACGTGCGCCGTCGATCGCGAAAGGTCAAACTCCGACCGGTCCGACACGCCGAAGGGAACTTGTCGATTGAAATCCATGAAATCCTCGCTTGACGCTCTAGTGAAGTGGGGAAGCATCCCCACGCTCTGACGCGCCTACTATAGCAAATATCCTCTAGGGCCATTGTCAACTGCTGGGCTTTCCAGGCGAAGCGTCCCGCGACAGCTTCCAAAGAGCCTCGGCGATGTCGTCAGTCAACAACGGCAGGACGCCGCCACCCCCCAAGATGTTGACGATCGGTGAAGCTGAGCCACGGCAAACGCCTCCCCACTTCGGCGCCTCGTCGAGCCCGACGGATGCGTAGCCAGAATAGTCGACATAGATGTCCGCGGGAACCGCCCCCTCCGTTTCAGAGCACAGCAAGTGAGGCGTGGGCCGCGTCGGAACGAGTGCCTGAACGATGAATCCTCCTCCTCGCAAATCGTTGGCGGCTGCGGCGCAGACCCGCTCCCAAGTCCAATCCCCTGGGCCAAAGGTAGCCGTTGCACGCTCCGCAAAACCCGGTTCGCCGCGGCTCCGTCCGAGAAACACCGCCCGCCCCCCGTAGTCCCAACTCCGCTTGAGCACGTAACCATCGGGATTTGCGAGTGCCACTTGACGAGAAGCTTGGTCGCTGAGCATTCGTGTCCATGGAACAGATACTGCGGCCGCTTCCAGCTCCTGAGGGCCAAGCCCGATGCTCTGGGCGAGGCTCGCGTCTTCAGACGCCTTTGAAAGGAGCGCCATCACCGCTTTGACCTCTACCTGAGAAGCGGGAGGATTGAAGACGAGCGTTTGGTGGCTTCCCTGGAGGAGTGCGAGCACCTTCTCTGCGCCCAAGAGGGATTCCTCCAAACGCCGTAGGAAGAGGTGCCTGTAGACCAAATCGACGGGCTTGCCGTCGACGCACAGGCATTCACGGATGTCGAGTTCATCAGGGTGCACGACTTTTGATTCGGTTCCAAATCGTGAAAATGCAGCGGCGAGAAACTGTTGCTCGGTGAGCTGCGCATCGTTTCGGCGACAGAGGAGCGCGATGCGGTTGGGAAGATTCCCAGCGCGCGCTTGTCGGTGGGCTTGAAGAAGCGCATCATAGAGAGCGCGCGAATTGACTTGGGCGCTTGCGACCAAGCGGGCGGTCGCAGCGCGGTCCGCACCCCATGCCTTGGCGGCATGGGAAACCAACGCTCCCGCGGCGATATCCGAATAGCCTTGCATCGCGGGTATCGTCGCGTTGACTTCGAGGGCGCAGGCCCCCGGACCCCAAAAGTAATCGACCCGTGTCGTCGGGATGGTCGTGAGGCCTTTTTCGCCGGCGATCGCGAACGCCCGCTCAAGGGGGGATAGCGCGCTCATGAGAATAGCAAGGCGCTCACGCAGCGCAAATTGCGCGGTTTTCAAAGTTGCCCGAGCAAGAACTTCCGAAAGCCTCCGGCGACTCTCCAAATCCGCCGTATCCAAGACGACGGGGGTCATGGCCAACGAAATAGGAGACCTGGTTCCATCGGAGGAGGTTATCGCCAAGCCCAGCGAAAATGCCTCGGCCGCGAGGTCGTGCGCGAAGGTGGGAGGAAGTTTCGCAAGCGCTGCATGAAGGTCGCTCTGCAAAGCGGGCCTCATGAAGCGCCCGATGACTTGTCGGTCGCAATCATCGAGGTGGTCGCTTTTCGGTTGGTGCAGCCGAAAATGTGGTGTCGAAACGGTGGCGCCATGAGATCGCGCAGTATCGCCTCGGGAATCAAGTTGCGAGTGGGATCGAGACGCGCGCACAGGCCGATCTCTTCGCGGTGTAAATTTGCGATGGCTCTTGTCACTGGGGGAATTTACAAAGTAGTGTAGTGCAATGACCCTACGCTGAGCATATGCTAAGGAGTTTGCCGCTCTTAGCCGAACTCGGACGCTACCCGAAGGCTTCGGTGGCTTCCCAATCGCGGATCCAAGGGCGGAGGTAGTCGTGTGCGGCATCGACAGCACTAGCCGTAGTAAGGCATTGAAATATTTGGGGTTTTAGCGCCTCGACGAGTGCTGCCGAGCGGACTCAAAGGAGTGGAAGTAGGGAAGAACGGATGTTTGGAGAGTACGGCAAACGGTTTGGTAGTAGGTCTTCATATCGGTCAAATCCCAAGCCAGAACTTGGGTGCGCTACGGGCGCAAGGAGAGGTCAATGGATAAGGACGTGGTGCAATCTCAGACGAGTGAGGCTTCCAAGACAATCGGCACGACTACTGCGAAGCCGCTCGGCCTTCGGATTTCCCGACGGTTTACGACGGTAGGGGTCGATCCCGCCGATGAAATTGCCTGGGAGTACCGCACCGCCAGCATTTCCGGAGAAGATGGACGCATCGTCTTCGAGCAGAAAAATGTAGAAGTTCCAAAGGCCTGGTCGATGCTGGCGACCAACGTCGTCGCTTCGAAGTATTTCCGCGGTCAACTTGGGACGCCGGAGCGCGAATCGTCGGTGCGTCGGTTGATCTCTCGCGTTGTCGACACCATTACGCAGTGGGGAATCTCGGGGGGCTATTTTGCTTCGCCCGAAGATGCTGCTGCATTTCGGGCCGAACTCTCGCATATGTTGCTGCGCCAGAAGGTCGCGTTCAACTCTCCCGTTTGGTTCAATGTCGGGGTCGAAGAGCATCCCCAGTGCAGCGCCTGCTTCATCAACTCCGTCGAAGATTCGATGGAGTCCATCCTCAGGCTCGCGCGCACGGAGGGCATGCTCTTTAAGTTTGGCTCCGGAACTGGGTCCAACTTTTCACCGATTCGCTCCTCCAAAGAGGTCCTTCGCGGTGGAGGCACAGCTTCCGGCCCAGTGAGTTTCATGAAGGGCTTCGATGCCTTTGCAGGCGTCATCAAGTCCGGAGGCAAGACCCGCCGCGCTGCGAAAATGGTCATTTTGAATGCCGACCACCCGGACATTCTTGAGTTTGTTCATTGTAAGGTTACCGAAGAGAAGAAGGCGCATGCGTTGATCGGGGCAGGGTACGACCCCTCTTTCAATGGTGAGGCCTATGCATCTGTGTTCTTCCAGAATTCGAATAATTCAGTTCGGGTAACCGATGATTTCATGAAAGCCGTCGCCGACAATCGCGCCTGGACCACGCGCGCAGTCGTCGATGGGGCGGTCGTCGACACGCTGCCCGCGCGAGAACTGTTTCAGGAAATTGCCAAAGCTGCATGGCAATGCGGAGACCCGGGACTTCAATTCCATTCGACGATCAACGCCTGGCACACGTGCCCCAACACCGCGCCGATCCACGCGTCGAATCCGTGCAGCGAATACATGTTCTTAGACGACACGGCGTGCAATCTCGCGTCGCTCAATTTGATGTGCTTCCGATCGGCGGACGGAGACTTCGACGTCGATGCCTTCGTTCAGGCTGTAGACATTACGCTCATGGCCCAGGAGATTATTGTCGGAAACTCCAAATATCCCACAGAGAAAATCGAAAGAAACTCTTGGGATTTTCGACCGCTCGGACTGGGATATGCCAATCTTGGGGCACTGCTGATGGCGGAAGGACTGCCCTATGACTCCGACGAGGGAAGGGCGTATGCAGGAGCCCTGACGTCGTTGATGGCTGGGCGCGCCTACGCCATGAGCGCACGCATGGCCGGCCATCTCGGAACTTTCGCAGGCTACGCAAAGAACGCCGAACCCATGTTGGGAGTGATCCGTCGCCACCGGAAGGCCGCCTACCAGCTCCCGCCCTGCGCCGACGCCAAGCTCTTCGAAGCGCAAAAAGAAGTATGGGATCGCGCTCTTGATGAGGGCGAGCGCAATGGCTACCGAAACAGCCAAGTGACAGTGTTGGCTCCGACTGGAACCATCGGCTTCATGATGGATTGCGATACCACCGGAATCGAGCCGGACATCGCGTTGGTGAAGTACAAGAAGCTTGTTGGCGGAGGGATGTTGAAGATCGTCAATCAAACGGTTCCACCGGCACTTCGAAAGCTTGGCTATACGCGCAGTGAGATTGAGGCTATCGTGAACTACCTCGATAGGAATGACACCATCGAGGAAGCACCCTCGCTCAAAGCCGAACACTTACCGGTCTTCGATTGCGCGTTTCGACCTGCCAAAGGGGTTCGCTCCATCAATGCACTTGGACACATTCGCATGATGGGTGCGACACAGCCGTTTCTTTCGGGCGCGATTTCCAAGACTGTCAACCTTCCCAATGACGCAACCGTCGAGGACATCGAGGCCGCGTATGTGGAATCTTGGAAGGCCGGGCTAAAAGCGGTTGCCGTGTATCGAGACGGCTGCAAGATGAGCCAACCGCTGAACACGACCAAGGGGGACTCAGCACCCGTTCATTCTCCGGCGCCGCTACCCCCGGAGAGACTGGCGCGACGTCGCCTCCCTGACGAGCGCCGAGCGATGACCCACAAGTTCTCTATCGGTGGGCACGAAGGCTACCTGACCGTCGGCATGTATGAGGATGGAACCCCCGGCGAGCTTTTCTTGATGATGGCCAAAGAGGGCTCCACCGTTTCGGGGTTGATGGACAGCTTTGCTACGGCAATCTCCTTGGCACTTCAGTACGGGGTCCCATTGCAAGTGCTCGCTGATAAGTTCTCCCACACGCGATTCGAACCGTCAGGGTTTACAAACAACCAGAACTTGCCGATCGCCAAGTCCGTGACGGACTACATCTTCCGCTGGCTCGCCCAGAAATTTCTCCCCGCGCAGCCAATGGCAACAGATGACGATGCGCCATTGCAGCAGGACCTCAAGCTTGCGCCCGCCCC
>JBGSMZ010000064.1:0-4722 GCA_041739845.1 Myxococcaceae bacterium
GCCCCTGATGGCACCTGTCGGCAAGGGGATTCGCTCGCGCATGTTCAACGTTTTCGGCGCTCTGATCGACCGCGGGGCGCCTTTGTCCGAGGTGGTGTGGCGTTCCGTTCATCGCGCCCCGCCTCCTCTCGCTCGGCGCTCGACGACTTCAGAAATCTTCGAGACGGGCATCAAGGTTATCGACGTACTGGTTCCACTCGAACGCGGAGGCAAAGCAGGACTGTTCGGCGGAGCTGGCGTGGGCAAGACGGTTCTGCTCACGGAAATGATCCACAACATGATTGGCCATCACGACGGCGTCAGCATCTTCTGTGGGATTGGCGAGCGCTGTCGCGAAGGCGAAGAACTCTATCGCGCCATGAGTGACGCCGGCGTACTCGAGAACATGGTGATGATCTTCGCTCAGATGAACGAACCGCCGGGCAGTCGATTCCGAGTCGGGCATGCGGCACTCACGATGGCCGAGTACTTCCGAGACGACGAGCACCGAGACGTGTTGTTGTTGATCGACAACATTTTCCGCTTCATTCAAGCCGGCATGGAGGTTTCCGGCCTGATGGGCCAGATGCCATCGCGCCTCGGGTACCAGCCCACCATGGGCACGGAGCTCTCCGGGCTCGAAGAGCGAATCGCCAATACCGACACCGGGGCCATCACTTCAATCCAAGCCGTCTATGTACCGGCGGATGACTTCACTGACCCTGCGGCGGTGCACACTTTCTCGCATCTTTCCGCGTCGATAGTTCTCTCTCGGAAGCGCGCGAGCGAAGGCCTTTTTCCAGCCATCGAACCAACCAAATCCAGTTCGAAAATGGCCACCGCCAGCGTCATCGGAGACCGACACTATGCGTTGGCACAGGACATCCGACGAACGCTCGCACAATATTCCGCGCTCAAGGACATCATTGCCATGCTCGACCTCGAACAGCTTTCTCCTGAGGACCGCAAGGTTGTCGCTCGTGCCCGGCGATTGGAACGGTTCCTCACCCAACCGTTCTTCACCACGGAGCAGTTCACCGGACTCAAAGGAAAGCTCGTCAGTCTTGAGGACAGTTTGGACGGCTGCGAGCGAATTCTAGCTGACGAGTTCAAAGACTACCCGGAGAGCGCGCTCTACATGATTGGAGCGATCAGCGAAGCAAAGCGCAATCCGAAATCGGAGAGTGCGCATGCCGCTGCCCCACATGAACCTTAAGATTTTGCTGCCCTTTCGGGTCTTTGCTGAGAAGACCGGGGTATTGCGCATCGTCGCTGAGACGCGAGAAGGTTCCTTCGGGCTCCTGCCGCATCGGCTTGACTGCGTGCTCGCCCTCGTCCCCGGGATTCTCGCCTACGAGACAGAGTCCGAGGGTCAAGTCTACGTGGCCGTCGGCAACGGCGTACTCGTCAAGGCTGGCGCTGAGATTCTCGTCTCCGTGCGCCTGGCACTGGCGGGACCGAACCTGGCCCAAATGCGCGATTCCCTGGAGCAAGAGTTCGCAGACCGCAATGAACACGAGCAGAGCATGCACGCTGTGATGGCAAAGTTAGAAGCCGGATTTATGCATCGCCTGGTGGGCCTTCAGCATGAATGACAAGGCAGTCAAAAAGTCGAAGAGAGGTCTGACTTTCGCCGAGCAGATTGGAGCGAAGGCTGAACGCAAGGCCAAAGCCCTGCGCACCCGTCCCCAGGTCTGGTTTGGCGTGGGAATGATGGGCCTCATCGGTTGGTCGGTGGTGGTACCTACGCTGCTGGGAGCAGGTCTTGGTATCTGGTTGGACGCACGGCACGCTGGCCGTCATTCCTGGACGCTGGCCTTGCTCGTCGGTGGGCTTGCCCTCGGTTGTTTGAATGCCTGGCACTGGGTAGCCAAGGAAGAGCAGGCCATGCAGGACGACCAGGAGGACCGCAATGCGTAGCGCCGCGACCCTTCTGCTGGCTTGGATAGGAGGGGGAGCCCTCGGCGCCTTCTTCTTCGGCGGTCTCTGGTGGACGGTTCGCAGAGCCGTGGTGGCGAGACGACCTGCTCTCTGGATTTTTGGAAGCCTCCTTTTTCGGACGTGCGCCGTATTGACTGGCTTCTTCCTCCTCTCTGGGCGCCGTTTGGATCGCCTGCTCCTCTGCGTGGTCGGATTTTTGATGGCTCGCGTGCTCGTCACCCGATTGACGCGCTCGCCGGATCAGACCGCATCTGGCGCAACTCCGGAGGTCACGCATGCGCCTTAGTCCCGATGAAATGATTTTCTGGCAGCACGGATTCGTTAAACTCAATGCGACTATCGTCTTCACCTGGGGACTGATGCTCGCGCTCGCGCTCGGTTCCAAGCTGGTGACGCGAAAGCTCTCCAAAAACCTGACGCGGTCGCGCTGGCAGAATCTTCTCGAGATTGTCGTCACGTCGATCGAAAAGCAAATCGAAGACGTCGGCCTCCGGCATCCTCATCGGTACTTGAGCTTTCTCGGTACGCTCTTCCTTTTCGTCGCAGCGGCAAGCCTCTGCATCGTGCTCCCGGGCTACGAGCCGCCAACGGCTTCGCTTTCGACGACCGTGGCTCTCGCGCTGAGTGTGTTTGTCGCCGTGCCGTTCTTCGGAATCTTTGAGCAAGGCGTCGGCGGCTATCTCAAATCGTACATCGAGCCCACGTTCATCATGCTGCCGTTTAACATCATCAGCGAAGTTTCTCGCACGCTGGCCCTGGCTGTCCGCCTCTTCGGAAACATGATGAGCGGCGCGATGATTGTGGGGATTCTGCTCACAATTACGCCCTTTCTTTTCCCGGTCGTCATGACAGCGCTCGGCCTGCTCACAGGAATGGTGCAGGCCTACATCTTTAGCATCCTGGCCGCTGTCTACATTGCCGCCGCGACGCGCGTGCGCAAACCCAAGTCGGAGCCAAAGCCAAGTGGATCATGAACAACGAATGAAAAGGGGGAAACTATGGATAGCTTGACGATGATCGCGATGACATCAATTGTTGTCGCCGGTATCACCACCGGCTTCGGGACTATGGGGCCGGCACTTGCGGAAGGACGGGCGGTCGCGTCGGCACTGAGTTCCCTTGCGCAGCAACCCGACGCCTCCGCCACTATCACTCGGACCTTGTTTGTTGGTTTGGCGATGATTGAATCCACGGCGATCTACTGCTTCGTCGTCTCGATGATTCTCATCTTTGCGAATCCGTTCTGGAACCATGTGGTTGCTCCAGCCGCGGGAGGGTAGGTCGTGCTCGTCGATTGGTTCACTGTCGGGGCGCAGGCCCTCAACTTCATCATTCTGGTAGGGTTGATGAAGCGCTTTCTCTACAAGCCGATCCTTCAGGCGATTGACGCTCGGGAAAAACGCATCGCCGCGGAACTTGCGGATGCGGACGAAAAGGAGAGTTTAGCCAAAAAGGAGCGCACCGAATTCGAGAAAAAGAATGAAGCGTTCGACGCGCAGCGCGCCGCGCTTTTGAGCAAGGCGACGGAGGAAGCGCAGACGGAGCGGCGGCGGCTCCTCGACGAGGCGCGGAAGGCTGCCGAAGTTTTAACTGCCAAGCGCCAGGAAAAACTCCGCAGAGATGCGCAGGAGCTGAATCAAGAAATTGGTCGCCAGACGCGCGAAGAAGTGTTTGCGATCGCGCGAAAGGCACTCTCCGACCTCGCCAGCTCGAGTTTGGAAGAACGCATGAGCGAGGTGTTCACGCGACGATTAGCGGAAATGGATTCCCAAGCGAAAGCGCGCCTCGGCGCGGCTTTGGAAGCTTCAGCAGACCCGGCGGTAGTTCGGAGCGCATTCGAACTCCCCGCAAAGCAGCGCGCAGCGATCCAGTATGCGCTCAACGTAGCCTTCGCTGCCGAGATCCGACTTCGGTTTGAAACCGCATCGCTGTTGGTGGGCGGAATCGAGCTCTCAACGAACGGAGAGAAAGTGGCCTGGAGTATCAACGATTATCTTGGTCTGCTCGAGAAGAGCGTGGTCGAGCTCGTTGGCAAGCCACCGCAACCGGAGCACGAGGGCGAGTCCGCACCCGCGCCAGTGCATGCGAAGGAAGCCCATGCGCAGTGAGCCTGAGAGTCTGCAGAGCACGCTCGATGCTGCGTTCGAGCGAGTGCGCAGCGCACGCGAAAGTTTCACTCCGCAATTCATGCCGCGGGAGATTGGAACGATTCGGGCAATCTCGACGGGTATTGCCACCGTCTCCGGGCTGCCGAACGTGGGCTTCGATGAGTTGCTCAAATTCCCTGGTGGACTCTTTGGCATCGCCTTCAACGTGGATGAGGCTGAAATTGGGGTCGTGCTGCTGGGAGACTATTGGCATCTGCACACCGGAGACGAAGTCGAGCGTACGGGACGGGTGATGGATGTCGCCGTAGGCGATGGACTGATAGGACGCGTCATCGATCCCCTCGGACGGCCTCTCGACGGCAACGGGGCATTGTCGGGGCGCCAGCGGTTGCCCATCGAACGCCCCGCGACTCCCATCATGGACCGGGCGCCGGTTTCCGTACCGCTTCAAACCGGTATCAAGGTCATCGACGCGCTGATCCCCATCGGGCGCGGTCAACGCGAACTCATTGTTGGAGATCGACAGACAGGCAAGACAGCTATTGCAATCGATACCATACTCAACCAGCGCGGACAGCATGTCCTGTGCATCTATTGCGCCATTGGCCAGCGAGCCTCCGCTGTCGCGAAAACGGTAGCGATTCTCCGGGAGCGAGCAGCCATGGACTACACGGTCGTGGGGGGGGGGGGGGGG
>JBGSMZ010000019.1:0-7679 GCA_041739845.1 Myxococcaceae bacterium
TGTCCAACGCGAACGTTCACGATGAAGCGCTCGTAGCGACTGCGCAGGCGCCCCTCGATGAGGGGGACTGGCCAGCGGTAGAGCAGCGCCGTCGGCGCGCTAGCCCTCGAGGGCCTGTGCGCCGGAGACAATCTCTACCAGTTCGCGCGTAATCTGTGCCTGGCGGGTGCGATTGTAGAACAGCGTGAGCCGGTCGATCATGTCGCCAGCATTCTTGGTCGCACTCTCCATCGAAGTCATCCGCGCGGCGTGCTCGGCGGCGAAGCTTTCCGCGAGCGCGCGAAACAACTTTACCGTGATTGCTTTGGGAACCAGCGCTTCGAGCACACCCTGCGCCGACGGCTCGTAGAGATAGTCGCCGGTGACTTCTACGTCAGCCTTTGCCTTGGCTTCGATCGGAAGCAGGGTTGTCGTAGTCGGCACTTGGGAAATCACCGAAGCGAAAGCATTGTGCACGAGATAGACCGCGTCGACTTCTCCGTCCAAGTACCGCTGTGAGAGTTCTTTGGCGAGCGCATCTGCGGTGCCGTAGTTGAGCGAAGTCCACAGCGACGAGACATCGCGGCGCGTGGACCGTGCGCGCTGGCGCAAGAAATCGGCGCCTTTCTTGCCAATCGTGGTGAAAATCACCTGCTTGCCCTGGCACGACAAGGCAAGCTTCCAGGCGCGCCTGCAAACGTTGGAATTGAAGCCGCCGGCGAGGCCGCGATCGGACGTGAGCAAAACGATTTCAACGGTCTCGATCGGCCGCACTTCCAGCAATGGGTGGAGAAGGCTACCCGGTTCGGTGCGGGTCGCCAGGTCCTGCATCATGCCTTCAAGCGCCCTCGCGTAAGGGCCTGCAGAAACCACCCGGTCATGGGCGCGTCGCAGCTTGGAGGCGGCAACCATTTTCATGGCTTTGGTGATTTGCTGGGTGTTCTTTACGGAGCGAACACGCTTGCGAATGTCCCGGAGGGAAGCCATTTCAAATGCCGGGACTAGGGAGCATAGGGCTTGAAGTCAACGCCAAATCGCACTTCGCTCTCTGTGCCGGCGCACGGGTCTAGCCCTTGCCTATCTGCGCCATCTTCCGTTGCCCCTGGCGCCAATCACCGGTAAATGGGCCCTGCTGGGTTGCGCCCCGTTAGAGGGGTTTGAAACTTCCCGCATTGCACCATGACCAACGACACCAAATCGCCCACTTCAGCAGCGCCTCCCTACCTCGGTCCGCAAATTTCAATCGAAGAGGAGATGCGCAAGAGCTACCTCGACTATTCGATGAGCGTCATCGTCGGGCGCGCGCTCCCTGACGTTCGCGACGGCCTCAAACCCGTCCACCGGCGGGTGCTCTATGGAATGTACGAGCAAGGAAACTCCCACGCCCGCGCTTACAAGAAGGCCGCGAAAATCGTCGGCCACGTCATCGGCCAGTACCATCCGCACGGCGACCAAGCCGTGTACGACACCATCGTCCGCCTGGCGCAGCCATGGACGATGCGCGCTCCGCTCATCGATGGACAAGGCAACTTTGGAAGCATCGACGGCGATGGCGCGGCGGCCATGCGCTACACCGAAGTTCGCATGGAGAAGCTCGCCGACGAGCTGCTCCAGGACTTGGACCTGGACACCGTCGATTTTAGCCCCACCTACGACGGCTCCTCCAGCGAGCCCAATGTTCTGCCTGCGAAATTCCCAAACCTCTTGGTCAATGGTTCCGACGGAATCGCGGTGGGAATGGCCACCAAGATCCCGCCGCATAACTTGGGCGAAATCATCGACGCCACGCTGCACCTCATCGCCAACGAGGGCGCAACCGTCGCGGACCTGATGAAGTTCGTGAAGGGCCCGGATTTTCCAACCGGGGCGCTCATCGCCGGCACGGAAGGAATTCGTCGTGCCTACGAGACCGGGCGCGGCATCATCATCGTCCGCGGGCGCACAGAATTTGAAACGGACAAGCGCTCCGGCCGCGAAGCTATCGTCATTACCGAAATTCCGTTTCAACTACGGAAAGAGCAGCTCGTACGCAGCATCGCAGACTTGGTCCGCGAAAAGCGCTTGGACGGAATCTCTGACATTCGGGACGAGTCGGCGATGGGTGGAGTGCGGATTGTCATCGAGCTCAAACGCGATGCCATCGGCGAGGTCATCCTCAACAATCTCTACAAGAATACCGCGCTCCATAGTTCCTACGGCATCGTGATGCTCGCCATCGACCACGGGCAACCGCGCGTGTTGAGCCTCAAAGAAGTGCTGCAGAAGTTTATTCTCCACCGACGCGAGGTCGTGACGCGCAGAAGTCGCTTTCTTCTCAAGCAGGCGAGCGATCGCCTGCACATCGTCGAAGGGTTGTTGGTCGCCACCGCGTCGCGCGACTTTTTGGACCACGTCATCGGGACCATCCGCGCTTCCGTCGACCCGGATGAAGCCAAATGGGCCTTGATGCACATTGCAAGCCCCGCGCTCTACGAGAGCGCGTCCTTCGCGCAACTGCCTCGCGCCGAATCAGGAAGTGCCAAGGAATCGATGGACGCGCTGGCTGCGCGCGCCAAAGGCGCCGAGCCAACCTACGTCGGACTCACCTGGGCCTACGACCCGGGCTTCAGTGAGGTGCAAGCGAAGAGCATCCTCGACATGCGGCTTCAGCGCCTCACCGGGCTGCAGCGAGAGGAGCTTTTCAAGGAGCTGCTCGCCTTGAGCCGCGAAGTCGCGCGCCTCCAGGAAATTCTCGGGAACGTCAAGTCCCTGCTCAACACAATCTGCGAAGAACTCGCCGCAGTGCGGGCTCAGTTCAGCGACCCTCGGCGCACAGAAATCACTTTCGCCGCCGGGGATGTGACCACCGAAGATTTAATCGTCGACGAGCCGATGGTGGTGACCCTTTCCCACGCAGGCTACGTCAAGCGGACGCCGCTCACCGAATACCGGGCGCAGCGTCGCGGCGGGCGCGGAAAGACCGGCGCCACCACGAAGGAAGAGGATTTCGTCATCGACGTCTTCGTGGCGAGCAGCCACGCCTACCTGATGCCGGTCACGTCCCGGGGCAAGGTGTTTCGGCTGAAGGTCCATGAGATTCCCTTGGGCAGCCGAACCTCACGGGGAAAACCGATGGTCAACCTCGTGCAGTTCCAACAAGGCGAGCGCCTCGCCCAGGTGTTGGTGACGCGCGATTTCCCCGAGAATACCTACGTCCTGTTTGTTACCCGCAAGGGAACCGTCAAGCGCACCGACCTCTCGTCCTTCAGCAACGTGCGCGCTACCGGAATCATTGCGCTGGGAATCGACGACGGCGATGCGCTCGTTGGTTGTAAAATTACCGATGGCACCAAAGAGGTTCTGATTTCCACAGCACAAGGACTGTCGATTCGGTTTTCGGAGAACGACGTCCGTTCGATGGGTCGCACCGCGTATGGTGTCAAAGGCATTACGCTCGATGAAAACGATGCAGTGGTGAGCGCGGAAGTCGTCGAGAAAGACCGGGCGCTCCTCACGGTCACCGAGAATGGCTACGGCAAGCGCACTCTAGAGTCAGAGTACCGGACCCAGAGGCGCGGCGGCAGAGGCATCATCGACATCAAGACCAGCGACCGCAACGGACTCGTCGTGGGTGCGGTTCAGACCCAGGACGACGCAGAAGTGATGTTGATTACATCGAGCGGCGTTTTGATTCGAATGCCCGTCAACGAGATTTCCGTCATCGGCCGCAACACCCAAGGGGTTCGGCTGATTACCTTGGACACGGAAGGCGACAAAGTCGTTGGAATTTCGCGCCTCCCTCCTCCTGCCCCTGACGGGGACGGCGCAGATGATACCGGCGAAGCGGATTCTGAGCCCGCGGCGACCGACGAACCAGAGAGCAGCTAATTCTCCTTTCGAACAGTGCTGGAGGCAGCATGGATGAGACGACGCGAATCGAGTCGCTCGTGCACACAGCGTTTGCTGATCGCAAAAAGCTCGATGAGCCAGAGACGCTGCGTGCGGTGCATGAAGCGATGCGACTCCTTGATTCGGGCGTACTTCGCGCCGCCGTGAAGACTGCCCGGGGTTGGGAGCCCGTCACCTGGGTCAAGGAAGCGATTCTGCTCTATTTCGCTATTTCAAAGATGCAGACGATGGAGGTACCGCCATTTGAGTTTCACGACCGAATTCCCCTGAAAAAGGGCCTCGCCGCCGCCGGAATTCGCGTGATTCCGCCAGGCGTCATCCGCTACGGCGCGCACTGTGAGCCGGGAGTCGTCGTCATGCCAGGCTACGTCAATATCGGGGCCTACGTCGGAGCCGGCTCGCTCGTCGATACGTGGGCAACGGTCGGCACCTGTGCGCAGGTCGGCAAGGGCGTGCACCTCTCGGGAGGGGTTGGCTTGGGAGGCGTGCTTGAACCACCGGGCGCGCGACCGGTCATCATCGAGGACGGCGCCTTCATCGGAAGTCGAAGCATCGTCGTAGAAGGCGTCATCGTCGAGGAAGGCGCCGTTTTGGGAGCAAACACCGTATTGACCGCATCGACGGCGATCATCGATGTTACTGGCGCGACGGAAGTCGTGAGCAAGGGCCGCGTTCCAGCGCAGAGCGTCGTGATACCTGGAACTCGCAGCAAGCGCTTTCCGGCGGGGGACTATCAGGTACCGTGCGCGTTGATTATTGGGCGCCGCAGCGAGAGTACGGATCGCAAAACCTCTCTCACTGCAGCGCTTCGCGATTTTGGCATTTCAGCCTGACGCAATCCAAATGCTGAAAGCACAGAGGCCTGGAAGGCTTCCTGCTTCTTGCGGGTCAGGCGTAGGTCACGGCGTCGCCTGCAGCACCCCAACCCCAGGTGAGCAAGCCTCGTCTGCCAACGCGCAGATGTTCGCTGGGATTCTCCCAGAAGCGTGGGTCGCTGGAGCGATAGCGGTCCGTAAGAAAATGAATTCGCTGGTTTGTAGAACCGACCCAGCGGCGTTGAAACTCGGGACGCTCGCGCTCATAACGGCCATCGACGAGAACATCGATCGCGAGAAGCAAATCCCGAATTTCCACCTGCTTCCGCGCCCGCTCAAGCAGCGCTTCGATTGGATGGCCCGAGTACACCATCACCGAGAGGCCCTCCGCGCGCGCCAACCCACACATCGCTGCCACCGCAGGCGCTTGATCGAACGGCTCGCCGCCAGTAACACTCAAGCCCTCGATTGAAGGGGTGAGAATCGCCTGCAATGCGAGGCGACGGGTCGATAGTTTCAGGCCACGACGATCGTGGCAGAGCATCGCCGCGTTGGAGGAGTCAGAACCATCGCTGGAGGCGCCCTGGAGCCACACCGCAAAGCGATGCCCAGGACCCTTCGCTTCGGTGTCGACGACGAGTTTGGCTACGCGAAGAAGCTCGCCAGATGAGCGCTTGAGACTCCGGTGCGCAACGGGCGTCATCGTGCCTCTTTATCCCTTCACCGGCATCGCCCGAATCGCGGTCTTGTCCTCTTTTACGTAGATCTCAAATTTTACCGTTTTGCATTGATGCTTGGCGATGATTTTCTCGCGACTCGCCGCGAGCTTGGCTCGGAACTTGTCGTAGGTGATTCCCTCTTCAGACTCCCCTTGGCGAACACGGCTTTCCATGAAGCGCATGTAGGTCTCTTCAAAGTGCGCCTCATCTGGGTCGTTGGAAGTACGCTTCGCCAACGGAGGAGCCGTTGCGGCCTGGGAAGGCAAGGAAGGCGCAGACGGCGACGAGAGCAATGCTTCAGCGCTGCTTGCAACCGTCGAGATCCTCATCGATGGCGCAGACCGCAGGAACGGGTCGATGTCCTCTCGCTCGGGTTCTCGATGGCGCGGCGCAGTCGTCACCACGCTTGAAAAATCGAAGTCTTCCGGACTCACCTCTGGCGGGGGAGGCGGAAGCGGGTCCACGGTTTCGAGCCGTTCATCTTTGCGCTTGGGGCGGCGCATGACTGGAGAAGGAACTTTGGTAATGACCATGCCGCCACCGACGTCTCGTTCGGTCGTCAAGAGAAGCATCAGAAGCCCGATGAGCAGTACGCCAAGGGCGATGGCTAGAATCGCGATTTGCAGGTCGACCAAGCGCGTGAAAGCATCGCTATGCGCAGCAGCGGATACCACTTCGAAGGAGCCAATCCCTGCCTGTTGGCGAGACCCGACTACCTGTGGGACCACGTCGTGAAAAAGCGGGAATCGTAGAGGCCCAACGGTTCGCGTCGGACCGGATCGAATCGTCCCGGTGGCGCCTGGCCGAAGGGCCTTGAGCGCGATGGGGATCAAGTCGGTCTGTGGACCTGCGGAGACGATGAGTTTGCCATCGGACATGATTCCAATCGACAAGAGGCCAAGCGCTTTGGAAATCACTTCGAGGCGGTCGCGCCCAGGAAGCAGGGGCAGTCCGACGGTGACCTGCCCGCTCGTTCCAACCTCGCCTTTTCCTTCCGCGCGCAATGTCGGCAACGAAAAGAAGAGCGTCGGAACATCGTCGACGACGGTGAGCAATCCAGTGCCGCCAGCATTCGCGAGCGCGGTTGCATCGACAGCACTCTGGGCCGCCACCGGCACTTCCATTCCCCGAGCGGTCAACGCTCCGGCGCTGTTGACGAGCAGGACTTGCGCATCTTTCCGCCACGCCTCGGGAAGCGCATTCAGCGCAGTCTCACGAATGGCGTTGAAGTGTTCCATGCTTGGAACCAGGACCGCATCCTTGGCGCCCGCTTTGCTAGGCGCTGCTGCAGAATTCGCCGTGCGCGGGTCTGCTCGTCGCAGCTCCGGCGATACTGCCAGCACCAGCATCGCAGAATGCAAGGCCGCTCGGCGGGCTCCGATTTCGTTGGAAATCGCAGTTCCTGGCACGGCCAAAATGCTCGGTAGTTCATCGGGGGCCGCGCCGCTCAACGTTGGCGCCTTGAAAAACAAGTATGCCAATCCCGCCAGCGAGATGAGCATCAGGAGGGCGATTTTGAGTCGATTCATTCCCTGCTGACATACCACCCAAGTTCCTTGGGTGCCGGTTTTAGTGCGCGGGTTGGCCCTTGGGAGAAAGCACCGAAAATCCGACGATCGTCCATGCTGCGTAGCCCAAATTGCGATCCACGAATGCCTGCAAGGGTTCATCGACCACTCGCCCAAACGTGCGCGATGCGTGGCGAAGAACAGGAGCTCCGTGCGCGTGTACGAGAATTCCAATGTGGGAGACGCGGGTAATCCACCCTGCCCGCTCGGCGGTGACGACCGCAACAATGAGGCCATCGGGTGCGTGCTGAAGCGCTGCAACCCCGTGGGCGACGGGAATCACATTGAGAGAAAACTTTCCAATCGGGCGGGAAGCCACGGGCAATCCGAGGGCGCGACCCTGGGATAGTTTCCAATCGTTTGCGGTGAGCCTCTTGACGATGACCTGAACCTTGCTGCCACCGTACAAATCCGTCGCGTCGTCCACGAATCCCGAGGCAATCGCGTTTGGAAGCCACTGCGCTTCGATGATGTGGTTGCGCGTTTCCCAGGAGCGACGCGCGCTCCGATAGCGGATTGCATCGAGCGTTGGCAGGACCTCTTCATTGGTGCGCGCTCTCGCCAGCGCGAGCGCCTCTTCGACCAGGGTGAGGCAATCGACGGCGTCGAATCGGATTGGAGGGTCCAAATCCCGCCCCGCGCCTTCTCCGAGAGGTGAAAATTCGTATCGAATGCCTGAGAACGCCGCACTAACCCGTGCCAGGCGCTCG
>JBGSMZ010000025.1:0-24262 GCA_041739845.1 Myxococcaceae bacterium
AGAGGCGGGAGCGTTCGGGCCCTGCCACGGCGACGCGCACGACCAACTCCGGGGGCTGGTGGCGCAAGAGCCGTCACTGGCGGAACTTCTCGCGAGCGCAACCTGGGACACGCAAACGCGCGAGCTTAAGGGTTACTCAGCGAGCGTCACCAGCATGCATGGTCCCGGATTCGCTCTCCTTGGAAATGCGGGAGAATTCCTTGATCCGATCTTCTCCTCGGGGGTCACCATTGCCATGGTATCGGCGAGTCTGGCGGCGGACTGCCTCCATCGCCACATTCTCGGCGAAGCTGTTGATTGGGAGGCGGACTTCGCGATGCCATTGAAGGTGGGGGTCGAAACCTTCAGGACTTTCGTCGCCGGTTGGTACGATGGCAGCTTGCAGCGGGTGATCTTTCACCGAGACGCCCCACCGCGAATCCGCCGCTTCATTTGCTCGATTCTTGCTGGATACGCGTGGGATCGCAGCAACCCTCTGGTAGCCCAACCGAGTCGTCTTTTCGCGCTCGACCGGCAAGGGGCTCTCGCGAGACCTTCAGCGAATCCCCCGGAAAAGTGACATCGAGCGTGCGCACGAGGATCGCAATCGACCTCCCGGTGATTCGCATCTCCCTGGGAAAGTCCGCGTCCATGGATCCTTGAAAGTCGATGGAAAATCCATTCCGCAGGACGTGGCCTCCCTGCATGGAAGAGAAGCGCTGCTGATGCAGGGTTTCCAGAAGCGCAAGAATCATCATCGGTGCTTCGCCGTTGAACCCCTCGACTTGGAACAGGATGCGACGGCGCCCGCTGCGCGAATCCACCTCGAGGAGTGGAATCTGGAGGGCGGAATCGAAGAGGGTGAGGCGCACGTCCTCGCCGCTGCGGCTGACGCTGGCAACAACCTCCTGCACTTCACCTCCGACCTCTAGAGTCACCACTTGCGTCGCGCGGTAGCTTTGCGGAAAAGACCACCCGCCAGATAGCGATGAGGAAGCGCATCCGACCATCCCAGCAAGGGCAAGCGCACAGAGCGAAAGGTACGCTGACCGGTGTCTCACTCGGGAGCCTTTGGCCTGAAGAAGAGTGCGAAGAGGAGGGCTATTCCGCAGCCAAGCGTGACCGTTATTCCAAGGTCCTTCAGAACCGGCGATTGCGCAAAGGAGAGCGCGCCAAAGGTTATCAGTGTGGAAGCTCCCGTGAGCGCAACCTTAGAGAGCTCTTTGGGGCTGTGCCCGGAGGACGCAGCGATTGAGGTATAGTCAAGCGCCAACCCGATGACGAGGGAGAACCCCATGACATGCATCAGGTTGAGCGCAATCCCAGACACCCTCGCATACAGCGCAAAGGAGGCTCCAAAGAGAAAGAGTGGAGTAAAGACATAGCCGACGCGTAGGAGACTCCGATGGAGCGCCAGCAAGTAGATGGCCATTGCCGCCATCCCCAAGGCAAACAACACCAGCATCTCCTGAGACAGTACGGTGAGCACGCCTCCGAAATATCGCCGCGGGGAGATGGGGATGAGGGATGGCCAATGCGATATCACAGCCTCTCGCGCGAGCGGTGCAACAACAAAGTTGGTACCGGCAGCCGCGAGAAACCAGCGAATTGGCGTGGAGAAAGTTTTGAGAAGTTCCACTTGTTCTACCGCCTGGAAGGTCCTGGCCTGGGGTGCGTGAAGCCCGGCAGCTTCCAAGGCGCTTGCCATCCTCTCCAAAGCGCCCCCGCCCTCGCGCCTCAGGAGCGCCAACGTCTCCTCTTGCGCCTCGCGAGAACGCCAAAGTCTCGCCGGGTGATGGGACAAGTCGACGGCACCCTGATCCGCAAAGGTGCGAAGGATGTCGATGGGCGCAGTTCCGGCGGGCGTTGCCACCAGGTCCGCCAGGGATGCCCTGGCGAGGCGCGCATCAAAGAAGGCAGCCTCTTTCGCCAAGCGCGATGACTCCACGCGAAAGCCGCGAATATCCGTCTCTATGGACGGAATTCCAACGATTGCAATTGTCGTGCAGGAAACAATGACCAGCGTCACCATTCGCATGGTGGAAATGCTCTTCCCGCGCACCTTCAATGGCGGAAGCTTGGCTGATACAATTGGCCCAAGAAATGGGAGGAGGAAAAGGAGGAAGGCAAGCATCCCAGCCAGAGAGGCGATGGCCATTTGACGAATCACTGTCGAGTGCGCAAAGAGCAGTGCCAGAAAGCCAATATAGGTCGTACCGATCGCCGAGAGGAGACCGAGGCGCCGCGCCTTCTGATTCGCATGCGCTCCATCCGAAAGATGGACGAGCGTCTCGTTATTGAAACTTAAAAAGGTGGAAGCGTACGCGAGCACCACGGCCTGAACGCCACCGAAGACCGCGAAAACGGCGAGCTGGCTGACCAGGTACGAGATCGCCGAGCCCAGTGTGAGTAGGCCCACGAAGAGCCACCGCCTGGTGACGAACCAGAACAACAGCAGATTGAGCACCGTTGTCACCGAACCGATGATGGCAATGTCGGATCGCGCGGCCCGCTCGTTTTCATACGCAAAGAGATCGCTTCCGACCAAGTGCGCGGTGCTTCTCTCGAAGGCTTCATGCAAGGCATGCATCGCGGCAAAATCAAAAGGCCCATCCCGCGCAAAGGCGCGCACGCTTGCATCTGCGCTCGGGGGCGCCAGCTTCTTTGCGACTGCGGCGCCGAGGCCGAGAGGATCGCTCCCTATGGCCTCCAGAATAGCCTCACTTCCAGGGAGCGCCGCAAAGTCGGAAACGCTTTGTGCGCGCTCCTCGATTGCTTCCGGCGCCAGCAGCGCCTGCACTTCCTTCGCGTCGAGGAGAGCGGCGAGGTGCGCAAAGTCAGCCAAAGCAATTGCCGGGACCAAGGGCACCTCCTTGTAGCCGCTACGGCGCATCATGGCTTCGAGGCTTGGGTACGACGGCTTCCTCGCCAAGAAGAGACGCCGCTCAAACCCCTGCCCGGCTTGTGATACTCTTTGAAAGAGTTCCGCGTGCACGGGATTCGGGCTCTCCAAAGCGTGTATGGGGTCTTGATCGAGCACGACAAATCGTGACAGCCAGGCAAGTCCACCGAGGACGACAATGCTTGCAAGCGTTGCCAGGCGACTTCTCATCAATGCGCAGCGGCGGGAATCCGCTCTACCTTGGTAAAGGTGAGCCTCGTTGTTTCTCGTGGCGCATGCAAGACGACCGTTTGGATCTCCCGCGCCGCATTCAGGCGAACCTCAATGAGCGAGATCCCCACCATCCCAACCGTTGGCTTGGGAATCAGCGTGAGCCCAGAGCCATCGGTGCGAATGTCAAACAGTTGTTCGAGTTTGGACTGATCGAGAGCAACCAGTGCATCCAGTGCGCCCAGGAGTCCGCCGAGTGGGGGAGTGCTCTGCGCAGGCAAGACGCGCCTTCTGCCGCGCGCGTCGGTCACTGCGATGCGTGCGCCCTCGATTTCAACCAGCGAGCGGACTGGCGCAAGGGTCTCCCAGCGAATCTCCTGGGGTGTCCAATCGAGGACAACCTTACTCGCATAGGGACGAGCCCACAGTGCGCCCTCCTTCAACATCGCCACTTCGGCGTGCACTTTCTGTGTCGCCTGGATACCGACGAGAAAGTCGTTTGGCTGGGATTGGGCCAGCAGCACCCACAAGAGAGCGGTCACGGCGACTCCCAATTGCCACATCCGAGTGCGTTGTTGCGAATCGCGGTCGCCAGGACCGCGATTTCCCGATCGTACTCGCGATCCGCGCGGTTGAATTCGGACACTTCGCGCACGCGGCGGAGGAGTCCATCTGCCGAATCGGGATTACGCAACTCCAATGCTTGGCAGGCGCCGAGTAAGGCGATCGCCGCAACGCGCTCCGTTAGTTCGCAAATGCGGAGCGCATCCCGCGCGGCGATGGTGCCCATGGAGACCTTGTCTTGGTTATGGTTCTCTGTAGAACGACTAAACACGCTCGCCGGGACCGTCAGCTTGAGCGCTTCTGCGGTGAGTGCAGAGGCGCTGATCTGCATGGCCTTAAAGCCGTGGTGGGAGGTCGCCGCGCTCCCAGTGACGGCGACCAAGTTCGCCGGGAGGCCGTTGTTTGTCGAATGGTTGCAAACGAGCGCCAACTGTCGATCGAGAAGATCCGCGACGTTGGCTACCTGTGTTTTGATCATCTCCATCGCGTGCGCGACGTGTCCACCGTAGAAGTTGCCGCCGTGCAATACCTCTCCGCTTTCTGGATCGATCAGTGGATTGTCGTTCGCCCCGTTGATTTCGATTTCATGAATTCGACGCGCCTCCACGATGGCATCGATGAGTACGCCGACGACCTGCGGCGCGCAGCGAATGGAGTAGCGATCTTGAATACGCAAAGGAGTCGCCTTTCCACTCCCTCGCAGCGCCTCTCGGATCCAGCGCGCAGCCAGCGTTTGCCCTGGATGCGGCTTCGCGGCGCAGATGCGCTCGTCGAAGTGCCCCGGTTCACCCTGCATCGCCGCACTCATCAAAGCGGTGATAGCGCAAGCGGTATGCGCAATGCTCTGGGCGCGTGCAATCGCAATACAGCCGAGTCCAGTCATCACACTCGTCCCGTTCATGAGCGCGAGGCTCTCTTTCGGTTGGAGCGCAAGCGGTTCACGCTCGCTTCGCCGAACCGCCTCCTTCCCCGGCAGGAGAGAGCCGTCGGGAAGCAATGCAGACCGCTCTCCCATCAGGAGCGCTGCCAAGTACGAGAGGGGGGTGAGGTCACCGCTCGCTCCGACCGATCCTTCGCATGGGATCGCGGGAGCGATCCGGGCATTGAGCAGGGCGCACATTGCTTCCAAAAGCTCGATGCGCACCCCCGAATAGCCGCGCGCAAGTGCCGCCGCGCGCACTGCGACGACCGCTGTGGCTTCCTCAAAGGAGAGGAGCGCCCCCGTAGCGCACCCGTGAAACCGGACGAGATTGCGCGCCAAAGCCTGCTGATGCGATTCGGAAATTGCATTTGCGCAGGAATCTCCAAAGCCGGTGTTGACGCCATAGATGGTCTCGCCGCGGAGAACCCGCTCGGCGACGATGCGCGCAGTCTTGGTGATCCGATCCCGTGCCGGACCCTCGGCCGCAACGCGCAGTTGAAGCGTGCCGTTCACGACCGCCAGGACATCGTCCACGCGGAGGCAGGCTGCGCCAAGGGTATGGGCCTTCATGCGGAACTCCAGAAATCAAAAAAGTTGAACCAATTGTTTGGTGCGCTTCGACAAATTTGCTCTAGCCGGGCCGCGTAGGCGCCGACGTAGGAAGCCACAGCTTGTTGGCGATTTGCCCTTGGAATGTCCACACGCTCAGCGAACAGTTCGCAATGCAAATCGTAGCGATTGGGTGGCGTAAACAGGCCGTAGGAGAGGTAGATTGGGCATTCCAACGCCGCTGCCAGCAGGAAAGGGCTTGAAGCGAGCTGCGCTTGCGACCCGAGAAACGGCGCAGCTACGGGTCGCCCACCGAGGGAGACCCGATCGACCATGATACCGACGATTTCCCCAGCGCGAATGCGGTCCTCGACTTCAAATCCGATGGTTGGATCCCCCTGACGAATGGCGATCACATTGGCCTCCACCTTCCGCTTGAGCCCCGTCAGTGCGGCGTTGATCCGGCGCGCATTTCCAAAATAACCGGGAGCGTGAATTTTAAGGTCTCGCTCCCAGCCCATTCCGCGCAGCGCCTCGAAGCTCCCGACGTGCGCGAGCAGGAGAATGGCGCCCTGGCCTTCGCTCTGCAATCGAAGGAGGTGCTCCTCACCGTTGGTCGTAACGGCGAATTCCTTGGTATCGCCGCTGAGCCAGAAATACCTGTCGAGGGCCACTTGCGCGAAGCAGCGGACATGCGCCGCAACCTCTGGAAGACTTCCCTCCATGCCCAAGCGCCGAAGGTAGTCGCGAGAGGCGCGTCGCACGGAGGGAGCGAACAGCACATACCACCAAGCTATCGGAACGAGCAGAAGCGAAGTGCCGCTTCGCCCAAGAAGCCTCGTCAGCGAGAGGAGCAAGCGGATCGCCAACGCGCTTCCGCGTTCGGGAATCTCATGCCAAGGAGTTGCCTTCAGCGCATCCACCGAACAAGGGCTCCAAGGCAAAGTTTGGTGTGACACCAAGAAATCTGAACATTGTCACGCAGCATCTTGAAATGGGACACGCCACCCTCTTCGGGTCGGAGGTAGCGCACGCTCGTAGGGAGATTCACGACTGCGCATCCTTCCCACACGAGCTTGACCGCAACCTCCACATCGAAGTCCATCCGGTCCCCGAGGCGGCCAAGGGAAGCAAACTTGGCGAGCGGGTAGACGCGGTATCCACAGAGCGGGTCTTCGATGGCGCGCTTGCCAGTTTCGAGGCTGGTCCAAAATCGGCTAAAGCGATGCCCCGTCATCCGGTGGCCCGGCACAGCCCCGGTGGGCATCGCGACGCCGATGATCAGTGCCTCCGCATTTTGTTCGGCTGCATCCAGGAATTCTGGGAGATGGCCAACATCGTGTTGGCCATCGGCGTCCACTTGCGCTGCGTGGGTGAAACCTCTTTGGATTGCGATCCGCAGGCCGTCTTTTACCGCCGCTCCCTTTCCTCCGTTTTGTTTCCGAAAATGGACGGCTGCGGCCCCCGACTCGGAAACCGCCTCCGCAACTCTCCGCCCCTCCTCTCCGCTGCCGTCGTCGATCACGATGACATCGGCTACGTGCCTGCGGGCCGCTTGAACAACCTGTTGAAGGGTGCGCGGATTGTCGAAGGTCGGAATGACGACAACCGGGCGGAATCCAATCATTGGGCAGAGCCGAAGGCGACGATTCCACTCGCGCAAAGGAATTCGCCTTCGAAGATTTCGAAGGCGATGCATGCTCGCCCGGAAGGGCGACGAAGCACCGAAAGGATCGACGTCTCAGGCCTGACGACGCGATGAAACTTGAGTTGGCGGACCTCCGTTGGCTCGCCGAGATCGATCCAGTGGCGCTGGGCTTCTCGAACGACAAATTCTTGAAGTTGGACCACCCCCGGAAGGATTGCACTCCGGGGAAAATGACCGTTAAACCAGGCCTGCTTCGCGGTGATTGGAAACGTCAACCGCAGCACCGATTCCTCCCTGTTCGAGCTACGCTCTTCAACGTTCGTCGGAGCGACGTGCCAGCGCAGCGGTTCTTTTCGAAACAACGCTTCGAACGCATCCTGCGGGAGTTTCCCCGTCTGCGTTTCTGGAAGCGCATCGACGATCGCAATGCGCCTGGGCAATAGCACTTCGTCGAAGAAGGCCGAGAGAGCCTCTCGAATCAGGGATTTTTCCAAGCCCTCTCCGACAACCGCGAGCCAAACTTCTGCGTCACGCATGGGCGAGCTCGCAACGGTTCGTGCGACGACCGAGCGCACACCGGGAATGTCGCGCACGCGCGCCTCCATTGCCGAGAGTGAAATCCGCTTCCCGCCGGCTTTGGCGAAATCGCCAATGCGCCCCTCGAAAGTGAAGGCGCCCTCGGAAATGACCACCCGGTCCATCGTTCGAAAAGGCGTCCGCATCGACGGGTGCAAGAAGGGGCTCTCCACTGCCAAGAACCCTTCCTCCGCCGAAATCGTTACGTTGCGCAGAGGCTTCCAGGCGGCCGCGGGATGCGCGCGGAAGGCGATTCCTCCCGTTTCCGTACTGCCAAAGATCTCGGTGACGCCCCATCCCAACTCCGCGAGTCTGCTGAAAGCCGCAGCAGGGAGGGGTGCTGCCGAAGAGAAAGCTTGGGTGATCTTCGGCAATCCCGAAAGCGTCGCGAGGGCGACCAGTTGCGGCGGCGCCGCCACGACATGGGTCACCCCATGCGCTTCGATGGCTTGGGCTATCGCCTCTGGATGCCTCACGGCGCTTCGAACAACGACGCCCCCGAGATGCAGAGGGAGCAGGATTCCCCAGAGCAACGCATAGAGATGAAAGGGTGGCACCAACAACAAGACGCGCGACGACGAAGTCAGGCCAAACATGTCCCGGAGGACCGCCGTCTCCGCTTCGAGTTGTCCGAGGGTTTTTGGAAGCCAGAGGGACTTGCCGGTGGTTCCACCGGTAGCGAGCAAAATGGCATCCGAATCCCGCAAAGGGAGGCGCGCGGCGAGCGCCTCCATCGAAGGCCCCGCATCGATTGGCACATGCGACCACCTCTCCGCGTCCTGACCATGGATGACCGCTGCACTCCACTGCGTGGCGAGGGCCGCCAATGTCTGGGCTTTCGTGTGGGGAGGGAGGATCGGCTGACAGCGCGCCGTGAGGCATCCCAGGAGGGCGACTGCAAATTCAAAACTGTCCTCGCAAGCGACGATCGCCGCTCGCGTTTGGGCGTTTCGCAGCGCAGCGGCCACCCCTCCTACGGACCGGAGGAACGCTTCACGATTGCGAGCTTCCCCATTGCCAACCGCTGAAATGACGTAGTCCGGAGGAGCCCAGCCGCTTCGCCTCGGGTGGCCCGTCCGCGCAGCGTCACCCTTGCCCATCGCACTCCGATCCGCGCGTCAAGCCAATGCCGCAGGTTGGCCCTTGCTGAACTCCGCTTCGATGAGCGCTGCGATATCGCCAACGGTGCGAAGCTCTTTGAGATTCGCAGGCGGAATCTTTTTGCCTGTCGCTTGCTGCAGTTCCACCAAGAGGTCGATCGCGTCGATACTCGTAAGTTCGAGTTCCTCGAAACTCGCTTGCGGCGTGACCTTCGCACGGTCGATTCCAAAGAGGTCAACGATTGCATTCGAAACCGCAGCTTCAATGGCAGCGCGATCCATGCTTCGATCTCCTTTCAGAGGCTGGCAGATTCATGGGTCCGTATAAACTGGGCGAGGCTCCGAATCGACGTGAGCGCCTCTCGAGTCGCGGGCTCGTTTCCATTCAGCGAGACGCCAAAGCGCTTGCGAAGTGCCATGCCGATCTCCAGTGCGTCGATGGAGTCCAGTCCCAGGCCGCCACCGAAGAGCGGAGCGGAGGAATCAATGGCTTCGGGGGCAACGTCTAGAAGGCGCAGCGTCGTCACCAGCATCTCCTTGAGTTCGCTCTCAAGTTGTGAGTCACTCACCACGATGCATTGCCTCCGGTCGCAACCGCAGGGCCCACGCTTGCTCGGCTAAACTCCGAAGCCCTATGGCATCGGTGCTGTCAGAAGCAAGGACATTTACCACTTCAAACCGCAGCGCTGCGGTTCGGTCGGGTACCGCATACCATGGATTGCCTCGATAGAGCGTTGGGGGCTCGCAAGTAACCAGCCCGATGAGCACGGGTACGCGGGCGATCGCCGCTGCTTTGAAGGCACCGAGGTGCACTGGCCCCAGGGCACCCAGTGGCGAGCGCGTACCCTCGGGGAAGACGAGCACTGGTATTCCGGCCTGAAGGCGAGCGACGATTTCCCCGATGACTTCGGCGCCCCCGAGAGGGCCTCCCGCACTCTCAATATATCCGCACGCGCGGGCAATCGAGCGAATGGGCGGGAAGCGGAACAAGCTGGCCTTTACGACTGTCGTGAGTTGGGCCTCGGCGGCAATAATCGCGGTGACGTCGATGAGCGTTGGGTGATTGGCGACCAAGACATACGCGCCGGCTGGCTTTACAAAAGCCGCATCACGAGGGCGGTAGACTACCGTCTTGGTGACGCGCATGAACCAGTGGAAAACGCCCCAGCTCTTGGAGAGAACGCTGCGGCTTCGATTGGCTTTGGCATCGGAGGGGGCGAACAACCGGCAAAAGGGAAGCGCCACATACGCAACGAAAGGCGCTCCCGCGAAGAAGAGGAGGAATGCCACTCCCGTAAACAGGATGCGCCATATGCGGCCCGCAAAGCTACCCACCGGCCCTCCCTGGCTTCGGAAATGAAGTGCTGTTGCATGGTCGCAACGGAGCGGCAAGCGCGCTATGGAGATTCGATAGGCGCGAGTGACCGTTCCTTTGAAAGCTCAGAAGTTCTCCTGCCGTCGGCTCGGTACATTGCAATGCCAGATGCCTCTCCTCAACCCCCAACGATTGTTGCTTGGGGAATGATCAATGCGCTCGGGAACTCGTCCGATTCCATTTGGGAGCGCCTCCTGGGCGGGCCCACCGGCCTCGTCCAACCTGCGGTGGAACTCCCGTTTCAAACAACCGCAGGTGCTTGTGCAACGGAACTGCCTCCGCTGCCCAAGGCGCAGCAGGTCCACGATAGTCGCTGCGCGCGCCTGCTCGCCGCAGCTTACCCATCGGTAGCAAGTACCGCAGCTGCGTTTGTGAGGCGCTATGGCGCGGAGTCGCTCGGAATTGTCGTCGGGACGAGCACCGGAGGAATGCTCGAAGCGGAATCAGCTTTGGCGATGCACGCTCGCGATCAGGCCTTTCCTCCACATTTTGACCTGCATCGCACCCATGCCTTTGGCGCCCTCGTGGAGGTCCTTCGAGGATTGAGTGGTGCGCGCGGTCCCGGCTGGATCGTCTCTTCCGCCTGCGCATCAAGTGCCAAAGCGCTGGCTTCGGCGCAGCGCATCCTCAACCTCGGGATTGCGCGCGCCGTGCTCGTGGCTGGCGTAGATTCGCTCTGCCAAACGACCTTGCGGGGGTTCCAAAGCCTTTCACTCCTCTCACCTACGCCCTGTCGGCCATTTGCCGCTGATCGGGACGGCACGAGTATTGGAGAGGGCGCAGCCATCGCCTTCCTTCAAAGCGCAGCCGAAGGTCCTGCAATCCTCGCTGGTGTCGGCGAGTCGAGCGACGCGCATCACATGAGCCAACCCGAACCCCTGGGGCGCGGAGCCCAAGCCGCGATGCGCGCCGCACTTGAACGGGCACATCTCTCACCGCGAGAAATCGACTACATCAATGCCCACGGCACTGCCACGGTAGCAAATGACTCTAGCGAAGCGGCCGCGATCAGCGCCGTTTTTGGGCCTCTCGTACCGATATCCTCAACCAAGGGAGCGACCGGGCACCTGCTGGGAGCGGCTGGCCTTACCGAAGCGTTGATCTGCCTCGAAGCGATTATTCGCGGTGTCGTACTTCCCAATCGCGCAACGCCAACCGATGCCTCTTTTGGACTTGCGCTCCCAACGGTAGCGATGCGGCGGCAGATTCGGCGCGCGATGAGCAACTCCTTTGCGTTCGGCGGAAGCAACGCTTCGGTGGTGCTGGAGGCGACGCGGTGACGACGGTGGACGTTCTTGGCGTCGGGGTTTGGACGCCGGACTTTCCCACGGCGGACGCTTGGGCTTCCCAATGCCTCGTCCCGCGCTCATCGCTGCAGCCCAAGCTTTTCTCTGGAAGTTTGCAACGGCGAGCGAGCACCCTCGCAAAAATGACTGCGATCGTCGCCTCGGACGCAGCAGCGATGGCAGGGTTCAACCTTTCCGAGGTCAACTTCGTCTACGGCTCAGCACTCGGTGAGCTGTCCATTGCGAGCGAAATCGTCGCTGCGTTTCAAGATCCTGGCGGGCTTCCGTCCCCCACTGCATTCCACCACAGCGTCCACAACGCGCCCTTGGCGAGCATTTCGATCGCGGTTGGCAACACTCTGGGCTCTGCTGCAGTTGCTGCCGGGAACGCCACCTCTGGCGCCGCGCTCCTGGAGGCCATTGGATTACTGGAGGACACAGCGGCGGAAGCTATCGCGGTCTTCTGCGACGAAAAGATTCCAGAAGCGTTTGCACCTTGGCGGAATTTCGAAAGCGCCGCCGCTGCGATTGCACTCGGAAGGACCCCTCATCCAGCCCGCCTGGGTTCTCTTCAATTTGCTCCCTCGGGAGAAACAACGCGCCTCGCGCTGCCAGGGGATTACCTTTTCCACCCTTGCGCACCGGCGCTGGCGTTGGTGCGGGCAATCTCTCGGAAGGAATCGTTCACGATCGATGCGGCAGGCAACGGCGTGCTCGTGTATTGCCCCACACCATGAGGAGCGCCGAGGGAAGCAGCACCGGAGGACTTCCACCGCTGGAGGATCTGCTTCCTCATCGCGGTCCCATGCTCCTCCTCGAGGGATTGCTGGAAGCCAACCTCCATCGCGTCCTTTGCTCCCTTCAGGTGCGACCGCAGTCGAGCTTCTGTGAGCATGGGTATGTCCCCCCAGTCATTGCGCTAGAATACATGGCACAGGCGGCGAGCGTTCTCATGGGGATACGCCGTCGCCACGCGAAAGTGCCTAGGGGAAACGGCTATCTGTTGGGCACTCGCAGGCTGCAGTTGATGACGCCGCGCATTGCATCCGGATCTGAACTCCTCATCGAGGCAGTCTGCGAATTCGACGACGGCAAGCTGGGTTCCTTCAGGTGCCTTGTCACCTGCTCGGCGCAACCCATTGCCAAGGCTCAGATCAGCGCCTACGAGTCTGACGAGGAATCGCTGTGAAGCCTTGGGCGTTGGTGACCGGAGCGAGCCGCGGTATCGGCGCGGCGGTGGCCCAGGCATTGTCGCGAGACGGTTTCCCCGTGTACCTCACTTGCCGCTACCGAGAGGAAGAAGCCCTGCACGTGCGCGATGGAATCGTTGCGGAAGGGGGATGCGCCGAAGTGCTTGTTTTTGACGTCGCCGATGCGGATTCTGCACCGGAGCGGATCGCAGCACTTGCGGAGCACGCCGAGCGCCCGATCGGCGTCGTCGTCAACAACGCTGGAATCAGTCGGGACATGCCGTTCCCTGCGCTCGAATTCGCTGATTGGGATGCTGTATTGCGGACGACGTTGGATGGCTTTTTTCACGTTACCCGACCCCTCCTCATGCCCATGGTCCGGCGTCGCTGGGGCCGCATCATCAACGTGTCTTCGATCTCAGGGACCAAGGGGAATCGCGGACAAGTAAACTACAGCGCGGCCAAAGCCGGCCTCGATGGCGCGACGCGCGCCCTTTCGTTGGAACTCGCGCATCGGGGCGTCACGGTCAACGCGGTGGCACCGGGCCTCATTGCCACCGATATGACGGCATCGATCGCGCCGGAAATCGTCTCCAAGATCGTCCCCATGCGCCGCATGGGGACGCCGACTGAAGTCGCCTCCCTCGTTGCATTCTTAGCGAGCGATGCTGCGGCCTACATCACCGGCCAAGTCATTGGAATCAACGGAGGCTTAGGTTGAAGGCCGCGCGCCGAGTTGTCATCACCGGGATCGGACTCACGACCCCCATCGGCAATACTCTTCCCGAAGTCGTGCGGGCACTCCGATGCGGACGCAGCGGGATCCGATTCATGCCAGAATTCGGAACCATTCGAGGCATGCGATGCCAGGTGGCAGCGCCGGTCACGGTAGATCTCGATTCCCTCTCGAAGAGGCGAACACGCACCATGGGGCGCGTTTCTAAGCTTGCTACCTGGGCAACTAAGAGTGCCATTGCAGACGCTTCCCTGCCCGCTGCGCTCCTCTCCTCCGGGCGCCTTGGCCTTGCTTACGGTTCGACCGCAGGTTCCCTCGATGCATCGCAAGATTTCATCACCAAGCTCTGCATCGAGCGAAGTATCGAAGCAGTCCAGTCCGCGACGTACCTCAAGATGATGAGTCACACTTGCGCAGCCAACCTTGCGCACTACTTTGCAATTCGCGGCCGGGTCATAACGACATGCTCCGCATGCGTGAGCGGCAGCCAAGCTATCGGCTATGCGTACGAGGCGATTCGCCACGGGCATCAAGACGCGATGCTCGCCGGGGGAGCCGAAGAACTTCACCCGCTCGATGCCGCGGTCTTTGACCTCTTGTTCGCGGCTTCGAGCAAATACAACGACGACCCTCAAGCGACGCCGCGGCCCTTCGATAGTGCGCGCGATGGCCTCGTCGTCGGAGAAGGTGCGAGCACTGTCGTTCTGGAAGAACTTGCTTCGGCGCGCGCGCGCGGGGCGCCGATCCATGCGGAGATCGTGGGCTTTGGAACCAATTGTGACGGGATGCACCTCACGGCGCCATCAGAAGATGGGATGGCGGAGGTCATGCACCTGGCGCTCCGAGACGCAGAACTCTCGGCGAAGCAAATCGACTACGTGAACGCACACGCGACCGCTACATTGGTTGGCGACGCTGCCGAGAGTCGCGCGATCGCAGCGGTCCTCGGCACCAAAGTTCCCGTATCTTCGACGAAGGGTTTGACGGGGCATACGCTGGGAGCATGTGGCGCCATCGAGACAGCATTCTGCGTTGCCATGCTCAAGGAAGGTTTCCTCGCAGCCAACCGAAACCTTGACCGCCCTGGCGACGATATTGCGCCTATCGCGCTGTTGCGAGGAGCTGCGCTAGAATCTCGCCCAGAGTACATAATGAACAACAATTTCGCGTTTGCAGGATTGAACACGGCGCTGGTCATCAAGCGCTGGGATGCTGGAGCGAGCTACTGAAGGTTGAAGCTCGCGGCCACCAGGCCACTGCAGCGAAGTCCAAAGCCCCCCGGGAGCGATGAACAATCCGCCGTCGCCAACCTTGAAACCGCGTCCTCGGAATACAATGGCCGCGCGAAGGCATGCATCGCCGCTACTGCCTGATTGCTCTTCCGGGTGCTGGAATTCCCTATCGCCAGAAACGCCAAGCCCGCGGCAGCAACGGCTCCGAGTCCCCATCGCGAGCGCCGCTGCGCGCCCGCTTCGAGAGGTGGAGGCGTGAGAGCAAACCCGTCTCGTCCCTGCCGCCCGGCGCGGCGAAGGAACAGTCCCCTTTCGGTTTGTGCCCATCGAAGCTCGTGGCGGCACGCCGCACAGCACGCGGCATGCGCGAGCGTTTCGGCAGCTTGATGCTCCGAGAGCTCTCCACAAACGAGCTGCTCAACCAATTCAACGCTCGCGCACTTCATCGATTCAACCTCGCAGGTGGGGCCGCAGTGCGGCACGAAGTCGGAGTCTCGCTCTATGAATTTCGTTCTTCACGGTAGGAATGGTCCAGCCGAAAGCCGAAGCGATTTCCGGGTAGGACATTCCATGGTCGAGGCGCATCAAGAGCGCCGCACGTCGGTCCGAACTGAGCAGCCCAAGGGCTTCCTCAAAGTGCCTTCCAAGCTCTTCCTGGAGGAGCGCCTTCTCCGGATCCGGTGCTGGAATCACCGCATCCGGCACGCCCAAATCGTCATCGTCGGGGATCGGGAGGTGGGTGGCTTTCCTGCGGATCTCAAAAGCGACATTGCGCGCAATCCCGAGTAGCCAGGCTCGAAAGCGCACTTCGGATCCAACCTTGGCCAGTTGGGAATGTGCGCGAGCAAAAGTCTCTTGCGTCGCATCACCGGCGGACTCGGAATCCCTCAGCAGGTCGCAGAGGAAGCGAAATACGGTGCGTTCATGGCGCTCGACGAGTGCTCGCTGCGCCTCCGCATCGCCTCCGATTGCTCGCAGCACCAGCGTCCGGTCGAGATCCGCAACGCGGAGTACTTCCACTTCAGCCGTTTGACGATCCATGTCGTTCCTCTATGACCTGTAGCCGCCAAAAAGTTTCAACCTAGGCCACTTATGGAGGTGTCGCGTGAAAGGAGCCACGCGGTCAGCGCCTGCGCCCTGAGGAGCAACGAGGGCAACTCGATGAATTCGTCGGGAGTGTGGAAGCCCGCGCCACGTGGTCCAAGCCCATCGATCGTTGGGATGCCCAACGCCGCGACGGTGTTGCCATCCGAACCACCTCCCTGAATAGGAGCCTCAGCACTTCCGAGACCAAAGTGCGCGGCGCACGCGGCATAGGAGGCCAGGAGCGCGTCGGCTCCTGCAACCTTTTGCATCGGTGGGCGCGCCGGACCAAAGTCGAGGTCGATCCGCGATCCAGGCACTGCCGCTGAAGCGGCGGCGGCAGCTTCAGCGAGGCTCTTGAACAAAGCATCCCGGGCCGCAAATGTTGGGTAGCGGAGGTCGAGTTGCACCACCGCTTCAGCGGGAACGGTATTCTTTGAAGTGCCACCAGCAATGAGTCCGGCGTTCACCGTAGTGGCCTCCGCTCTGGACGCGAGGCGCTGGGCGAGGTCGACAAACTGCGCAACGACCCAAATTGCATTGACGCCTTCCCAATACGCATTGCCCGCATGGGCTGGCTTGCCGTGCGCGGTCGCGCTCACCACTCCAGTGCCGCGTCGCATGGTCACGATCGCGTCGCCCTCGCGACCCGCCTCAAACACCAGGGCCGCAGAACACTGCGTCGTCGCTTTGCCTAAGATCGCCGCGCCCTCTGGGGAACCGACTTCTTCGTCGGAGACGACGACAAACACCACGGAAGGAACCGCGCCTAATGCGGAATGCTGGGCGAGAGCTCGAAGCGCAAAGGAAGCGATGACCAGGCCGCCTTTCATATCGAGCGTCCCTGGGCCGCAGCCCCGCACTCCGTCCCGTCGATACCCTTCGAAGGTTCCGGGAGGGAAAACGGTGTCGAAATGCCCGATGAATGCGACTGGTGCAAGCGCTGGACTCCCGGTCGTCCGGTAGATGCGATGGTCCGCATAGGTGCTGCTGGAGACTGCTTCCATCGTCACTCCTTCGATTTCCAGGAGTGCATCGAGGCGATTGGCGACTGCTCTCCCACCCTCAGGATTCCCGGTGAAGGAGTTGCAGTTGACCAAAGCCGCAAGTGCCGCCTCCATCTCTGGGCCTTGCCCTTCGAGCCATCGGCATGCTGGATGTGAAGCCCAGTCCATGGCATGGATTGTAGCACGCGGCCTGCGGCAATCACTGAGGACCAACGCTTCCGGGAGAGCGCCATGAACTATCGGCAATTGGGAAAAGCTGGAATCAAGGTGAGTGAAATCTCCCTGGGCTCCTGGGTCACCTTCGGCGGACAAGTTGGAGACGAAGTGACCGAAGCTTGCATGAAAGCCGCTTACGACGAAGGCGTGAACTTCTTTGATGGTGCTGAGGCCTATGCGAGTGGTCAGGCCGAACGAGCGATGGGGAGGGTCATCAAGAAAGCCGGGTGGCGACGCGAAGGCCTCGTCCTCTCATCGAAAATATTCTGGGGCGGCGATGGGCCAAACGACGTTGGACTGAGCCACAAGCGAATCTTCGAAGGCGTCCATATGGCGTTGCGTCGATGGCAAGTGGAGTATCTCGATCTCGTCTACTGCCACCGCGCCGATCCGAACACGCCAATCGAGGAAACGGTGCGAGCTTTTGACGCGCTCATCAAGCAAGGAAAGGTCTTCTATTGGGGTACCAGCGAGTGGACACTTCAGGAGATTCTTTCTGCGTTCCAAATCGCCCAAGAGCATGGACTCACGCCGCCAACGATGGAGCAACCCCAATACAATCTGCTCGTCCGCGAACGTTTCGAGAGGGAGTACGCCCCGCTTTGGACTGAGAAGCGCTATGGCTCGACGATTTGGAGCCCCCTCAATTCGGGCGTTCTCACCGGCAAATATGACAACGGAATTCCCGCCGGGTCGCGGCTCGCGCTTCCAAACTACACCTGGATCCACGATCGGGTGATGGGGTCGAACGCAGTATCCCGCGCCAAGGAACTCGCCCCCATCGCCGCTGCGCTCGGCTGCTCGCGCGCAGCGTTGGCGATTGCCTGGTGTCTTAAGAATCCCGCGGTGAGTTCCGTCATCACCGGCGCGAGCCGCCCCGAACAGATCCGCGACAATGTGAAAGCGCTGGAGGTGGTCCCCAAGCTTTCCGAACAAATCATGCACCAGCTCACAACGCTATTCCCGCTTTCCAACTAGTCATTTCTCTGCACAGGTTCTCCGCCTGTGAGGCGATCGACGAGCGCTTTTGCTTCAAGAATATTGTCTTCGATGCTGCAATAGGTCCAGCCTCCATAGCGACCGATCGGGAAAACCCCGGAGCGCTCTAGCAATTTCCGCGCGCGCGCCACCGCCTCAATCGAGGGCGCGGTAATGTGTACGTACGCCGGATTCATCATCACCGAATGCTCTGCGACCAATCGGTGATCCTTCACAATCCCTTCGGCGGCCAACCCAGCGAGGACCTCCCGCTTGGCAGCAACCAAGTCCGGTGCCGATCCGGCGGGCATGCCGATTTCCACGTAGAGGCTCATCCGAGGCGTATCGAAAATGTTGTCGTAGAACCCCACTCGGTAGAAGCAACGGCGCCGATCCGGGACGTAGAGCCAGTGGACATCGCTGGGACCTTTGCGGTCGAAACCGAGGTTGAAAACGAGAACCTGGTTGGAACTCCACACGGACTCCGTGGCGACGCCCGCCGCAGCAAGCGTTGCCGGAAGCGGTGCGGAGCTAATGAGTCGGTTGAAACGAAACGCGTCCCCGAGCGTCGTATGGAGGACGCGATTTTTCAAGTCGATCCGCGAGACCGCTTCTCCGAGCCGAATGGTCTCTGGCCGCACCCGGGAAGCAATGGCCGCGACGTAGGCAGCGGCGCCCTCCGCTGGATAGGTAAATGTCGCATTGTACGAGTCATCGGCAGCCTCTCGCATGTTGCGCACGATTTCGTCGAAGCGAGCGTGAGGGAAAAAGCGACCCATGGCTTCGACGTCGAGGAGGCTCAGATCCGTGGCGTAGAGTTTTTCGTTATAGGGAATGAGGAATTTGTCGCAGATTCCTTGGCCAAAACGCTGCGAAAGCATGGCCTTGAAGTTGTGTGGGGGCTTTGGGGAAGTTTGCGCGAAATACAAGTCATAGAGACATTCGATGAAATCTGGCTGAGGGAGCTGATGAATGTTCTTTTGAAATGGGAAGTCGACCCAGCGGTTTGCAAAGGAAATGAAGCTGCGCTTTTTGACCGTCCGAATCGATTGCCCTTCCATGCGCTCCCGAAGCCACTGCTCGACCCACGGATGCTTGAAATGAAAGAAATGCCCTGAATAGTCCCAGACAAACCCGTCGCGCTTCACGGTTTTGCAGTACCCACCAATCTCGTCGTCGCGTTCAAAGATTGCAACGTCCGCTCGGGGACCGAGAAAGGCTGCAGCGGCAAGACCGCTTACGCCAGCTCCAACGATAGCCGTCTCGACTTCTTTCACCTGGGTGCCTCGGTGGAATCGGGAATTATTTCAAAGTGAAGCGTTTGCAGCGTGGCCTCCCCCGGAATCCGAAGGTCATACGCAGCTATCGTCTCACGCTTTTGCAATGCGTCGACTTGACGCCCAATGGAACTCACCTTGACCGCTTCGGAGCTGAACACCACCAGGATACGAGCGGGACTTGCAAGCGGGAGTAGCTGAAACTGAACTCCGCCGATGGGAACGCCCGCAGGGCATGCGGGCGAGCGATCATCGGAGGCGAGAGTCAACTGCCGCACGGTGCGATCGCTTCCTAAGGAAAAGGCGACACAGTATGGGAATTGCCCAGCCTTTGGAATGAGCGAAAACTGCGTCGCTCCTCGACGCACGAGGGAAACCCTTTCTTGCGCAACCGGAGGAGAGCGCTTCGTGCACCCGAGGCCTATCAGGGCCGCTAAAGCCGCCAGCATTCGCATTGCCCTTTTAGTGTCCCACAGGCGTCAGGCCGAAGTCACTGAATCAGGCTTGCGAAGCGATCTCTTCGCAAGCACCGTTGACGAACGACCGCGTTGCCGCTAGGCACCGCGCCCCGCAAGGAGACCGCATGCCTGCCAACGACCTCGGGTGCAAATACACCTGCTACAAATGTGAAGCGAAGTTCTACGACCTCAAGAGGCCAGAGCCTATCTGTCCCAAATGCCACGCCAATCAGCGTGACCCAGCAGCGCAGAAAGCTCCGGAGCCACGGCGCAACCGTCTCGCAGTAGCGCCGAAGCCGGCCTCACGTCCGGAGGTGACCTCCGAAGATGAAGCGACGGAGGACGCAGAGCCGAGCAGCGGAGAAGAAGAAGAAAGCGAAACCAACGACGAAGAAGAAGATTGACAGTCGCGGGAGATCGCTGCCCATGCGCTCACCCAGGCAGCGCATGCAGTGGGTTCCGATCTCTGTTACCGCTTGGCCCATCGTGCCTAGTTCCGCTAGAGAGGCCTCGGTTCAGGAGATGACAATTGGAGGAGCCCTTGCGGGATAAACTGTTCGTTCTCGCAGCACTGCAACAAATCGACCTCGACGTCGCCGCCTTGCAAAAGACGGCAGATTCGTTTCCCAAGGATATGGCGACCTTGGAGAAGGCGCTCCAGGAGGTCCGCGCTGAAATCGAGGGGGAACGAAACAAGCTCGCCCAACTCGAGAAAGAGCGGACAAACCTCGAGGAAACCTTGGGTGACGACCGGGACCGAGTTCGAAAATGGGAAGGGCGCCTCACCGAGCAACGATCCACCCGAGAATATTCGGCGCTCGCCCGCGAAATCGACATCGCAAAGAAAGGCCAGCAAACCATGGTCGAGGATTTGGCCGAGCTGGCACGGCAAGCGGCGATGCAGCGCGAAGCCCTCCGTGCTCGCGAGCAAGCGTTCACCGCCAAGGAAGCGGACCTGGGAGCGCACCTCGCCCAACTCCGAGTACAACTCAAAGAAGTAGAAGCAAAAATGGCCGCTGTCGAAGGGAGCAGAGGCTCACGAGCCAGCGCCGTCGATCGCGAACTGTTGCGGCGCTACGAAAGCATCCGACGCAAACGGATGCCGGCTTTGGTACCGATCACAGCGAGCGGAACGTGCTCCGGCTGTCAGATGAACTTGCGACCTCAGCTCTATAACCTCCTCGTCGCTTCGAGGAGCGTGGACACTTGCCCGTCCTGCTCTCGCATGATCTACGCCGCGGAAGTTCTGCCGGAAGTAGCGAAAGCAGAAGCGAATTGACCGCAAGCGATCGCTTGGCAATCAGATCCCGATTTGCAACATGACTTCTCCATCCGGGAAGGCTTTGGCCGACAAGCACTTGGCGGCCGCGGTCCTTCGCTTCTTGGCGAAGGAAGAGCCCATGGTCGCCACGCTGGGTGCCTTTCCCCAGCTCGACCGACGCCGGTTGCAGAAAATCTTGGAACGCGCCGCAGCCGCTTGCGACCCCGCCGAAGTCCGCGACGCGGGCGCTACGCCTGGGTTTTCGCGCGTTCGTGTCTATTCCGACGGTGCGGCGCGCGGAAATCCTGGGCTGGCGGGAGCAGGCGCGATTCTGGTGGAGCCATCGGGACAAGTCGTCGATCGTTTGGGGAAATTTTTGGGCACGCAAACGAACAACTACGCCGAATACTCTGGCTTGTTGCTCGGCCTCCAACGCGCGCAGGAACTCGGTGTTCGCGAGGTCGAAGTCTTTGCCGATTCGGAATTGATGATTCGGCAATTGGGGGGACGGTATCAGGTAAAGAGCCCAAGCCTCCGTCCGCTCTATGAAGCTTCGTTGCGCCTTCTCAACGTGTTTGAACGCGTGAAGCTCGTGCATGTGCCTCGTGAAATGAACCGCGCCGCTGACGAAATGTCGAACCGGGCGATCGACGAACGGCTCTAGCCGTGGTGGAATTGCTCCATGCTGCGCACAAGACTCGGGAAGGTGTTGGCCACGACCATCGTTGTGGCTCCCTTCGGAATCTGGATCGCCTGGAGCTTGCGGCAAGACTGGACAACTTTCCTGCCGCTTGCATTGGTCCTGCCGGTGGCGGTTCTCGTCGGGTTTGGGATTCGTCAGTGGCTTGAAAGCCGCTGGATTTTAAGCGCCCGGCGCGAACAGCTTTCCAGGATCGCAACGGGTGACTTGGCCAACGAATTCGGGGCTCCCCGAGATCCTGACCTCGCGCGACTCACCCGCTCCATGCATCGTGGGGTGCTTCGGTCACAGAGCGTGGCCGCGGCGCTTCATCGAAGTGCGAAGGAACTCAGCGCGAGGGCAAAAGAACTCCGCGATTCGACGCGTCGCCAGCGCGAGCACCTGACTTCCAGCGAGGCGCCATCGGGGACTTCCGAACTTCCATCGCCACCAGAGGAGCCCCTGCTGCGAACGATTGAAACGCTTGTGGAAGACGCTGCTCAGCGAATCGAACGCCTGGGAAAGCAAGCTTCGGATGCGGCGAAGGGAAGAGAACGCCTCGCCATTGCGATTGCCAATTTGCCGGACGCTTCCGCATACGCAGAGAGCGAAGAGGCGCTGAAGGCCAACCTCCGTACGCTTTCGTCGGAGTCTTCGGGGATCCAAGAGGCATGCACCGAGCTTCACAGCCTCGGTCAATCGATTCACCGGCGTTCCGCGGACATCGCTCTTGCCAGCCTCGCCACGGCAACTGATCGCGAAAGGAGCCTCCACTTATTCCAGGCGTCACTCGAGGCGATTCGTGGAGCTGAGCAAGAGCATCATGCTGGTGATGCGCTCGTGAAAGGAGCGGGCATCGCGCTGCCAAAGCTCGCGCCCCTGGTGCGGGCTTTGGCGGAAGATTGCGCGCGGATGGGCCACTTGGCCGTCAGCGCGGAAATCATTGCCAACCAAAGCGGAGAAGCGGGAAAGCCTTTCGGAGTTGTCGCCACGGAGCTGCGGCGCTTGGGAGCGTCGACTGTCGATTCGCTACACGAAATCGCCGCCCTGACTGATCACTTCCAGGACAAGCTGCGCCGCGCCGAGACTTTTGTTGAATCCGCAGCGCGCAAGGCGTCAGTCGGATTGAATGAGGGAGGCCTCGCTGTTCAAGCGATGGGGACCTTCCTGCACGAAGCGCAGGCCATTTCCCAACTCGCGGAGGCCTCCGCGAAGGAGTCCGTTGATTTGACAGCGAGCGTGCTGCGTTTTCAATCGCAGGCCGGCGCCGCGCGCGAAAGTGGGAGCGCAGCAGCTTCCGCTCTCGATAGGTTGACCGTTTGGGTGCGAGAGGCGTCTCGTCGATTCTCGCAATTGAAGTCCGCTGAAACCGAAGCCTGCGCAGCAGCCGACGATACCCCTCGTGACTTGCAGAACCTTACCGACAGGGTTGGGGAACTCTCGCTCGTCGTCGACCGGCTTCGCCGAAGCGTTGATAAGTCCGCCCTGCGCCTCAAGGCGGGAAGCGCTTCCCTCCAGCGCCTGCGCCAGGAAGCGGGTCAAGCGATTCGTGTCTCTGACGCGATCTCGAACACCGTCCAGCAACTCGGTTCTCAAGCGGAGGCGCTCGAGCAAGAAGCTTCACGGTTCCGAATCCCACCGCGAAGAATAGGTGGCAAGCTCACCGTTGGGGTCCATCGACTCCCGGTGCCATTTGATCCGAACACCTTGGATCCCATCAGCGTTCTCGACCTGCAGGTTACGGAAATCGTCGGCGCCCTCCATGGGACGTTGTTTCGGATGGAAGATGGCTACCTTGAGCCGCACCTCGCCCGCGCTTGGCAGCCTCAGGAAAATGGAATGCGCGGGATTCTTTCGCTTCGGCGCGGGGTGAAGTTCCACGACGGCACCCCGCTCCATGCGCAACACGTAAAGGCCTCTTTTGAACGGCTGCTCAAGAGTGAAGGCGCTGGTTGCGGTATCGGTGTGTTTCGAGAAATCCTGGGAGCCTCTGATGTAATAGACGGGAGCACGTCTGACCTGTCAGGCATGAAGGTGATCGCCGAGGACACCCTCGAAGTGGCCTTCGCGTCTCCTTTGGTCGCGTTCGCGCAACTCCTTTGTCACCCTTGCGCGAGCATCACCCATGTCAGTGGCGGAAAAGTCGTCGGCCTCGGCCCCTACTTGCTCCAAGCGTGTGGCGCGACCAGCTTTCTGTTGGAGCGCAATGCGTCGTATTTCCGGTCCGGCTATCCCCATCTGGATACTATCGAGATTCGCCTCTTTCCTTCGCGACGCGAAGCACTGCTCGCGTTCAATCGAGGCGCCGTCGATATCGTGAGCTACCTTCACGCCAACGATCTCGCCGATGCGGATCTGCGCCTTGGCGATACGCTGATCGGAAGTACGCCTTCGACTTGGTTTCTCGGGTTTCATCTTCAAACGACTCCCGTCGATGACGTGCGAATCCGCAAGGGCATTCGCGCGGGACTCGACTTGCGGGGACTCGTTCAGCAATTTCACCCCCATGCGCGAGCGGCGCGCTCATTCACTCCGCCGGACCTTCTCGACATCGACTCCCTTGACTATCCGCGTCCAGACATTGCAATGGCGCGCGCATTGCTCGCAGACGCTGGGCCGTTGCCGGTCAGGCTCTTGGTGACCTACCCTGCAGGCCGCGATACCCGATCCGAGGACCGCGTGCTGTTTGCCCCCCTCCTTGCAGAGGGGCTTGTCGAGCTTGAGCACCTCGAGGCCCATGACTTTTGGGAGCGGGTCCGCAGCGGGAGGGTCGGAATCTTTCGAGGCAACTGGATCGCTGAGGTCCCGGACCCTAACAGCTTCCTCCATGTTCTGCTCAACTCGAAGGCCCAATCTCCCTACTGTTTCGGCTACCGCAACCTAGAATTCGATGCGCTCACCGAGCGGGCACGTGGAGAAGTAGAACGCGACCGCCGCGAAGAAGACTACCTTCGCGCGGAAGAACTTCTCGTAGAAGATTGCCCGCTGATTCCGCTGTATCACGAACGCTTTCGCGCTATCGCCAACGCCTCCG
>JBGSMZ010000039.1:0-10978 GCA_041739845.1 Myxococcaceae bacterium
TCGACCGGTGGCCGAGAGCGCGCGACCGACCACCCCGAAGATCTCCCGGTCGCGCGCTCCAACGCTTCCCGCAGCACCACCTCCATTGTCCCATCCGACCGGCATTGTGCGCGCTCCGCCTGCCGCCCAAGCTCCGACAGCGGCCCTCCCCCAAGAGGCGGAGCCGGTCCCCGCGTCCAATCCTTTCCAAAAGTTTTCAGTGACGACGCCAGCAGCCACGCCAGCCAACGTTCCGGTCCAGAAAAGCGCGAGCCCTCCGCCGCAAGCCTCCCCGGTCCAGCTTCTCAGCAAATCGAAGGCGCCGAAGAGCGCGATCCTTGATTTTTCTTCCTTCGAGGATCAAGCGACCCCCGCCGCGCAAGGCACAGGCGCCTCGCAAGCACGCACGCCCAGCGACGGTTGGGACGCAGCATCCGCTCCAAACTTTGAAGACCTCACTGCGACCCCAATCGGAGAGCCGAATCCACCTCCGCCGGCTCCTTTTGCAGACCTCGAAAGCGTCGTCGCCTCTTTGGATGTGCTCGCCCAAGAAGTACCAGAGGTTCCGCTGGCTTCCTCTCCGAGCAACGTCGTGCTTCCCGGCGCCAGCCAGCCTCCGCAACCCATTCTTCGACGAACCGCTGCCAAGCGGTCTCTTTCTGGGTTGCTCACCAAGGCTGGCCTCACGGCGTTTGTCGTTGCGGCACTTGGAATCTTGGCTTCCGTCGTCGCCAATGACGGGACCTTTTCCTTGGAGGCGTTGTCACCAGCCCGACTCGCGCGACTCTTTTCACTCAAAGGGATGGTAGCTACCGATGTCTCAAGCGGCGTGTACAAGACGGCAACCGGCCGACCGGTCTTCTTTGTTCGCGGCAAGGTAGTGAACCATGACGACACGCCATCCTACGCCTTGGTACGCGCGGAAATCGTTGAAGACGCCAAGGTTGTAGGCGTCGCCCAAACGCGCGCAGGGGTGGTGCCGACCGTAGAGGCACTGTACGAAGTTGGCTCCTCCCAAGATTTGAGCGACCTCCTTTCGCGCATTGCCCCGGAGGAGAAAGTACTGGCGCCTGGAGACCAAGAACCGTTCGTCGTACTCTTCTCGGAATACCCTTCGGATATCGACGCCATCTCTCTGCGAATTCACGCCTCGCGCGCTCCCAAAGAATCAGCGGAGCGCTAGCATCCCTCAAGCGCCAGGAGGCAGCTCCTTCGCCACTTCCGCGCCGACGTCGGGGGCTGGTCTGCGCATGGAACTTACGAATCTCCCCAGCGCGTTCCCGAGCGCGGTCATCCGCGATGCGCTAAAAATGAGCGCTACCGTGACCACCAGTACGATGATTTCTCCGGTTCCAAGGTCCACGCATGGGGTTTGCCCGAATCATCTGGCTCCTGCAAATCCCATGGCCGCATGAAAATCCTAGGCCACCGAGGTGCGTGCCACGCCTTTGCGGAAAACACCGTCGCTTCGATGCTCGGAGCTGTCGCCGAAGGAGCGGACGGTGTGGAACTGGATGTGATGCGCTGTGCGTCTGGGGAGCTCGTCCTTTGCCACGACGAATGGCTCGATCGCCTCGCTGGCATTCACCTCCAGGTTTCCTCGGCGCCATTTTCGCGACTCCAGAGAATCAAAGTCGGAGGTCCGCTAGGATTCAAGGAGGAGTCGATTCCTACGCTTCAAGAGGTTTTGGAAGCGCTGCCGCGGGACTTCCTCGTCAATGTCGAGTTGAAGTGCGACCGGTTGAACGACGATGGCCTTTCGCGCGACCTGGCCAAACTGCTTCTCGGCCGAGGAGATACAGAGCGCATCCTCGTAACGAGCTTCAATCCGTTTTGTCTCCTTCGGTTTCGAAGCGTCGCGCCATTCCTGCGCCGCGGGTTATTGATCGACCCGGATCGAAACGCTTGGCTTCAGAATTCGCTATGGCAACGCTTCGTCGGCGGGAGCAACGTGCATCCACCGGCGCAAGCGTGCAACCCTTCGCAAGTCCTCCGTTGGCATCGGCGACATTTGGCCATTGGCGCCTGGACCGTCGATGACGCCGGGGAGGCGCTGCGGCTGCGAAATCTCGGCGTCGAACTCATCATCAGCAACCGACCGGGGCCGCTCCGAAGGGAGCTTGCGCAGCGCATTCGTTAGCGTTGCTTCGAGCGCAAATCGTTTTCGCCTGGGGTGGACCGATTCGGTGCACCCTGTGGCCTCTCACCGCGAGTAAATAGCAATCACCGGTGGCCTCTAGGGCAACTTCTGCGCGACCGCAGCTGGATGGCTCCGTCGAATGAAGACGGCCCGCTGGTTCAAGAAGTCTTCGGAATTTCGGGTGACGACGCGAACCAGGTTGGCCCCTTCTTTCAGCGGGATCTCGACGCTAAACTTCACCACGCTCTCGTCCCCATCCTGATGGGCGCGGTAGTAGACTTTTTGGTCGTTCACGAGAACAAAAGTGTCGAGGAGTTCCTTGTCTTCGATGGTTACCGCGAGAGGGAACCGATCTCTGTCGACAACGATACCGCCTTTAGCTGGGTCCACGTTGAGCGCAATTTTCGCCGGAACTTGCACCGAGGCCCAGGAGAGATCTCGAGCTGGTGCGGCCTTGGCTCCTTTGGCTGAGCGAAGGTCCGAGACCTTTGCAAAGGCAAACCTGTCGCTCGAGAGTTCCACGCGCGCCACATCCTTGTTCCGCCCTGTTTCGCTGAGTACCGCACCGTGCGGGAGCCAAGCGATCACGCGCTTTGCATTTTGGGTGGCATAGAGCGCGGCCTTGTCAGCGATCCGTACCGCCACGGGCCGAGTGGGCGCCAATGCAACTGCCTGCTCCTCCCCGGTGGCCACCGGAATCTTGAGCTTGTCGGTCATGAACTCTTCGAGCGCCTCATCGATGACCGCAAGGCGAAGGGCGAAATCCTCGCCGCGATAGCCCTTCTTCACTTGAAGTTCAAAGCGCGCTGTCTTTGTTTCACCAGGGGCAATTTCTCCCAAGCGGAAGCGGCCCCTTTCAATGAAGACGTTCGCGTCCGATGCGTTGCGAATATTTGCAAAAGTCGTGAGCGCCTTTCCAACACCAACATTGGTGACGTCCACCAAGAGCGTCAGTTCCTCACCGCGCTGAACTTCTCCGTCCCGGTTGCATCGCTGACAGCCGTCCACAATGGACCAGGTATAGGTGAACTGCGGAGGAGGAATTTCGACGAAGGAAAGTTCTCCCAGCGGCTCTTCTTCCAGGAGTCCGCTGTCATCTTGAAACCGCACTTTGACGATGTCGCTTCGCGAACCGAGTTGCTTGGGGACGACCAGCGGAATCGACCAGCTCTTTCGTTCCCCGGCTTTGAGACTCCCGAAGAGGAATTCGCGACGGTCCAACAATGGGTTGTCTGACTCAAGCCACCCGCGCACCCGAAAGAGGCGCGCTTCCCCCTTGTTTTCCACAGTGACTTCCAATGGCACCGTGGATCCAGCGACAATCTTTTTGCTGAGGCTAGGCTTGAGCGATGCTGCCAGCTTCGCAACTTTGGAAAATGGCCCCTGTTCCCAATCGACGCCGAGCGCGGCTATCGCTCCGGCAATCTTTGCGGCTTGCTCGCGTTTGGATTTTTCGACGAAGGCTGCCCCTTGATTGAGCATCGCGCTGGCGCGGATCTGTGGGGCCGCCAAAAGGAAGTCACGCGCAAAATTGATTTCAAAGTCTTCCTTTATTTCTCCCTGGGTTTCCGCATCGAGTTGGTCGTCGAGGGTGCCGTCATCGGGTGGACCGTCATTTTCTCGCTGGCTCGTCGCAATCGCGGCGGGGAGCTTGTCGTCCTTTTTCTTCGCGGGTTCGTCCTTCAAATAAGACACCGCAAATTTGGGCTTTCCCCGCTGCACGACTTCTTCGCGCTTGGTCGCCGCTTTGGCGTTCGCTGGATTTGACAAGTGGTGTTGCAGATCCACTTCACCAATGGTCCGACGCGGCGCGAAAACGTCTACCCGGTCGGCGCTGACGCGCGTCGGCTCAAGCTCGATGTCCGGTACGATTCCTACTTCTTGGATCGAGACGTCCCCAGGCGTGAGGTACTTTGCGATGGTGAGTTTGAGCGCACTTTCATCCGGGAAGTCGTAGAGCATTTGGACGGACCCCTTCCCAAAGGTCCGACGTCCGATGATGACGGCGCGATCGTCGTTCTTGAGAGCACCTGCCACGATTTCGGAAGCCGAGGCGCTCCCTGCATTGACGAGGATCGCGATGGGATGCGCGTCGTCGCCGTCGTCGGCGTGCGCCGTGCGCTCGTCGCGCATTTTGTCCGAATACCCGACCGTGGTGACGATGACCCCCGACGACAGGAAGAGATCCGATACCTGGAGCGCCTGCTCGAGAAGTCCACCTGGATTTCCCCGCATATCGAGCACGAGCCCGCGAATCCCGTTTGGAGAGCCTGCGACGCGCGCCTGCTCGTCGAGGTCCGCGAGTGCCATTTCAAGATCCCTGGCAGTATTGCCTTGGAAATTCTTGAGGCGAACGTAGCCAACTTCTTTCGGTAGCAACTTGTGCTGCACCGATTCGATATTGATAAGGGCACGGGTGATGAGGAAGGTTTGCGGCTTTCCCCACTCCTTCCGGGCAACGGTGAGAGACACTTTGGTGTCAGGCGGGCCACGGAGGCGCGTCACGGCGTCGGTGACATCCATATTGACCGTCGACTCACTACCAATGCGCACAATTTGGTCGTCTTTCCGAATTCCCACGCGCGATGCTGGCGTCTTTGGGAAGACCCGCATCACCGTGAGGATGCCCTCGCGCATTTGAATCATGAACCCCATGCCTCCAAACTCGCCCTTGGTCGCCGCTTTCATCTCCCGGTACTGTTCGGGGCGCAGAAGCATCGAGTGCGGATCGAGCGTTTGCAGCATCCCGCTGACTGCCGCGTACTCCACATCCCGCGGCTCCTCGATGGGGCGCATGTTTTTCGAGATGAAATCGAAGATATCCTTGAAATTGTAGGAGAGTTTCCAAAGGGAATCGACTTTGCCCAAGTCAAACTCTCGAACATTGCCGCCGACATTGACTTTGATATTGGTGGATTCCGCGGTCCCCTCGACCATCACATCGGGGACAGTGCGCTCCACGGCCTCAAGGGCGCCGATCATCATCTCCTTGGGATGAACCCGGTGTGGGTCTACGTAGTTTTCTTTCACGTAATTGAGAACCTTGGCCATCACCCGCATGGACCCCAACTCGTAGTTGCCACGAGCAGAATCTCCAGGAGCGGCTTGGGCTCCGGGGAGGATAAGGCTCAGCGGTGGTCGATCGCTCCCACTGAAGACGAATCCTACAAAGAGAATGCTACCTAGTAGGACGCGGCCAAGGAGACGCATGAACCCTTCTTTCTTCGCTTCGGGCAAGGAGGTTTTGTGAGCTTAGGCGATTTTCCATCTTCTCATCAAACAGACCAACAGTGGCCAGAGGCAAACGTTCCCACAACAAATTCGCTAGCGCGACCGCGACCCCTGCGATTAGTCAGGCAAACCTTCGATGTCACTCGATGTAGTCCAAGCAGGCGAAGGGGAAGTGTTGACGTCAGTCGACGCCCTCTCCAATTACCTTCGGCGAGGGGAGAAGAAACCAGGAAAAGTGCTGGTAGGTCTCGAGCACGAGAAGATTCTCTTCCGCAGAGACACCTCGGGCCCCGTTCCCTATGAAGGCGCCAACGGCATCGGCGAGATCTTTCGCGCTTTTGCTGCCAAGGGAATTTCTGAGTTTCGAGAGGGCCCGGATCGACCTCCGATCGCTGGCATTGGCCCAACTGGCGCCTCGGTCACCGTAGAACCTGGGGGCCAGTTCGAATTTTCAGGCAGTCCGTTCCCCACGGCGCGCGCCGCCCATGCCGAAAACCTCCATCACCTCGCCCAACTCCGCGAATTTGGAGGCCTCCTGGGCTACGGAGTTGCCTTCGTTGGGTATCGGCCCTTCGGGCAACTCAAGGACATGCCTTGGATGCCGAAGCTTCGCTACGCGGCGATGCGCGAGAGCCTGGGAAACTCTGGAGCGCTTGCCCGCGACATGATGTTGATGACCGCCACGGGGCAGGTCAATCTCGATTGGACCAGCGAAGAGGATGCCGCAGAAAAGGTGACAGCCGCTGCTCGTGTCACCCCGATCCTCGTCGCGCTCTATGCAAACAGTCCCATCATCGACGGAAAGTACTCTGGCTTCGCATCCTACCGAAGCCACGTGTGGACGCAGGTAGATGCGAGTCGCACCGGGTATCCAGACTGCATCATCGATGGCGGCTTCACCTACGCGCGCTATGTCGATTGGGCCCTCGACGCTCCTCTTCTGTTCCTCCGTCGAAACGCCGGCTACGTTCGCCCCGCTCAAACGTTTCGGCAACTCCTCGCCAGCGGGTGGGATGGTGCACCGCTTCGCTTGAGCGACTGGAGCGACCACCTGACCACCATGTTTCCTGAGGTTCGCGTCAAGCACGTGTTCGAAGTCCGCGGAGCCGACTGCGCGTCACCGGCCCTCACCGGCTCTCTGCTTGCGCTCCTTCGCGGACTCCTCTACGCGCCGAGCGCGCGGAGGGATCTGCTCAAGCTATTGCCTTACGAATCCCCCGAAGGCCATCGCAGCCTCCACCTTCGCGCACAGCGCGAAGGCCTGCGCGCCAAGGCGGGCCCTGCATCACTCCTTGAAATCGCACGCGAAGTGCTCGAACTCGCGACCAAAGGCCTTCGGGAGATCGATTCGGAGGACCTGCCACTGTTGGAACCACTGCGCGCAATTGCCGCCTCAGGGCGCGCACCGGCTGACGAATTCCTGGAAGCGTTTGCACGAGACCCGCGCGCAGCAGCGACCATGGAATCCCTGGAGAATGCTTCCGACGTCTAGCGCCTAGCCCTTGGAATCCCGCTGCGCGACGAGAGTCACCAGCATTTCTAGCGCCTTGGGAACTTGGCTCGGGTCGCTCCCTCCCGCCTGCGCCATTTCGGCTTTCCCGCCGCCGCGTCCGCCGATCGTTGGCGCCAAGGCGCGCACGGCATCACCGGCACGAAAACCGGCGGCAACGACGTCCTTGGTAGCTGCAACGAGAATCAGCGCTTTCCCGTCCGGCGTCGTGCCTCCGAGGCCCACCACGCCAGACTGCAGTCGGTCACGATGGCGATCCGCGAGCCTTCGAAGCAGATCCGGGTCTGCCTTTTCAATCAGCTGCGTCAACACCTTGACGCCATTCGCGTCGCGCACGCATTCCGCCTCGCCTTCGACTCCGGAAGCCGAAGCGCGCGCTTCATCGAGAGAACGCTCCTGCGCTTTGGCCTTTTGTTGAAGGGCGCCAATACGCCTTGGGAGGTCTTCCGGCGTGGTCCGGAGTTGGTCCGCTGCCTCCCGAAGCAAGCCTTCCTGTTGTCGCGAGTGGTTGACCGCCGCGGCCCCCGTCGATGCGACGATGCGGCGAATTCCCGCAGCGACTGCAGACTCATGCGAAACCCGAAAGAAGCCGATATCTCCAGTGCGCGTCACATGCGTACCACCACACAATTCGACAGATTCCGGATGCACGGTGACGACGCGCACCCGTTCACCATACTTTTCTCCAAAGAGCGCGACGGCCTTGGTCTTTCTGGCCTCAGCGAGATCCATCACGCGGGTCTCCGTCTGCGCATTGTCGCGAATCCATCCATTGACCAGGTCTTCCACGGCCGCCATCTCAGGAGGAGCCATGGGTGCATAGTGCGCGAAATCAAATCGAAGCGAGGCGTCGTTGACCACCGAACCCTTCTGATTCACTCCGTTTCCGAGCACCACCTTGAGCGCGCGATGCAACAAATGCGTCGCCGAGTGGTTGGCCCGAATTTTTGATCGGCGCTCCGCGTCGACGCGCAGACTCACTTCCTCTCCTACCCGAAACTCCCCTCGCGTCACCTCCGCGGCGTGAAGGAATATGCCCCCCGTCGGCTTGATGCAGTTGTTCACCGCAGCTTCAGCACCCGCGCTCGTGAGCAGCGCGCCGACGTCACCGACTTGCCCGCCCCCCTCCGCATAGAAGGGGGTCGTGTCGAGGGCGATTTCGACCACATCCCCGCGTTTTGCAGAGGTGACGCGATGGCCATCGCGGAGGATCGCAACGATGCTTCCGCTTCCGCTGGTTGCCTCGTAGCCTATGAACTCCGTCGCCGGCAGCGCTGACCCGAGCTTCAAATACGCCGATTGAATCTGCTGCTCTCGGTTGCCCAGCGCGCCCTGCGCGCGTTCCCGCTCTTCGTCCAGGAGCCTTTCAAATCGGAGGCGATCGACTTCCATGCCGCGTTCACGGGCGATTACTTCGGTGAGATCCGCTGGAAAGCCGTAGGTTTGGTGGAGGTCCCAAACACTTTCTCCAGTGAGGAGTTTGGCACCACTGCTTCGCGCGCGTTCCATTTCTTCATCGATGCGCTGCAACCCACGCGCGAGCGTCCGCCGAAACGCTTCTTCTTCATGGAGGGCGACTTCCGAAAGGAAGCTGCGTCGATCTTCGAGTTCAGGAAACTCCAAACCCATCGCCTCAACGACAGCATCCACGCAGCGCGGGAAGAAGATTTCTTGCAGGTTCAGATGCTGGGAGCCGTGCCTGATGGCGCGACGCATGATGCGCCGCAAAACGTACCCCCGACCTTCATTGGAAGGTTGGATTCCATCGCTGATCATGAAGGCGGCGGCTCTCGCGTGGTCTGCGATCACCCGCATGGCGGAATCGGCGACGTCGTTCCAAGATGCCCCATAGCGCCGACCGCTCAAGCGCTCGATGGTTTGAAAAATGGGAACGAAGAGATCGATGTCGTAGTTGGAGCTTTTCCCTTGAACGACCGATGCCACGCGCTCCAGGCCTGCCCCCGTATCAATGGAAGGCCTCGGCAGAGCGACGAGCGGTCCGCCCGGGGTTTTCCGCTCAAATTGCATGAACACGAGATTCCAAATCTCGATCCACGCATCGCTCACTCCAACTCGGTCACCTTCGTCGACCTTGTCTCCTGGGAGGTAGAAGTAGATTTCCGAACATGGCCCGCAAGGGCCAGTATCTCCCATTGCCCAAAAATTGTCGTTCGCTCCAAGGCGGAAAATGCGCTTGCGCGAGACGCCCGTTTCCTCCCACAGCGCTGCCGCCTCGTCGTCGCCAGGAATCCCAGCTTCGCCAGCAAAAACGGTGACCGCGAGGCGGTGTTGGGGAAGTTTGAGGACCTGGGTTACAAACTCCCAAGCCCAGGAGATTGCCTCAGCCTTGAAATAGTCCCCGAAGCTAAAGTTCCCGAGCATTTCAAAAAACGTGTGGTGCCGCGGCGTAAAGCCGACGTTGTCGAGGTCATTGTGCTTGCCGCCGGCGCGCAAGCACCGTTGGGAACTGGTAGCCCGTCGGTAGGGCCGTTCTTCGCGCCCGGTGAAGAGATCTTTAAACTGCACCATCCCCGCGCTCGTGAAGAGGAGCGTCGGGTCATTGGAAGGGACGAGGCTCGCGCTTCCAACCCGCCGGTGTCCGTGGCTCTCAAAAAATGCGAGATATGCCTCTCGAACTTCCGCAACCGACATCGGTCTACGCATGGGCGATGGCTATATGCCACATCGGCGCTCTGCCTACTTGGGCTCTAAGCGAATATTGACAGCAACCTCTTTGGAAGGAATGCAGACGTCACCGGAGGCAGGAACGACCACCGTCAATTGTGCTTCACGATAATTGGCCGCACGGGCTACCAGGCGGTAAGTCCCAGGCGTGCAGTTGATGCATTTCGCGCTGACGCAGGAATGGCAGGTCTTCGCGTATCCCTCAGGGGATGGCGGCCCCGGATACTCTTGGTGAAGCCCATCGGGGCCATCAAAGACCACCATCGTTCCCGCGAGGCAGTCCCAAAGATCGGATGCACACACTTGCACAGCAATTCCCGACCACTCGAGCGTCGGACAGCTTGGAACGACCTCCACGTTCTCGATGCCTCCGCCCGGCGCTGCGGCCACGAGAGCACCTACCAACACGGCATAGCCCAAGACGCTGGCGCCTTTTCGACGTGCTGAAGATTTCATCGTAATCCCTCAGAGAAGCTCTGCTGTACATGCACAGAGCAGCCTTCTGCTTCTTTCCACACTCTCAACCATCGAAGGGAAGGAAGATTTCACCAGACCCAATATTGGGTCAAGTTTCACGCACTGCGCTCTGGGGAAAAAGCTTCCCAGCGATGTATCGCATGGAGAGGTATGCAGACGAGCGCCCCGTGCAGGGCAAGCAAGATATCAAAGGGTCCTACCGCGCGCAGCACGCCCACCGGCAGAAGTCCGTTGCGGAGTTCTATGGAAATCGACGACCCACTCGCTTCAAGCAGTGGGCGCGGATCACATACCGGTCGCCGCGTAGGTTGACGCGCGACGCCGAGAGGCTTTTTGCTCAACGCGAGGTCGCGCGGAATTTGTGGCCCCCCTGCGTCCCAGTCTGCACTTCCCGCCAGCGCTACCAGGTGAAGCTTTTCCAAGCGCCCGCTTCGCTTGAGCGTAAAAGCGATGGCTTCGATTTTTTGAATGGTATCGCGGATCGTGCGATCGGCAAGCACGAAGGCGCACTCTGAAGCACTTGAAGCGAGTGCTTCGACAAACGCTTGCACTTCCGTGCCCGAAACCGTCTTGCGCACCTGCAAGACTTCGTGGCGCTGGCGCACTTTTTCGCGCCTCTCCGCCAGCGCACCCACCGAAAGTCCCGCCTGCGCCGCCGCAAACGCTTCGGTGACATCCAACCCTGGGTTGGCATCCACCAAATCCCAGGCCTCGGAGAACCGCCGGGCCTTGTCCGCATGAAGCTTCTTCCATACCCGCGCGGCCATCTTTCCTTCAAGCTCGCCTTTGGCAATGCGATTGGGAACACGCGCAGAGCGCGCCAGCGCGAGGATCTCCTCAACGGTGGGTGGTGTTCGCGCTTTGCTCCTCTGGGGACGCGCTGGTCGACCGAGTTCCTCGATCGATACGCTGCGAAAGCGGGTGCGATCAAGCACATCGCGTGACCCCGGCGCCCC
>JBGSMZ010000040.1:0-6763 GCA_041739845.1 Myxococcaceae bacterium
GCCGCGGGCCTGCCGACGGACCCCATTGCTGCATCGCGGCTTGCCCGGCAGGGAAGCGGTTCCGCATGCAGGTCCCTCTTCGGCGGGTTTGCGATGTGGAATCGCGGATCCCGCACCGATGGGAGCGATAGCTTCGCTTCATCCCTTTTCCCTCTCGACCATTGGCCAGAGTTTCGCATGGTGGCGGCGATCTGTATTGCGGACGAAAAGGTCGTATCTTCACGCTCGGGCATGGAACGGACGGTTCAAAGCAGTCCGTATTTCCCCGCATGGGTCGAAACCGCGCAACACCATGCGACAGAGATGGTGGCGATGATTTCGCGCAAAGATCTCCAGGCAGTCGGCGACTTGGCCGAACGAAACGCACTCCTCATGCATGCGAGTGCGCTCGGCGCGGTTCCCCCCGTTTGCTACGTTGCGCCGAGGACCTTGGCGATCTTCGAAGGGTGCCGCGAGCTTCGGCGCCAGGGAGTGGGAGTCTGGATGACGCTGGACGCTGGCCCAAACCCCGTACTTCTCGCGCTTGCGAAAGACGTCGACGCAATTGTTGAAATGGCAAGACAGTGCGGCGCGCAAAGGATCGTCACCGGCGGAGCGGGCGCTGGCGCCCGCCTCGTTAGCTAGCGGAAGCGACTGTGCACCAAGAGGGGGCCGCGCCATGCGTCCAGGAGTCCAGCGGAGTGGTTTCAATGGTGAAATCTGCATCGACGGTGACGAGCGAGTCTTCCGCGACTTCGAACCATTGTTCGCTCGGCCAGAGTTCCTCGCTGGAAATGAAGCATAGGCCTTGGCGATTGAAAGTGAAGAGGGAGCGTCCGCAGCGCGTTGCTACGAGCCGATTCCCATCGCCAACCATGAAATTGAGGGCGGATTTCTGATCCTCCCCGGATCCGTCGCAAATCGTGCGAATCCTTTGAACCAGCGTCGCCATAGCCCGCGCGTAGGCGTGGACGTCGGCGCGCTCCTCTCCGAGGAACGTGAGAAAGAGTGCGAAGCAGATTTCCGAGTCGGTTTCTCCCTGGATCGACGAACGCCAACGCGGTTCGGTCAGCTCAAGCAAGGTCTGGCGATGGGTTTCAAAGGCATTGACGGTGCCGTTGTGCATGAACGCCACATTGTCTGCGACAAACGGGTGGATGTTCCGACTGTTGACACCGCCCACTGACGCCAATCGCACATGGGCCATCAGGCTTTGCGTTTCAGAAGATTGAACGATGGCGTCGAAGCGGCGGCATGCGTGCGCCGCGTGCGTGCCCGTTTCGATCCACGGATCTTGGGAATCGAATCGAACGACACCCCAGCCATCCCCGTGTTCGCGGGAGAGACGCTGAAGACCCAGAAGCGCATCCGTAACATTTACCGGGAGACGCGAGCGAACTGCAAACATCCGACACATTGGCTACCGAAGGGAACGCGTCATTGCGCCCCGCCTTTCACTGACGAATTGCACCAGAACTTTGATGCTTGGCCAGAAATCATCTGCCTTTCACCGGGGGAGGGGAATCTCGCGCCTCAGAAATCATGGTTTTTAGCAATGCGGAAGAGAGTCCCAGCTTGTTGGTAGCGAATTCCAGGAGTTTCCCTTCTCGCACATCGATCCGATCGTCGACCAGGGCGATGGCAACGAGCTGTCGAAGGAACTGTTCGGCCTGAATGGATCCCGGCAGCAAAGTGCTCTCGAACAACTGAAATCCACCGTGCAGCGCAAGCTCGACATTGGACCAGGCAACACTCCATCGCGACGCAAGATTCTCAAGGAGAGAGCGCTCGCGTCGATCGAGCGTGCCGTCGGCATAGGCGACGACTGCCATCGCGAAGAGGAGGCGTTTGCGCTCATCGAGAGAGGGCGCACGCTGGACCTGAGATTTCGCACTGGAGGGTAAGAATTCTTCCCAGCGAAGGATTCGCTCCAGCACCCAGTCTCCGCTCCCGCTGGCAAGGTCGCTCCCGCAAAAGTCGCACTTCACGTCCCCATTGTCACCGAGCGGTGCGGAACAATTTGGGCAGCGAGACGTCGAAAGCCCAGTGGCCGTCGAAGTCGTGGCATTGGCGTTGCGCACGAGCAGCATCACCGATCGAAAGGGGACATTTGGAAGTACCTGCTTGCGCGTGCCGGAGGCTGCCTCACCGATGCGAGCGCTCCAGCGAATTTCAACCGACGCGCGATCGGTTCCATCCGCGCTCTCAATCGCCAAGCAGCGAACTACGCCGACTGCGCACTCTTGGATGATCGCTGACCGTCGCGCTTGGGTGCGTCTCTCGATTTGCGAAGTGAGCGCAGCACGCATCGCTGGCAAGGCCACCTTGGCTATAGCATCCGGGGCCTCGCGAAGTTGCGCGTCGATCCAAAGCCAGAAAATCAGCGCTGCGCGATCCTCCAGGACTTCTGCGGCAAAGCCCGGATCGCGCACTCGGATCGCTTCCAAAGCTTGGTAGGAGCGCGCTTCGACGAACTCGCTGCCTTGGGTAATTGCCGCGAGCACCCAATCGTAGTTTCCGGAATTGACGATCGCCTTACAATACGTGCAGGTATTCGCTGCTCCACCGTTGAAAGGGGCCCCGCAATTTGGGCATTGGCCCTGGGCGATAGGTCCACGCGTAGCGTCGGTGCGAACGCCGCAGCGACGCACCAGACTCCACACTTCAATGAACTCTTCGGGCGCACTGCGGCTTGCCGCAGCGCGCGCTTCCGCGTCCGATGCGGACGCAGCAACATCGGTATCTCGGAGCGAGGCGCGAACGGAAAACTGCACGGTTTCGAAGGCCGAACTTCGAGCAAAGCCAACGAGGCGAATGGCATGAACGATTGGCTCATCAATCGCGTCGCGCATGCCTTGCGCATCCATGATGCGAAGCTGGAGCGCGAGGCGGCGAAACGTGGCGTCAGAAAGGTACCGGCGAACACCTTCGAGGTCGCGCTGGAACCAAGCGCCTTGCACCTCGCCAAAGAGGCTGCGCACCCGACTGAGGAGTGCATCGAGGTCAAATGAGGGATCGGAGGCTTTGAGTTCGCTTATCCACTGCGCAACCTGACTTGGGTCGATGGTGGTTTGGCGGAGCGCATCGGCGCGATCGAGGGCACGTCGCGTGGCGGTCTCGCCGGAGCCGCTCCGAGCGTAGGCGAAGAGCGCGATGAAGGCGATGATGAGCACGATCCCCAACAAGGGATGGCGCGCGAGCAATAGGAACAAGAGGTCGAGGGGAATTCCTCCGGACCCGAAATCGAAGGAGTCCGATCGGCCACTATTGAAAAGTTCGCCGCCGCCGCCGCGTGCCCATGCGGTCGTCGAAACCGTCCACGCACTGACAATCCAAATCCAGCTTTGCGAACGGGCTCCTGGTCGCATTCTCCGTCCTTCTTCCTTGGGAGCCGCTCGAGGCGGTGGAAACTCCAAGGGGAACGTATATACCAGCACCGTGGACTTGCGGCTGCCTGATCATCTCAACGCCCTCACAGCTACGGTGCGCGACTTCTGCGAACGGAACGTGCGCCCCCACGCGGCGACGTGGGATCGTGAAGAGCGCTTTCCGAGCGAAGTGGTGAAGGGACTTGGAGCCCTTGGCATCCTTGGCATTCGCGTCCCGGAAGATTTTGGAGGGGCGGGTCTCGGGACGCTCGCGGTGGCGCTCGTCGTCGAAGAGATCGCCAAGTTCGACGGCTCCCTCGCCCTTACCGTTGCCTCCCACAATGGACTTGGGAGTTCGCACATTCGGGTTTGTGGAAACGACGCGCAGCGTCGCCGTTACCTTCCCAAACTTGCCAGCGGGGAGTGGCTCGGCGCCTGGGCCCTCACCGAGCCCGGAAGTGGATCGGACTCAGCGGCGATGCGAACCACCGCAGTTCGCGATGGTAGTGACTGGGTAATCAATGGCTCGAAGGCATTCATTACCCAAGGGAGTGTCGGCAATGTAGTGGTGGTGCTCGCGGCGACGGATCGCTCCAAAGGAAAACGCGGGATCAGCGCGTTTATCGTCGAATTCGGTACCGCGGGACTCAGCGCCGCACCGATGCACGGGAAAATGGGGATGCGCTCATCGGACACGGCGATCCTTACCTTTGACAACGTGAGAGTCCCAGACGCGCAGCGGGTCGGCAATGAGGGCGAGGGATTTATCGACACGATGAAAATCCTCGACGGCGGGAGGATCACCATCGCTGCACTTGCGCTTGGGCTTGGACAAGGCGCCCTCGATACCGCATCCAACTACTGCAAAGAGCGCCAAGCTTTTGGGCGACGGATCGGAGATTTCCAAGCCATTCGCTGGATGCTTGCGGACATGGAGACATCCCTCCAGGCCTCGCGACTCTTGGTATATCGCGCTGCGGACCTTGCCGATCGCGGGCTTCCACACACTGCGGAGGCGAGTTATGCGAAGCTTTTTGCAAGTGAAGCGGGAACCAAAGCTTGCAACCAAGCGGTTCAAATTCTTGGCGGCTATGGCTACACCAACGCATTTCCGGTGGAGCGCGCACTGCGCGATGCAAAGCTTTGCGAGATTGGCGAGGGGACCAGCGAAGTGCAACGGATGGTGATTTCCAAACTGCTCCTGCGCGCATGATTGGGCGCACCGCGAAAGGCACATCGGCCAGTGGCTGATGCGAAGGCGCAGCTCGCGCCCAAGGTGCGCACCGGTGATGTCCGAGCAGCATCTCGGCTCATCCGTCTCATCGAAGATGAAAATCCCTCTGCCGTCGCCGAGCTGCGGGCACTTTTCAGGCGGGACGTTCAGGTGCCGGTCATTGGCATTACCGGCTCCCCGGGGTCAGGAAAGTCGACGCTCACCGACCGACTCATCAGCAACTACCGCAGTGCAGGAAAGGCGGTGGGCGTGATCGCCGTCGATCCTTCAAGCCCCTATTCGGGGGGGGCGATCCTTGGAGATCGCGTGCGCATGCAGCGGCATTCGGGGGACGCCAAAGTTTTCATTCGCAGCCTCGCGACGCGCGGGCACCTGGGGGGCCTCGCACGCGCTGCGGTCGGTAGCCTGCGGGTCATGGAAGCTTGGGGCAGCGACGTCGTGTTGATCGAAACCGTAGGAGTGGGTCAGGATGAAGTCGATGTTGCACAGCTGGCTCACACGACAGTCGTGGTTGCTGTCCCCGGACTGGGAGATGACATTCAAGCGATCAAAGCTGGCATTCTTGAGATCGCTGACATCTTTGCCGTGAACAAGAGCGACCTCGACGGTGCTGACAAAGTCGTCCGCGACCTCCGCGCCGCATTGGATCTCAAACGCCCGATGCGACCTCGAGAGCACGACGCGCAGCATCTCTCGAAGGACGCAAAGCAGGAAGAAGCGTCAGCGGCGACGTCTGAATGGGAGCCCAAGATTGAAAAGGTCTCGGCCTCTCGCAACGAAGGTATCGATCGCCTGGTGGAAGCCATCGACGCGCACTGGGAATACTTGCAATCCTCCGGAGGGATTCAGGATCGAGAACGCGAACGAGGACGCAGCATGTTTCTGAGCGTTTTGCGTGAGCGCCTTCTTGCGTCAGCCATTGCAGCCCTCAATGCGCGCGGCCAATCCGTGGATGCCATAGCGCTCCAAATTGCCACCAAGACGCTCGATCCCTTCGCGTTGATCGAGGAGCTTGGAAAGAGCCTCGTATTTAAGCTACCGAGGGCCTGAGTTTGGAATTTGAACCCAAATATGCACCTCTGGTGACGGCCCTCGAAGGTCGCCTGGGACTTTCGTTTCGAGATCGGCTTCGCGCGGTGACCGCACTTCGCCACCGAAGTTATTGCAACGAGCATCGCGCTTGTGCGCACGGCGACAACGAGCGCCTCGAGTTCTTGGGCGATGCGGTCATCGATCTGGCAATCGGCGCAAAACTGATGCAGCGACTGCCTCAAGCTACCGAAGGTGAACTCACCAAAGCACGCGCTACAATCGTCAATGAGGAGGGGCTTTCCCTCGTTGCGCGCGAACTCGACTTGGGCGCGCTCGTCTTGCTCGGGCGCGGGGAACTCCTAGGAGGAGGGCGCGAAAAGCCCTCGGTGCTTGCAAACACTCTGGAGGCGGTTCTGGGAGCAGTGTTCCTCGAATTCGGCATGGACGCCGTGATGGAACTCGTCGATCGAGTCTTTGCCGGCGCCATTGAAAAGGCCGTACAGGGGAGCAACGCGACTGACTACAAATCGAGGCTGCAAGAGGATGCGCAGAGTCGGCTGAAAGCGCCCCCAGTTTATCGGGTCGTCACGGAGAGCGGCCCGGACCATGCCAAGGTATACGAGGTCGAAGTTGCAATCGCCGACCGCAGTTACGGGCGTCGCTCCGGACGATCGAAGAAGGAAGCCGAACAGCTCGCAGCGAAAGCAACCCTCGAGATGTTGTCGCCAAATGAAGGCGAAACAGGCTAGTTGGCATTTCAGTCCGAATGTGAAGGAGGTGCCAAACCGTGAGTCTCTCCAGCACACTGTGTGTCGCCCTGATGGTGGCAGCGGCAGGTGGACCGAAGTCCGGAACGAAAAAACCGAAGCCCGGAGCAACAAAAATGAAATGGACGGAGAAAGTGAAACAGGGTGAAGACCTCTATGCGACATTCGATACCAGCATGGGATCGGTTGTGGTCCGCTTGTTTTCGAAGGAAGCTCCACTCACTGTCGCCAACTTCGTAGGTCTCGCGACCGGCGAAAAAGAGTGGAAGCATCCGAAGACGGGACAAACGATGAAGGCTGCGTCACTGTACGCGGGGACAATCTTTCATCGGGTCATGGACGGCTTCATGATCCAGGGTGGGGACCCACTCGGTACTGGAACC
>JBGSMZ010000044.1:0-39525 GCA_041739845.1 Myxococcaceae bacterium
GGGACACAACCTCCAGGAGCACTCGGTGGTGTTGATTCGCGGAGGCCGCGTCAAGGACCTCCCAGGGGTGCGCTACCATATCGTTCGCGGCACGCTCGACTCGGTGGGCGTCCAGGGACGCAAGCAAAGCCGCTCCAAGTATGGGGCCAAGCGGGCCAAGTAATTTTCTCCAGGAGAATCAATGCCGCGTCGTCGCGTACCCAATCGTCGCAAGATCAATCCCGATCCCAAATTTCAAGATCGATTGGTCGCCAAGTTCATCAACGACCTCATGCGACGGGGAAAGAAGTCGACCGCCGAGGCCATCACCTATGGTGCGCTCGGACTTGTCGAAGAGCGATCCAAAGAAGAACCGCTCAAGGTTTTCAAGCGCGCGCTCGACAACGTCAAGCCTGCGCTTGAGGTGAAGAGCAGGCGCGTGGGAGGCGCCACCTACCAGGTGCCGGTAGAGGTGCGGCAAGATCGCCGCGTGGCCCTCGCGATGCGATGGATTATTTCCTACGGGAAGAGCCGCGGCGAGAAGACGATGATGGAAAAGCTCGCCGGTGAAATCATGGACGCGGCGAACAACCGCGGAAACGCCGTAAAAAAGCGCGAAGACACCCACAAGATGGCCGAGGCCAACAAGGCGTTTTCTCACTACCGTTGGTAGTGCCGTGGCATCGGATAGCTCAGACATCCCGCTGTCGCGCTACCGCAACATCGGGATCATGGCCCACATCGATGCGGGGAAAACCACCACCACCGAGCGGATCCTGTTTTACACGGGTACGATTCACAAAATGGGCGAGGTCCATGAGGGGACCACGACCACGGATTGGATGCCCCAAGAACGCGAGCGCGGAATTACGATTACCGCTGCTGCCATTTCTTGCTTCTGGAATCGCGCTGAACACGGTTATCGACTGAACCTGATCGACACTCCAGGCCACGTCGATTTTACAATCGAAGTCGAGAGGTCACTGCGGGTTCTCGATGGAACGGTAGCGGTCTTTGACGGAGTCAACGGCGTCGAACCGCAATCAGAGACCGTTTGGCGTCAGGCCGACAAGCACCGGGTACCGCGAATCTGTTTTATCAATAAAATGGATCGCGTTGGCGCCGACTTTGCGATGTCCGTCGCATCGATTCGCGATCGGCTGGGTGCAAGGCCGCTCGTTCTTCAGCTTCCGTTGGGTATTGAAGAGCACCATCGCGGCGTCATCGACCTGGTCACCATGAAAGCGCTGACCTTTCATGACGATGTGGACGGGAGCCGCTTCGACGTCGGGCCGATCCCCGATGCGTTTGCTTTGGATGCCGCACAAGCTCGCCGCACCCTGCTGGAGCAAGTGGCGGAGATCGATGATTCCCTTACCGATGCCTATCTCACCGATGAAGGAGCATCGCTTACGGAAGCGCAACTTCGCGGTGCCATCCGCAAAGGATGCATCGGCCTGCACATAGCGCCGGTGCTCTGCGGTTCCGCCTACCGCCATAAGGGGGTTCAGCCGCTTCTCGATGCGGTGGTCGACTATCTTCCGTCGCCACTCGACGTTCCACCGATCGTGGGAACTACCATCGATGGAAATCCGACCGAACGTCGGCCCGATGTAAATGCCCCGTTTGCTGCGCTGGCGTTCAAGCTGGTGACCGAGGCATTCGGTACGCTCACCTATATCCGCGTCTATTCTGGAACGCTCAAACCTGGTTCGGCGGTCTGGAACCCACGCACCAAGAAACGGGAGCGCGTCGGAAAGCTCCTCCAAATGCGCGCGGAAAAGCGCGAAGAGCTGGAAAGCTGTGGGGCCGGTGACATTTGCGCGATCGTTGGACTGAAGAACGCGATCACCGGCGACACGCTCTGCGCGGAGTCCCATCCGCTGTTGTTGGAGCGTATCGAATTTCCCGACCCCGTCATTCAACTGGCCCTCGAACCCAAGAGCACTGAAGACGCCGAGAAGTTGGCCCCAGCACTCCAAAAAATCGCGATGGAAGATCCGTCTTTTCACACCATGGTCGATGCGGAGACAGGGCAAACGATCATCGCTGGCATGGGCGAACTGCACCTTGAAATCGTCATCGATCGCCTGCTTCGCGAGCACCGCGTGTCCGTAACCGTTGGGCGGCCGCAGGTGGCCTACCGGGAGACGATCACCAAGAGTGCCACAAGCGTGGCAAAGCACGTCCGCCAGTCAGCCGCCAAGAACCAGTTCGCCCAAGTGAAACTGCGGGTCGCTCCTCGAAAAACTGGCGCAGGCTTCCTCTTTACCAACGCACTCCCTGCGGGTGCGGTTCCTGCAGAATTCCAGGCGTCTATTCAAGCAGGTATTGAAGCGAGTCTTGGGCGCGGGGTGATCGCCGGATACCCTCTCATCGACATCGCGGTAGAAGCTATCGATGGGGCAGCACACCCCACCGACTCCGACGAACAATCATTTCAAATCGCATCCTCCACCGCCTTTCGGGAAGCCTGTGCAGCAGCGTCTCCGACGCTCCTCGAGCCGGTGATGGAAGTCGAGATTGTCGTTCCCGCAGACTACATGGGAAGCGTTATTGGCGACCTCAATTCTCGTCGCGGGATCATTCAGGGAATGGCACCGCGAGGTCCGACGCAACAGATCGATGCCCGAGTCCCACTCTCGGAGATGTTCGGGTACGTCGATTCGCTGCGGACGTTGACGCAAGGGCGCGGTACCTACACGATGCAATTCGGAGCTTACGAGTCGATCCCTGAGCCCATCCTCAAGCCGCTCTTGATTCGGATGCGCGGCTACTAGCTCCCAGAAGGCCTCCGCGTCAGATGGCAGCTGGGAAGCGCTCGCGACGCGGTCAGCGCGAGGGCGTCGAAACCGGCCCTGTGCGGCTCCCTCCGCGGTGGCTAGAGGAGCGGAGATTTTCCGTAGCCGAGATTTTGCTTGTGAGATGATCCTCCTCTTCCGCGATGAAGATAGGAATAGACCTTGACGCAGAGGACAGGGCGCAGCTATAGGCGCCCCGGATTCATCGAACGGCTCTGTGACATGTCGGTGCTCGAAGGCGATCCCCGCCTTTCTCGCTGAAGTTGCCGCATCCGTTTGAACTGTGGCGCGGAGTTGACCGAGCATGGCAACACAGAAAATTCGCATTCGGCTAAAGGCCTTCGATTCGAAGCTCCTCGATCAGAGCGCTAGCGAAATCCTCGAAACCGCCCGTCGAACTGGTGCGCGCGTCTGCGGGCCAATTCCGCTTCCGACGCGAATCAATAGGTTCACCGTATTGCGCTCACCTCACGTCGACAAGAAGAGCCGGGAACAGTTTGAAATTCGAACCCATAAGCGACTGCTCGACATTCTAGAGCCCACGCAACAAACCCTTGACGCCCTTATGAAGCTCGACCTCTCGGCCGGCGTCGACGTAGAAATCAAGAGCTAGGTTCAGGACCAGCCATGGCAAAATTCGACGTCACTGATGTGCAAGCGAACAAGGTCGACACCATCGACCTCGCAGACGAAGTCTTTGCTTCGGAACCAAATCGCAACCTCTTGTACGAAGCGGTGAAGGCTCAGCAAGTGAGCCGTCGCGCAGGAACAGTAGCGGTCAAGAACCGATCGCTTGTTCGCGGCGGAGGGCGCAAGCCCTGGAAGCAAAAAGGAACCGGCCGCGCGCGGCAGGGTTCAAACCGTGCCTCTCACTGGGTTGGTGGCGGGAAGGCCATGGGTCCCAAACCAAGAGATTATTCTTACCGCCCGCCGCGCTCGGTCCGTCGCGGGGCCTTGCGGTCTGCGCTCTCTCTCAGGGCAGGCGAGAAGGCCCTTCTCATCGTCGACAATTTCCCCTCGAAGGGAAAAACAAAGGATGCTCTCGCAGCGCTTACCCGCGGACTCAAGTTGAAGAGTGCGCTCATCATCGATGAGCGATCCAACGTGAGCCTGCACCGCGCGATTCGCAACGCGAGGATGTTCGATGTGCTTGCAGTAGAAGGAATCAACGTGGAATCCGTACTTCGCCGCAGGAACCTCGTATTGACGGTCGCTGCAGCACGCTCGCTCAACGATTCGCTCAAAGAGAATTGAGATGAAACTCCACGAAGTCATCAAAAGTCCATTGATCACTGAGAAGGCGGACCGTGCGCGCCAGGAGCAGCGGCAGTACGCTTTTGTGGTCGATCGCCACGCCACCAAAGGGGATGTGGCTCGCGCAGTGAGTGCCCACTTCAAAGTGAAAGTTGAGAAGGTGCGCACGCTCATCGTGCGCGGGAAAATCAAAAGGGTTGGGACTTCGTTTGGAAAGCGCCCGAACTTCAAGAAGGCGTTTGTCGTCCTTAAAGAAGGCGAGAAGATCGACCTCTTCGAAGGAGGCGTTGCCTAATGGGAATCAAGAAATTCAAGCCAACGTCGCCGGCGCGTCGCTTTATGACGGGGTCGGACTTTGCGGAAATCTCTCGGCGCGGACCCGAGAAGTCGCTCACGCAAGCCATGAGCAAGTCCGGCGGGCGAAATGGCCACGGCCATATTACCCGCAGGCATCAAGGCGGCGGACACAAGCGACGCTACCGAACCATTGACTTCCGCCGCGACAAAGACGGCGTTCCGGCCAAAGTCGCATCCGTCGAGTACGACCCAAATCGCAGCTGCAACATCGCCTTGCTCCACTACGCTGATGGCGTGAAGCGCTACATCCTCGCCCCGCTCGGCCTGGTTGTCGGCGAGACACTCCTCTCAGGGCCTGAAGTGGATATTCGGCCAGGCAACGCATTGCCGCTTGAAAACATCCCCGTGGGAACTGTTATCCACAACATCGAAATCAAGCCTGGGCGTGGGGCGCAAATGATCCGCTCTGCTGGAACCTGGGGACAGTTGATGGCGAAGGAGGGGACCTACGCACAAATTCGACTCCCATCAGGAGCTGTGCGCAAAGTGTTGATCGTCTGCCGAGCCTCCATCGGCCAACTCGGAAACGTCGATCACGAAATTATTCGGCGCGGTAAAGCTGGCAAGAACAGATGGCGTGGTATTCGCCCAACTGTTCGTGGTCTGGCAATGAACCCCGTCGACCATCCGCACGGCGGAGGCGAGGGTAAATCGGGACAAGGGAACCCGCATCCAGTATCTCCGTGGGGTCAGAAAGCAAAGGGACTGACCACGCGCCGCATCAAACGAACATCGAAATTCATAATCTCCCGGCGTCGCTCAGGACCACGGAGTCAATAAGGAACCCATCGATGGCGCGCTCAATTTGGAAGGGACCATTCATAGACTTGAGTTTGATGAAAAAACTCGAGGCAATGAACTCTGGAAATCGGAAGGCCGTAGTCAAGACGTGGTCGCGCCGATCAACGATCATCCCTGAGATGGTCGGGCATACCTTCGCGGTTCACAACGGCCGCAAGTTCATTCCGGTCTACGTGACGGAAACGATGGTGGGCCATAAGTTGGGTGAATTTTCGCCGACGCGAACCTTCGTCGGGCATTCGGCAGAGAAAAAGGTGTCCGCGACACCAGGGAAGAAAGGCTAGGCATTTCCATGGAATCAATCGCCCACCTTCGCTTCCTAAAAATGGCGCCCAGAAAGATTGCCGTGGTGGCCTCCCTTGTCCGAGGGAAGCCGGTAGGCGAGGCGATCAGTGCACTTCAATGGACGCGACGAGCTGCTGCGACGCCGATCAAGAAATTGATCGAGAGCGCGGTCGCCAACGCGACGGATCGCACTGGTGGTTCTGTCGACGTTGACAAATTGTGGATTAAGGACATTCATGTGGACCAGGGGCCCACGACGCGCCGGTTTTTGACGCGAGCCCATGGTCGCGGAACGCGAATCAATAAGAAGACCAGTCACCTCCACGTCATTCTATCTGACCAGGCTAAGGCCAAGTCCAGAAGCAAGAAGTAAGGAGAATCTTTTGGGGCAAAAAGTCCATCCCATCGGCTTTCGACTCGGTGTCATCAAGACCTGGGATTCCAAGTGGTTTGCCGAGAGAGCAATGTACACGCAGTGGTCCTACGAGGACGCGCTGATTCGCGCCCACGTGAAGAAGACCATGGCCCATGCAGGCGTCTCAAAGGTCGAGATCGAGCGCGCTGCGAACAAGATCAAGGTCAACGTCCATACCGCGCGTCCCGGAATCGTCATTGGAAAACGCGGTGCCGGCATTGAATCGGTTAAGAAGGATTTCGAGAAGTTTACGAAGAACGAGGTGTTCCTCAACATCGTGGAAGTGCGCAAGGCAGAGATCGACGCGCAACTCGTTTCGGAAAACGTTGCTACGCAGCTTGAGCGTCGCATTGCCTTTCGGCGGGCAATGAAAAAAACGATCCAAACGGCCATGAAATTTGGCGCAAAGGGAATCCGCATCGCGTGCTCGGGGCGCCTTGGCGGGACCGAAATGGCGCGCTATGAATGGTATCGCGAAGGTCGCGTACCGCTGCACACGCTGCGCGCGGACATTGACTATGGCTTTGCAATCGCCAAGACGACGCACGGCACCATTGGCGTCAAGGTGTGGATATGCAAAGGCGAAGTGCTTCCCACCAAAGCGGTCAAGGAAGCGTAAGATCCACCGGACGGTTTCTTTTCGAATTGACTATAGGGCCAGCAAGCCATGCTCCAACCAGCGCGAACCAAATATCGGAAAATGCACAAGGGCCGCATGCACGGCAGTGCCAACCGCGGGAACCGCCTTGCGTTCGGCGAGTTCGCGCTGATGACCACCCAACCCGGATGGATCACTTCACGGCAAATTGAAGCGGCCCGCATCGCGATGAGTCGGAGAATCAAGCGCGGTGGAAAAATCTGGATCCGCATTTTTCCGGACAAGCCGATCACCAAGAAGCCTGCCGAGACCCGAATGGGAACAGGCAAGGGCAACGTCGAATATTACGTTGCCGTCGTGAAGCCAGGGCGAATCCTCTACGAAATGGATGCAATGGATGCTTCCTTGGCGCACGAAGCGCTGACGCTTGCTTCAGCGAAATTGCCGGTGCGTACGCGCATCGTCCACCGCGCTGAACAAAGTTTGTGAACCCTGCGATCTCAAGGAACGGGCTTATGGCAACTGCAAAAGAATTCCGGGAGCTTTCCATGGAGGACCTGCTCCGACGAAGCGGCGAGATGAAGGCTGCGCTCGTTGAGTCGACGATGAAGTTGCGCACCGGGACTCTCGAAAGTACTGCAGCGCGCCTCGAATCTCGCAGGGATCTCGCGCGACTACTCACAGTTATTTCGGAGAAGAAGGCAAAGTCATGACCAGCGAAGTGCAAGCGGATGTGCAGGTCGAAGATGTGAGAGGCCGCCCGAAGACGCGGGTTGGCATCGTGACTTCCAACAAGATGTCAAAGACAGTGGTCGTCACTGTACGCCGTCGCGTCGCCCACGCCCGATATGGAAAGATTCAGACCTTAAAAAAGAAGTACATGGCGCATGCTGAAGATCACGACTACCCCAAGAAGATCTCCATCAGCGAAGGGGACCGGGTTTTAATCTCGGAAACTCGGCCTCGCTCAAAGGACAAGTGCTGGCGGGTTGTCAAAATTGTTGAGCGCGCAGCAGCAATCTAGCCGCCGTTTTCAGTCCGCAAGCAAGGAGAAGTTTCGATGTTGCAGATGACAAGCCGCCTGGAAGTTGCCGACAACTCGGGCGCGAGAGAAGTCTTCGTCATTCGGGTGATGGGTGGATCGACACGCTTCTATGGGAGCGTCGGCGATGTGATCACGGTCACCGTGAAAGAAGCGGCACCGAACTCCAAGGTTCGGAAGGGGGACGTTGCGAAAGCGGTAATCGTTCGCACCAAGAAAGAAATTCGTCGCAGCGATGGCAGCTACATCAAATTCGACGTCAACTCGGCGGTCCTCATCAACAAGGACATGGAGCCGATCGGTACGCGCATCTTCGGGCCAGTGGCTCGCGAGCTGCGCGCGAAGAAGTTCATGAAGATTGTTTCACTTGCTCCTGAGGTCCTCTGACGCCATGCAAAAACTCAAAGTGGGAGACATGGTCCAAGTGATGCGCGGCGGTGAGCGAACGAGAGCCACGAACCGCGGGAAGGTGATGTCCATCGATCGAAGCGCATTGCGCGTTCGTGTAGAAGGTCTACGCCTCGTCAAGCGTCACCTTCGAAAGGGAGTCGACCGGAACCACCAAGACGGTGGAATTGTCGAGAAATCCGGTTCGATAGCGCTTGCGAACCTCGCTGTCGTTTGCCCGAAGTGCAGTAAGGCGACGCGGGTAGGAATTCGTGAAGGTGAGGCGGGGAAGACCGTGAAGCGCGGTCGCTTTTGCAAGAAGTGCAACGCGTCTATTGATTAGCGCAAGTACCGTTGACGGGGTTCGCCGAAGTGCGTAAGGCGAGCGCCCCCCTTGGTCAGGACGAGCGAACTCATGGCAGAAGATCAAAAAGTCAAAGAAACACCGGCAAAGGCCAAGAAGGCCGGGAAGCGCGCCAAAGTCGGCGAGGCGCGACGGGCGGGCTTTGAAGCCAATATCGAGGAAGGCCTCGAAGCCAAACAGGCGCGTCTCAAGGGGCGCTACCGCAAAGAGATCGTTCCTTCACTGATGAAGGAATTGGGCGTGACGAACCCTATGGAGGTTCCACGACTCGAGAAGATCGTCGTCAATATGGGACTCGGCGAAGCTCTTGCGAACAACAAGATTCTAGAATCTGCCGTCGATCAGCTCGGGGCGATTACTGGTCAGAAGCCCGTGGTGACGCGGTCACGGAAAGCCATCGCGAACTTCAAGCTGCGGGAGAACCAAGCGATTGGGGCGATGGTGACGCTTCGTGGGGAACGCATGTATGAGTTTTTGGACCGGTTGATCAGCGTAGCACTCCCGCGAGTTCGAGACTTCAAAGGGGTGTCCCCGAACGCATTTGATGGTCGCGGAAACTACACATTGGGAATTCGGGAGCAGGTGATATTTCCGGAAATCAACTACGACCAAATCGAAAAAGTGAAGGGCCTTAATGTCAGTATTGTGACCACCGCGAGCGATGATGATGGCGGCCTCAAACTGCTCAAGGCATTTGGAGTTCCATTTAGAAATTAGGGTTGCAGTGGCAGGGCGGGCAAAGGCCGCAAAGCGAACCTCCAGGATAGTCTTGGCAGGCGCGTCGGTGATGAACAGTGCCTCCTTTGACGGGGTGCTAAGAAAAGGTTGGAATGAACAATGATGGTCAATGATCCGTTGGGTGATTTCCTCACGCGCATTCGAAACGCGGTCATGGTCCGCCACGAGCGGCTCACGCTTCCGTCGTCGCGGCTAAAGGCCGAAGTGGCGAAGACGCTGAAAGAAGAAGGCTACATCGCGGATTTTGTGGTGCATGAGAAGCACCCACAGAATGAATTGACGGTGATCTTGAAGTACGGCCCAGAGAAGCAGCCCGTGATTACAGGAATTGCTCGCGTTTCAAAGCCTGGGCTCCGACGCTATGTGGGAGTAGGCAAGATTCCGCGGGTGAAGAATGGGATGGGGATTGCCATCCTTTCTACGTCGCGCGGCATAATGGCGGACGGTCAAGCTCGAAAAGCCAAGGTTGGCGGCGAGCTTCTTTGCACGGTGTACTGAGAGGACACCATGAGTCGCATTGGAAAACTCCCGATCAAGATCGAAGCGAATGTAAAGGTCGCCGTTGGCCAGCGCTCCGTCAGCTTCGATGGCCCTAAGGGCAAGCTCACGGTTCCCATCGCGAGTTCAGACATCGCCGTGGAAGTAAAAGGGACGGAAATCATTGTCACCCGCGGTGTCGATACGAGTCGCACGCGTGCGATGCACGGTCTTACCCGAGCGCTGCTCGCGAATGCCGCACACGGTGTGGGGAAGGGGTGGGAACTCGGCCTTGCGATTCGCGGAGTTGGATACCGTGCGGAAGTGAAGGGGAAGCAGGTTCACTTCGCTTTGGGCTACTCCCATCCAGTCGTCTATAGCCTCCCCGAGGGAGTCACCGCTGAGGTGGGGAAGACCCAGCGTACCGAAGAACAATTGCCGACCCTCGATCTCACGCTCCGCTCCGCAGACCGTCACATGCTAGGGCAAACGGCGGTTCAGATTCGAGCGCTCCGGCCACCGGAACCCTACAAGGGCAAAGGTATCAAGCTTTCCACTGAACGCGTTCGTCGCAAAGAAGGGAAGACTGGCGCCGCCTAGGCACCCGTCAACGAGACCACCATGCGCAAGTACGAAGCACGCCTCCACCGCAAAGCGCGAATCCGAAAGAAGGTCTCGGGGACGCCAAACCGACCTCGCCTCTCGGTCTACAAATCGCTCAAGCACCTTCACGTCCAAGTCGTCGATGACGCATCCGGGAGAACGCTGGCTTCGGCGTCAACCATAGCCAAAGACGTACAAGCAAGGATTGGCAAGGGGAGCAAGAGCGACGCAGCAAAGCAGATTGGCCTTGTCATCGCGGAACGATGCAAAGCGGCGAACATCAAAGCAGTGGTGTTTGATCGGAATGGATTTCCCTACCACGGGCGTATCGCGGCGATCGCGGACGGCGCGCGCGAAGGTGGGCTCACCTGTTAGAAAGGTAGATTGCTCGTGTCTGCATCTCCAATAAATGCCGCTGACCTAGACCTCCAGGATCGCGTTGTAAGTATCAACCGCGTCGCCAAGGTCGTGAAAGGCGGGCGCAGATTTAGCTTCTCCGCCCTCGTCGTTGTCGGCGACGGCAATGGCCATGTCGGCATTGGGCTTGGAAAGGCCAACGAAGTTCCGGAGGCCATTCGCAAAGGTGGCGAGAACGCCAAGAAGCATATTTTCCATGTGCCATTGGTGGGGCGAACCATTCCTCACGAAGCCATTGGTCACTTTGGCGCGGGGCGCGTATTCCTCCGTCCAGCGCTCGAAGGTACTGGCATCATTGCTGGTGGCCCAGTGCGCGCGGTCTTGGAGGCCGCAGGGGTCCGCAATGTTCTTACGAAAAATCAAGGCACGCGCAACCCGCACAATGTGCTGAAGGCCGTCGCAGATGGGCTCAAGCAGCTGCGATCCTGGGAAGAAGTATCGGCTCTGCGCGGGAAGGTCCTTCGACCTCCGACAGCACGAGGGAGATCGTCGTGAATTTACGGTTCGTTCTCACCAAGAGTGTTTCCGGCGCATCGCAGAGGCAACGCGCCACGGTCATCGGCCTTGGCCTGAGAAAGCTCGGCTCCTCCCGCGTGCTCGTGGATACGCCGGAGGTGCGCGGAATGCTTCGAAAGGTACTCCATCTCGTGACTGCGGTAGAAGAAAGGCCCACGAGCGAAGCGGCGGTTGCAAAGGCGAGGAAGCCGGCCGCCAAGCCCGCGAAGGTCGCCGCAAAGAAGCGCGCTGCCAAAGCCAAGGAAGGCTAGCCATGGACGATACGATCACCCTACACACATTGAGAGCGCCGGTCGGGTCGAGCCACCGCAAGAAGCGCGTCGGTCGCGGTCAGGGTTCGGGCCTCGGCAAGACTGCCGGGCGCGGTGGCAAAGGGCAGAAGGCCAGAAGCGGAAACATGCGCTTTGAAGGTTTCGAGGGTGGTCAGAGTCCTCTCCAACGTCGGATGCCAAAGTTTGGCTTCACTTCGCCGCGTCGCGTGCGCTTTGCTTTGGTGAACCTCGATGCGCTCACTGCCACATTCCTCGCGGGAGCGACCGTCGACGAAGCTGCGCTTCGCGAAAGCGGACTGGTGAAGGGGCGCTGGCAAGGAATCAAAGTGTTGGGAACCGGCACCATGAAGCATGCGGTGACTGTGAAGGCCCATAAATTCTCTGCGAGTGCAAAGTCGGCGATCGTTGGTGCCGGCGGCTCGGTAGTGGAGTTGCCAATGCGCGTGCATCCTCCTGAGAAGCCGACGCGCAAACAGGCAAAGGCGTAAGTGAAGCACTCGGCCTCATCGGTCTTGCGCATACGCACTGAGAGGAGCTTGCTGTGGCCTTAGGAGCAATCACCAATATCTTCCGGATCGCTGAGCTCCGATCGCGATTGCTGTACACGCTAGCGCTCTTGGGCGTCTATCGGCTTGGAATATTTATCAACACCCCAGGTGTCGATAGAGCTGCCATGAATGCGTTTATGGAAGAGCAGCGACGCCAAGGCGGACTGCTGAATCTCTTCAATTTGTTTTCCGGCGGCGCGCTTGATCAAATGTCCATTTTTGGAATGGGCATAATGCCCTACGTTTCAGCCAGCATCATTATGCAGCTCATGGCTTACGTCGTGCCTACCTTTGAGCGACTCCAAAAAGAGGGTGCGGCAGGAAGGCAGAAGCTCAATCAGTACACGCGGTATGGATCCATTCTTATCTCGGTGGCCCAGGGAATCGGTATTTCGCGCTTCCTCTACTCGCTGGGGCGGTCCGCTGAGGGTGCTGCGCAATCTGGAATAGACCAGGTCGTTGTTCCGGTAGGCGTGAATACGATCTGGTTCACCTTCATCACCATCGTTACCTTGACCGCAGGTACAGCGTTCATCATGTGGCTTGGTGAGCAGATCACCGAAAACGGAATTGGAAACGGCATCTCGCTCATCATATTCGCCGGAATCGTGGCCAGACTTCCATCTGCAATACGGTCCTTGGGGGAAGCGGTATCAGCCGAGACCATGTCAGCGGGCGCTGCCGTAGCGCTCGCGGCATTCATGATTCTGTTGATCGCCGTGGTCGTCTTCGTAGAGCGAGGATTGCGTCGCGTCCCAGTTCAATACGCGAAGCGCATTGCGGGACGACAAATGTTCGCGAGCCAGGCAACCTATTTTCCGCTCCGCGTGAATGCCTCTGGCGTTATTCCTCCCATCTTTGCCGGAGCCTTGTTGTCATTCCCATCGACGCTCGCCAATTGGGTTCCCGGAATGGGCTGGATGCAAAATGCCCTTCAGAGCAACGTGTGGGTCTACAATGCTGTGTTTGTGGGGCTGATTGTCTTTTTCTCGTTTTTCTACACGTCGCTCGTGTTTCGTGCAGACGATGTGGCCGACAACATCAAGAAGCAGGGCGGCTATATTCCGGGGATACGACCTGGTCGGCAAACGGCGGACTATATCGAACGGGTCCTCAATCGCCTGACGCTCGGTGGTGGTATCTACCTGGCCACGATCTGCGTCATCCCCTCGGTGATCGCTGGGGTGCTGGGCATCCCTTTTCCTTTTGGTGGCACTGCTTTGCTGATTGTGGTTGGTGTTGCACTCGATACTGTTCAACAGATCGAGCAGCACCTGATTACGCGCAATTATGAAGGCTTTGCAGGTCCAAGTGGTCCAAGAATTCGTGGTAGGATTCGCGGTTCAGTCGCTGCGTAGGTCTTTGTTGGGAGGGGATTGAATGCAAGTCGTGCTTTTTGGTCCACCTGGTGCAGGCAAAGGAACGCAAGCGGAGCGTATTCAATCGACCTTCGCAATCCCGCAAGTTTCTACGGGAGATATTCTTCGTGCCGCTGTGGCGGCAAAATCTCCACTCGGGAAGCAAGTCGGACCGATCATGGCGGCGGGTGAGCTCGTTCCTGATGCTCTGATCATCGGAGTAGTCGAAGAACGCCTCTCCCATTCGGATTGTGCACGCGGATATATTCTTGATGGCTTTCCGAGGACCGTGCCTCAAGCCGAGCAGCTCGATGCCGCGCTAGCGCGAATCGGCAAGCGCGTCGATTGCGTCGTTTCACTCGAAGTGAGCGACGCGGTTGTCCACGCGCGCATGAAGGGGCGCGGTCGTGCTGACGACGGCTTCGAAGTCGTTCAGCGTCGCCTTGAAGAGTACCGAAAGCTCACTTCTCCTCTCAAGGAGTATTACCAACGGCGAGGTGTCTTAAGACCGATCGAGGGGGTCGGGTCGATCGATGATATCGCTCGGGCCATCGCTTCGACGCTCGCGAGCTTTGCTCGGCCTCTGAGTCGCTGAAGCAATGAGCGCTTCCAGCTCGGCGACGATCCCTGAGCGAAATACCTCAGGGCGGAACAACATCGCGTGTTCCCACGCCTTTTGCGGATCGTAGTCCACCAAGAATTCATCCAACGTGCGAATGGCGCCGGCGAGAGCGAAGGGCGTGGGCGAATCGAAGTAGTATCCGCCATGGGGGCTTAGCGTTTCCAGCGCGCCACCGGAGCGAAGCGCAATGACGGGACATCCAGCCGCTTGTGCTTCAATGGGTGTGAGTCCAAAGTCTTCCGTTCCAGGAAAGAGGAGGGCGCGTGCCTGCTGGTAGTAGCCGCGGAGCTCATCGGAATTGACTTCGCCGACAAAGCGCACGTGCGCTTCGCTTCGAACGCGATGACCAGGTCCAACGACAAGGAGGGGCACGCCGGCGAGACGAGTCGCTTCGATCGCAAGGTCAAGGCGCTTGTAGGGTGCAAACGCGCCCACAAAGAGGAAGAAGTCTCCGCGCCGCTGATCGAAAGAACCCTCGGCAAAGCGTTGAACCGCCACCGGCGGGTGAACGACGGCGGCGCTCCGACCGTAGCGGGAGGCAATATGGCCCGCGATGTAGGCGCTATTGGCGACAAAGCGGTCAACGGTGCGCGCACTGTAGCGATCCCAGCGCTGGAGCGCTGGGCGCGCGAGACGCGCCGCGATGCGCACCGGAAGGGTTGCGTGCTTGGGTCCGAAATAGTCGTCGAAGCGCTCGTACATGTAGCGCATTGTGGCGTGCACATAGGAAAGGTGAAGTGCCCCAGGAGGCACCCAAACGCCTTTGGCAACACAATGGCTCGACGAAACCACCAAGTCTGCGTCAAATCGCAGCGTCGAGATTGCCGCCGGCATCATCGGCAAGAAGAAGCGATGACGTCGTCTGGCCCCAGGAATCGCATCGAGCCAGGAAGTGATCATGCGACGTTGTTGAAGGGCCTTCGAAGCTGACTTGGGTTCGTAGAAGAGCGTTGCAATCGGAGCCTTGGGGAAGAGTTCGGCGAGTGCTTCGAGAACGCGCTCACCACCGCGCCAGGTGACGAGCCAGTCGTGAACAAGAACGACGCGTAGCCGCGCAAGTGAGGGCGGGAGGTCGACGGTCACGTTGCGTTCCTCTAGCACGTCAACCTGCGGTGGTGATTCTTGGCTTCATGGAAGGACTTCCTGGACTAGGTTTAAAATTGCGCGTGAAGGTTCTCATCGATCTCCGAATGGTGCGAGGACCACTCCATGGCATCGCTCGCTATGCACTCGAACTCGCACGAAGAATCCCGAAAATTGCACCGGACTTGCACTTCCTGGGGTTGGTGGGCCCAAAGTTTCCTCAAGAAGGCTTAGGCGACCTTGCGCCGACGATTCCGTTGGTGCGTTGCGCTGCGGACTTCCTGGCAGTCGGTGAGCAACCCGCGATGACCCATGCGCTCTTGCGAGCGAAGCCTGACCTCTTTCACGCTACCTCTTTCTCCATGCCTCTGTTTTGGCCCGGTTGTTTGGTGGCTACGCTGCACGACGCGAACCATTTGGCGCTCACCGATCAGGCCTCGATAGCGAAGGCTTTGTACTATCGATTTGTCGTGGTGCCGCGCGCGCGAACTGCGCGCGGACTCATTACGGTTTCGGAATTTTCGCGGCGGGAGTTGGCGACCTACCTCGACCTCGATCGGGAGCGCCTCCAAGTCATCTCCAATGGGGTCGACGAAAGCTTTGGACCGCCTCCAGCAAGCGAAGTGGATGGCTTCCGGCAAAGGCGAGGACTGCCACGCCGGTATTTTGCGGCAATCGGCAGCACGAAGCCCCACAAGAATCTCCGGGTACTCCAGGCGATCGCAGAACGTTTGCCAGCACCTCTGGTTTTGCTCGCGGGCTTGGGGGCGCGGAAGGCGCTTGGGTTTTCAGATAAGGTTATCGACCTCTCCCCATTGCCGGATCGCGAGCTGGTGCGCTTCTACGCGGGCGCGATCGCGCTGTTGATCCCCTCTCGCTACGAAGGCTTCGGATTGCCGGCGCTTGAGGGAATGGCCTGCGGAACTCCCGTCATCGCTTCGCGAGCCGGGGCGCTTCCGGAGGTGGTCGGGAAGGCGGGCATCCTGGTGGCTCCAGACAATGCTTTGGCTTGGCTCGAAGCCACCCAACGGATATCCAGGGACGCTCCGCAACGCGCGCATCTGCGCAATTTAGGGCTGGAGCGTGTTCGCACCTTCGCCTGGGATGATTGCGCCCAGCGCACGCTCACGGTGTACCGAAGAGCGCTCGAACGCGGAGCCTAAGCGAACGCCCCAGGGAGGATGAGCGCCACCAAAGAAGCGCTCCCAGCGATGCGAGGAGGATTCCTGGCGTCCAGGCCGCCACTGGCGGAGGAATGTGGGCACCCATCGCAAGCCCCTTGCTGATGAGGAGCGCCGCGTAGAGACCGATGACGATTCCCATGGTTTCCAGAAGCGCTTGAACGAGTTGCCCGCTCTTCCGCGAGCGAAGGGCAAGGAGCATCGCAACCATCGTGCCGATTGCTCCAGACGCCGGATAGGCAAAGCGTCCATGAAGCGCGAGGCGCGCTCGAATTGTGGCATTGGAACTCTGCTGCCGCTGGTCCGATTGCTGGAGGAGCTCGGACACACGCATGTACTCAGGCCGTCCAACGCGCGGCGCAAAGGTCGTTGATGAGGTTCCAGGAAGTGCGATCCTCGCGGAGGGTTCGCGCACGAGCGCTTGCGCTGCATCATCGTGAAAGCGTTGGGTTGTCGCATCCTCTGCGACCCAGGTTGCTCCATCGAGGTGGCGAAGCAGAGGTGTATCGACGCGGCGGATGAGCTGAAAGTGCGAATCGACTTCGAACATCGTGACGTCACGGAGCCGAGCCCCATCCATTTCGCGGTCTCCACGGATGAACACAAACATGCCTTCGACCCGCTGCCACCGCGCTGGAAAATAGAAGTGCCGGTAGTCGCCCCAGCGGTTGAATTTCTGAACCAGAAGCCGGTCGACAATGGGGCCTGCCCGGGTCACCGCGAACTCGTCAAAGGCGATTCCGATGACGGCGATAGCTCCAAAGGCGGCAAGTGCTGGCAGCAAGAACGACGATTGCCCAAAACCCAGTGCACGCAGCGCGGTCCACTCACCGTGCCGCGCGATTCCCGAGGCGGTCGCAGCCGCGCCGAGAATCATTGCCGCCGGAAGGAGCTGCTGGACGATGACGACGGACTTGAAGGCGTAGAGTTCGAGGATCGCCCAAAGGGGTTTGTCGAGGTAGGCATTGAGACGATCTGCAAAGTCTCCTACGACGTAGAGGGCCAGCAGTATCGCGAGCGCAAGCGCGAAGCGAATCACAAGCTGGCGCAGAATCCATGCAGTGAGGATCGTTGGTCTCAAGGGGCGCTTCGTCGCTGGGCTTGCCAGTACAGCGCTGCACCCGTCGCCAGGGCGACCAAGTTCGGTATTTGTCCCCCCAGCACAGGCGGCAGCGCCCCCGAATTTCCCAATTGGAAGGAAATTCTGGCGAGCAAAAAGTACCCCGCGTAGGCCGCCAAGGTCAGCAGCACGCTCCGTGCGCGTTGCCCTCCTCGACGCAGGAGGGCGATCGGTCCTGCGATGAAGGCGAAGGAGAGCGGCATCAACGTTTGCCCCAACCTCCAATGAAAGGCTGCGAGGAATGAGCGATCCGACATCCCGCGCGCGTTCGCTTCTCGCGCCATAGAAAGAAGGCGAAGAGGAGCTTCCTCCTCCCGAGCAACCCGATTCTGATTGCGCTCTTGGTACACGCGGGCAAGGTTTGCGCGAATGGCGGCAGCGTCAAACGCAATCACATCGGAGTAGAATCCTTCGTTGCGGTATATTTTCCCATCTTCAAGAAGGAACCCCAAGGATTCAGAAGGTCCACGCGTTTCCAGTGTTCCTGTGCGCGCGAGAGTCAAAAACGGCGCATCGCGGTCGTCGTAGAGGAACACTTCCTTGAGGCCGCCACCTTCTGTTGCTGCCGCGGCATAGAAGGCAATCCCGTTCACCTCTTCGTGAAACACACCGGCGTGAAAGTCTTTCGAAAGGTTTTTCCGGAGTGCATCCTGAACGACGATGCGCATTGCAGAAATCGCCGCCGGTTGAACGGAAAAAGTCAATCCCACGAGCACCAGCGAGAGGCCTATTCCGAGGTAGCCAGGAATCAACAACACCCGAAGTGGCGAAGCGCCGACGAATTGAATCGCCTTGAGTTCCCCGTCTTCGGCGAGGCGACCAAGTCCCAGCAATGTCGCGGCGAGCAGGGCAGGTGGAAGGGCTTGGGCCAAAAAGCCAGGGAGCGAATACGCTGCAAACCGAAGGATATCGCCGCGTGCCACCGCGCTACCGAGAAGTACTTCGCTCGCGCGGAGGAATGCCAACATGAAAAGCAGCGCGCAGATCGCCAACGTCCAAGCGACGAGTGGTTTTACCACTTCTCGTGCCACCATTCTTTGGAGCATCACAAGGCGCGACGAGCGCCAATATCCTTTCGGAAGTGCATGCCCGCAAAGTGAATTCGAGAAGCCGCACTGTAAGCCCGATCCCGGGCCTCCAGAAGCGTCGCGCCTCGCGCACAGACTGTAAGAACGCGGCCGCCGGCGCTCACGACGCCTCCATCAGCGATGCCGGTCCCTCCGTGAAAGACTTGGAGATCGGGCCCTGAAACAATCTTGTCTAGCCCCTCGATGCGGCAGCCCGTTTCCGGCGACCCAGGGTAGCCGCGGGCTGCCAAGACAACACCTACCGAATAGCCCCGCAATGTCGGAATGTTTGGAGTGGTGAGCTTCCCGGTCGCACAATCAAGGAGGAGGCCGCCAAGAGGGATATCGATCAGCATCATCAGCGGCTGTGTTTCTGGATCACCGAAGCGCGCGTTGAACTCGAGAACGCGGACTCCCGCTGACGTGCGCATGAGTCCCGCGTACAAGGCGCCGACAAAGGGAGTTCCCCGGCGAGTGAGTTCTCGGAGGGTAGGGCCAATGACCCCTTTGCCAATGGTTTCAAGTTCCTCCGCGGTGACGAAGGTCGCTGGCGCATAGGCGCCCATGCCTCCGGTATTTGGTCCCCGGTCACCATCAGCCAACTGCTTGTGATCCTGACTCGGGGGAAGGAGAACAAACCGTTCGCCGTCGCAAAGCGCGATGATCGAGACTTCGTCACCGATGAGGCGCTCCTCCACGAGCAAGCGCTGTCCCGGGTAGGATGCGGCAAGCATGTGGCACGCTTCCCAAGCCTCCGCAGGGCTGTTGGCGACGATCACACCTTTCCCTCCGGCGAGCCCATCGATTTTGATAGCGGCTGCACCTAGCGAGTGCGCGTACACCGCCGCGACGGACGCATCTTCAAAGACGCGGCTCTCGGCGGTTGGAATTCCCGCTACTGACATCACGTCCTTTGCAAAGATTTTGGATCCTTCAATCGCTGCGGCAGCTCGGCTTGGACCGAATACCGGGATGCCAGCTTCGGTGAGCGCGTCTGCCACGCCGGCAACGAGCGGGGCCTCCGGACCAATGACAACGAGCGCGGCCCCAAGTCTTCGTGCGAGCGTAGCCACTTGGGTCCCATCCGTCGCGTTGACTGGATGGACCGTCGCGACGCGCGCAATCCCTGGATTTCCAGGAGCCGCATGGATCTGGCGAACGCTCGGATCAAGGGAAAGCTTCCACGCGATGGCGTGCTCTCGCGCCCCCGCGCCGATGACCAAGACATTCATGGGAGGCTCTTATAGCGCCCCGGCGTTCCGAGAGAATAGCCGAGGATCTCGCAGCGTCACTTTGTGCTCAATGGCGAAAGTGACGGATTCCAGTGAAGAGCATGGCGAGCTTGTGTTCGTTCGCTGCTGCGATGACTTCCTCGTCTCGAACCGAACCTCCGGGCTGAACCACGCAAGTCGCTCCGGTGGCTGCGACGGCGTCGAGGCCGTCACGAAACGGGAAGAATGCGTCGGAAGCCGCAGCACTTCCCGCCAGTCGACTTCCACCGCGTTCGGCGGCAATCTTGACCGCCTCGACGCGACTCGTTTGGCCTCCCGCTTGTGCGAGGAGAAGCGAGGGCGACGCAAAGGCGATGGCGTTCGACTTGACGTGCTTGACCACGCTCCAAGCGAAGGCAGCGGCAGCGCGTTCCTGCGAAGTTGGCGATCGCTTTGTCACGGTGCGCCAGTTGGAGACTGGTTCCACCGCGTCGCGCTCCATCGCCAAGAGGCCACCTCCGATACTCCGGTAGTCCATTTGCGAGCGCATGGTCGCGCCGGGCTTCGCTAGCGCGCTTCCAACCTCCAGAACCCGAAGGTTGCGCTTGCCAGCCAAAATAGCCGCCGCTTCCAGCGTTACCGACGGGGCAACGACCGCTTCCAAGAAGGTTTCCACGATCGCTGAGGCGGTCAATGCATCCAGCGGACGGTTGACCGCGACGATGCCTCCAAAAGCCGACTGTTCATCGACGGCGCGCGCTTTGCGAAATACGTCTTCGAGCTGGTCGCCTACAGCTACCCCGCAGGGAGTGGTGTGCTTCACGATGACGGAGGCGGGTTGTTCGGCAAACTCCAGGACGAGACTCCAGGCCGAGTCCAGATCCAACAGATTGTTGTAGGAAAGTTCCTTTCCCTGAAGCTGTTTTGCCCAGGCCAACGTCGGGCTTTTTGCGCCGACCGTGTAGACGGCGGCTCGCTGGTGGGGATTCTCTCCGTAGCGCAACACACTCGATCGCCGAGCTTCGATAGTGAGTTCGAAAGGAAGGGGTTCATCAACGCCGAGGTAGGCGGCGACCGCTGCGTCGTAGGCCGCCGTGTGGCGAAAGGCCTTTACCTGCAAGTGCTGGCGTAGCGATTTTCCGACGGTTCCTCTCTGTTCGAGCTCCTGCAGGAGAAGCGGGTAGTCCGCTGGGTCGACGACCACGGTGACGCAATCCGCGTTTTTTGCGGCGGCGCGAATCATTGCGGGACCACCGATGTCGATGTTTTCGATGGCTTCATCGCGCGAGGCACCGGAATCGACAACTTCCCTGAATGGGTAGAGGTTGACCGCCAGGATTCCAATCGGATCGATTCCGTTGGCAGCAAGTTCGATGCGATCCGACTCCACATGCGGGCGCGCCAAAAGACCGCCGTGAATTTTGGGATGCAGCGTCTTGACGCGTCCTCCCAAAATCTCTGGACTCCCAGTGTGCGCCGCCACTTTTGTCGCCGGGATTTGCGCATCGTGCAGCGAAGCGAGCGTTCCGCCCGTGCTCAGGAGCTTCCAGCCCAGGGCATGAAGTCCGCTTGCAAAGGGAACCAATCCATCTTTGTTGGAGACCGAAAGGAGGGCAATCACGGTCGGCTCCGTACCAATCTCAATCGAAAGGGTCAAAGTGGGAAGGAAACGTGGGTCCTCCCTCCCTAAACGCCCTTGGGCTCATCGTCGGTCGCGGCGCGAAGCTTTTGGAGTCCGCGGGTCTCGACTTGACGAATCCGCTCGCGCGTCAAGTTCATAATATCTCCGACTTCTTCCAAAGTGATGCCTCCCTTTTCGGCGACGTCGAGCGCGCACGTGTGTTCGAGCTCCCAAATCTCTTTGTCCGGAAAGTTCAGTTTGACGGATCCGGTTTCTGGATTCACATCTAGGAAGAGATTGTACTTGCACGAGACATAGAGGCAAGGGCGCTCGGTGTTGATGCAATCAGCACGAGTGCGGGGACGATGCTTGTTGATTTCCGAGATGAGACTGGCTTCGTCGGCGTCGATCGTCCCCGTCTGTCGGCGCCGCCTGAGGTCGCGAGCCATTTCTTTTCGAGACATCGTCTTTGAGCGAGCCGATGGTTCCTGGACTGGCAGCGCATCCGCAAGCAACTTGTCGTCTGACGGCATCAGGATTCTCCGGATGGAAATTCCAAGCGTGCAAAGCGCTCGGTGCTCTGGGTTGCCAACCGCATCGTTTCTTCCACCAGCGCCCGGGCCCGAGCTTTGATCGATACGGCACGCTTTTGGAGTCGCTTCTGTTGCTCCTTGGGGGTGGCGGAACTCGCGCTTGCGATCGCCTCAAGGGCGCGGTCCAACTCGCGCTCGAATTGGTCGAGATGGTTGCGAACGACGAATGCATCTTTGAGGTCTTCAATGGTGTAGCCGCGTGCCATCAGCGACCGAATCGTTGCCACGCGTCCGAGCGCCTCGACAGGGTAGAGGCCACGACTTCCCTGATGCTTGCCTTTTCGACCGACGCGCCAGCTCTTGGGAAGTAGGCCGGCCTGCACATACTTTCGGAAGGTTGCTTCAGTGAATGCTGCACCAATATCCCGATAGGCGCCAACGACGATTCGCGCTGGAATCCCTTCTCGGTAAGTGGCTTGGAGGCGCTTGAGCGCGATCTCCGATGGCTTCCGCGGAACTGCGGATGGCGTCGTCTTCGCGTTGCCATTGGACGCCAGTTGTCGCGAGTTCATGCGAGAAACCATCGAGTGGAAGTTTATCAGTATACGGCAATGAAAGGTGTAACTTCAATGGAGCACTCCCAAAAAACTTCCCTCTTTTCCTCGCGTCGGATTCTTCGATCCTGGAGGGCGATCTTCCGATCGGGGTGCGCCAGCAACCGGTCGGAATGACAGGGAAATTGCGGCGTAGGCGATCGGAGACAGCGCTTGAGCGATCGCGGGAGCGCTAGGAGCTTCGGGTGATAATGGTATCGCGCGGCTCGCCGAGGCTCTGCTGCGGGTAGTCGAGGGTGTAGTGGAGTCCTCGGCTCTCATGCCGAGCCAGCGCACACTCGACGATGAGGTGAGCGACGTCTGCAATGTTTCGAAGCTCAAGCACATTCCGGGTAACGCGGTAGTCCCAGTAGTATTCGCGGATCTCTTCTCGAAGCAATTCAAGTCGTCGCTGGGCTCTCTGAAGGCGCTTGGTCGTTCGAACGATCCCCACGTAGTTCCACATCAGCCGTCGGAGTTCATCCCAGTTTTGCGAAACGACCACTGCCTCATCAGAGGGAACCGAGGAACCCGAGTCCCAGGCAGGAAGGCGAGCAGCGTTTGGACTCGTCACCAGATCGCTGGCACTGGCCACGGCTGCGCGGAAGCCAAAAACGAGTCCCTCGAGCAGGGAATTGGAAGCGAGGCGGTTTGCGCCGTGGAGGCCCGTGCAACTGACCTCTCCGACCGCGTACAATCCAGGTACGTTGGTACGTCCGTCAGCATCGGTGAGAACGCCGCCGCACATGTAGTGGGCGGCCGGTACGACGGGGATGGGCTGGATCGAGGGATCCACGCCGAAGGCTAAGCAAGTCGAGAAAATATTCGGGAAGCGCTCGACGAGGAGCGCCTTCCCGAGATGCGTCATGTCGAGGCCAACGCAGTCGTCGCCGGTCCGCTTCATTTCCGCGTCGATCGCCCGGGCGACGACGTCGCGAGGAGCAAGCTCACCGCGAGGATCATAGCGGTCCATGAAACGCTCACCGCTGGAGGTAAGGCGAAGACGACCTCCTTCGCCGCGCAGTGCTTCGGAGATCAGGAAATTCTTGGCTTCGGCGTGAAAGAGGCACGTCGGATGGAATTGGCAGAATTCCATGTTCGCGATATGCGCTCCGGCGCGATACGCCATTGCAACGCCGTCCCCAGTCGCAACGTCTGGATTGGTTGTATACAAATACACCTTCCCGGCTCCGCCCGTCGCCAACACCAGAACCTGACCGCGGATGATTTCGATGCTCTCGTCCGGGAACAGCACGTAGGCGCCCAAACAGCGCGCTTCGCCACGCGGCTTTCCCGGCTCGAGGATGAGGTCAATTGCCGCTGCCCCCTCGATGAAGGAAATCCTTGGGTTTTGGTCACAGGCGGAGAGCAGCGCCCGCTCGACCTCGCGACCGGTGATGTCCTTGGAATGGACGATTCGATTCTTCGAGTGTCCACCTTCGCGCGTCAGATCGAGCTCACCGGAAGGCAAGCGGGTGAAGTCTGCACCGAGCGCGATGAGCTGGCGGAGCCGCTCGGGACCTTCTCGTACGGTGATCTCAACGACATCGCGACGATTCAGTCCCGCCCCAGCGATGAGCGTATCTTCAATGTGCTCGCCAAAGGTATCGCCGCTGGAAAGCACGGCTGCAATTCCTCCTTGTGCGTAGAAAGTGTTCCCTTCCGAGCGCGCTCTTTTGCTCAAGACGGCAACGGAGCCATGGCGTGCTGCTTCGGCCGCAAAAGTCAACCCAGCGACCCCAGAGCCTAAGACAACGAAGTCATAATCCCTGGTCATCTGGAACCTCGCATCGGGGTATATCCTGACCTTTCCAGGCGTTGTCCATGTCGTTGCATCGTTTCCAGGGTAAGCTTTCGGAGGTATGCCTGGTGTTGACGTGGACCAAAGATTTCCTCGAAGCCGCTTCTTGCGGCGAATGCCTCTTGCTGTTGCAGTTCTCGCCCAGGTGGCGACGGCCGGAGAAATCTATCGGTACGTCGAACCCGACGGTACGATCGTCTACACCAACGTGGTGTCGAAGCGCATGCGCGGGAGTTCGACGAAGGGGGAGTTCCGCCGATCGCCACGCCCAGACGCACCCGCTGCGGTGACTCCCAAGTCCCAACAAGCATTGCTCACTTACGATGCACAGATCGAAAGAGCGGCCCTTCGCTACCGAATTCCTGTGATGTTGGTCCGAGCGATCATGCACGCAGAGTCTGCTTTCGACCCCCATGCAGTCTCCCGCGTCGGCGCTTCGGGGCTCATGCAGTTGATGCCAACGACTGCCCGGCGCATGTTCGTGACGGACCTTTTCGATGCCGAATCCAACATCGAAGGTGGTGTTCGCTACCTTCGTGAGCTTGCGAATGAGTTGGATGGCGACATGGTGAAAATGATCGCAGCCTACAATGCGGGCCCGGAAGCGCTTCGGCGGTATCATGGCGCGGTTCCACCGTACCCAGAAACCCAAGCGTACGTCCGCAAAGTATTGAAGCTGTACTTCGAGTACAAATCCCGCGATGCGGGGAAGTCTGGGTCGCGCTAACATGTCGATGGAGAGGAGAATTCGGATTCCCTTCAATGCCTGAAGGATCTACCATCGCCGATCCGCCTGCCGGCAGTGAGTTCGATTTCGCGCTGACGCGAGGGAGCGAACTCTTGTCTGCTGGGAAGGTCACTGAGGCCCGAGATCTCTTTGAGCGCGCCCATGAAATCGCTCCCAAGGATTCCAAGGCGTCCAACCTGCTCGGATTGACCTACTTTCGGCTCGGGCAATTTGATGATGCGGAGCGCGTTTTTAAGACTCTCATCGAGGACAATCCAACGGATGCGACCCTTCGTGTCAATCTCGGGTTGGTCTACCTCAAGGCCGCTGATTCCGAGGAAGCTATCCGTGAGCTTCAAATGGCGATCGACCTCGATAAGAATCACAAGAAAGCGCACAATTACCTGGGGCTCGCGCTTGCGAAGATCGGAGACTACGGAAAGGCGCGGGAGCACTTCCTCCAAGCTGGCTCTGACCAGATGGCCGCAAAAATGGAGTCGGCCATCCATTTGCAAGAGGGCCTCACGATTGAAGGAGATGCTCCATCCGAAGGTGCTCCTCAAGAGGATCCTCTGCGACCTCTCTCCTCTCTCGGGCAACCGCCTCCCGAGGCTCAGGAGCAAGAGTTCGCACCCCTTGAGACTTCGCCGACCCCATGGCCTTTGTCTGTCGACCCACGCCCCGTTACCCCGGTCCCAATGACGCTTCGCGAGCCGAAGCGCTCCCCCAGCTATTCCGAGAGCAACGATGGCTGGAGACCTCCGGTGTTTGCTTCGTTGGCCGCGGTAGGGGATTCCGAATTGTCTGAGGCGACTCCCTTGCATGATTCGCCCTCCGAGGCGTTTGCACCAACCCTATCGATTCCAGCGATCGAACCCTCGAGCACCGTCGAGGCGCTCAAGGTTACCGATGCCGCTGCATCCCCAGGCATCAGCAGCGAAGCCCCCTATCATCCTGAAAAACCGAGCGCTCCGCGTCACACTTCGGTCAGCGTCAAGATCGGTGGAGATGGAGCTTCAGCAGTTCCCGGCGCACCACTCGTCCCCCTGCCGCGCCCAAGCGCAGTTTTTACGCCGCTTCCATCGCAAAGATTGCGTGAACTCGGTTCGGTGGTTTGGGGGCATGAACCAGGAGGCGGGCTCTTCCAACTTGGACCTGAAGGGCTCGCGGTGACAGTTCCTGGAGAGCTTTTTGTACGGTTAGACGCTCTGGTAGCCGTGGTCGGCCGGCTTCAGGCAACTCCCGCCATTCAGCGTCGGCGGGGGCGACAGAGCACAGAGGTATTCAGTTCCGGACAAGATCAACTCCAGCGTGTCTCAGGAAATGGTCTCCTGTATCTGGAGGCGTGCGGAAAGCGGTTCCACTCGGTCGATCTCGAGGACGATTCGGAAGCTCCGAGCGAAGAATCAGGTGTCTATTTGCGGGAGGAGGTGATCTTCGCGTTCGAGGAACGGATAGGTTACGAGAATGGTCGCCTTGCGGCGGAAGCAGGACCAGCGATCGACATGGTTCATCTATCAGGAGCTGGACGCGTGCTCCTTCAGCTTTCCGGTTCCCTCAAAGCGATGCCCCTGCCGGTCGGAGTGCCGATGCTCGTACCAATGGGCCGACTCGTCGGATGGTACGGGCGAGTCAATCCACGACTTCTGGCCTTTGGTCACAGTGTCGCGGTAGAGCTCGTCGGCGAGGGTTGCGCACTCTTGGGAGTGCGCGATGAAGATTGACGGAGCTGACGGAGAGACTCCCCGCCCAACGGCGGCTGCGGACATTGGGGTTCGCTCCCCAGCGGTATTGTTGAGCGAACTCGGAAATCTCCCGAACCTTCTTACCGTCGCGCGAATTCTGATGATTCCGGCGTTCATCGTGCTGGCCTATGAGGCCAATCCCTTGTCGTCGATGCTGGCCGCATCGGTGTTCACATTGGCTGCGGTCACCGACGTCGTCGATGGATTCCTCGCACGCCGATGGAATCAGATCACCGTCGTCGGGAAGTTTCTCGACCCTCTCGCCGACAAACTGATCGTCATGGCGGCGCTGGTGATGATGGTGCGCTTAGGGCGGGTACCCGCATGGGTCGCGATCGTCCTGGTGTCGCGTGAATTTATTGTCACCGGCTTGCGGCAAGTTGCGGCTTCCGAGGGGTTGGTGATCGCCGCCGGTCAAGAAGGCAAATGGAAGACGGCACTTCAGTTGACCGGGATTGTCGGACTTTGCACCCACTACACGCACCAAGTGTTCTTCCTGGTCGGCTGGTACCCTGTGAACTTCAACAGCATAGGGACAGTCTTGCTCTACGCTTCTATGGTTTTTAGTATTTGGAGCGCGGGAGTGTACTTTCGCGAGTTCCTCACCATGCTGGGGAGGCGATCGCAGCAGCCACTGCGGTCGTGAGAAGCGACTGGATTTGTTTGACGGTTCCTGGGTGGTGCAGCTACAGGAGCGCAACGTTGTCGAAGTGGGCAACGGAAGACCTGCGGGAATAGCTCAGCGGTAGAGCATCGCCTTGCCAAGGCGAGGGTCGAGAGTTCAAATCTCTTTTCCCGCTCATTGAAGCCCGATGGCACTCGGCGGCGTTGTCGAGGAGCCGCTGTTTTGCAGACGGAGCCGTTTTGGTGAGTCCCTTGGGATTCGTTCAAGGAGAGAAAGCTGTCGGTGCATCGGCGAGGCGCTGCGCCAAACGCGTGGCGCGGTGCCGCGGATCGCCATTGCGCACCGCCATCGCGATGGCCTTGAGGCTCCCGATCATGACGACCAGCTTCCGACCACGGGTGATCGCTGTGTAGAGGAGGTTGCGCTGAAGAAGCGCGTAGTGCTGGGTATGAATCGGGAGCACCACACAGGAAAACTCGCTCCCTTGTGCTTTGTGAATGGTGCTCGCATAGGCCAGCGTCAATTCATCCAGATCCGAGGTCTCATAGAGAACCCGCCGGCCATCAAATCGAATCGCCAGGCCTTGACCCTCTTCATCGACGGCTTCGATGATCCCCACATCGCCGTTGAAGACCCCCAAGTCGTAGTTGTTCCGCAACTGCATGACCTTGTCGCCGGTGCGGAACATCCGGTTGCCCCGAGTGAGCGAGGGCCCTGATGGATTGAGATGTGCCTGAAGTTCAGCGTTTAACGAAACGGTTCCAACGACGCCACGATTCATCGGCACCAGCACTTGAATGTCGGTGAACGGATCCAGCCCAAAGCGCGAGGGGAGGTGTTGCTTCACCATCGTCTTTACCGAAGCGACAATCGCTTGCGGATCGTCTCTTTCCACGAAGTAGAAATCCGCCCCTTCCCCATGCGCATCGAGGAGCGGGAGTTCGCCACTGTTGACGCGGTGCGCGTTGGTGATGATTCGACTGGCCGCTGCTTGGCGGAATATCTGCTGAAGACGGACCACGTCCGTTGCTCTGGAGGCGATGACATCGCGCAGCACACTCCCGGGTCCGATCGATGGGAGTTGGTCGACATCGCCGACGAGGATCAACTGCGCATCGGAGGGGAGCGCTCGGACGACGCTGCGCGCCAGCATGGTGTCGATCATCGAGGCCTCGTCCAAAATGAGGATATTGGTTTCGAGTGGCGATTCGCGGTCGCGCTTGAAAATGCGAAGCCGGGGATCGAACTCCAGAAGCCTGTGAATCGTATGCGCCGCCCGACCTGTTGTTTCGGCGAGTCGCTTGGCGGCTCGCCCGGTGGGTGCGGCCAGCGTGATCCTCCGGCCTTTGCGCTCGAGCACGGAAAGGATCCCATTGACGAGCGTCGTTTTTCCAGTGCCCGGGCCACCGGTGATCACCAGGACTTTGGAAGTCGCTGCGGCGCAAAGAGCGTCCCGTTGTTCTGGAGCCAAGGTAATTGCGGCCCGCGCTTCAAACCAGGCAACCGCTTTTTCGAGGTCGATAGCGATCGGCTTGGCCGGCGTGGCGAGGAGGTTGCGCAGCATCGCTGCAAGCTCGACCTCTGCAACGTGGAGGTTCTTGAGAGAGATACGGTCGGAGTCCGGAGCGCTCTCTGCTTCCACGACGATTTCTTTGGTCGCCGCCAGTTCGGAAATAGCGTCTTCGAGGATCGGTGGGGCGATGGCCAGGATCTCCTGTGCGCTTTCGAGGAGAGGTCGGCGACTGACAAATACATGCCCTTGCTCTGCGTGCTCCCCCAGCACGTGCAAGAGCCCAGCGCGCGCTCGTTGCGGTGAATGGGTTGGGGTCCCCAACGCTTGGGCGATTGCATCCGCGGTCTTGAATCCCATTCCAAATACGTCCTGGGCGAGGCGGTAAGGATTGGCCTGAACAATCGCAATGGCCTGCGGACCGTACTGTTTGAAGATTTTTACCGCGTGGTGCGCGGCGACTCCGTGCGATTGGAGGAACACCATGACGTTGCGAATTTCGCGCTGGGCTTCCCAAGCGCGCAAAATCTGCTCGGCGCGCTTGGGGCCAATCCCTTCCACTTCCCGGAGACGCTTGGGGTTCTCCTCAATCACTTGAAGGGTTTCGATTCCAAAATGGGCGACGAGGCGCTCGGCAAACGCGGGCCCGACGCCCGGCACCAACCCGCTTCCTAGGTATTTCTGGATTCCAGCGAGCGTCGCGGGCCGAAGTGTTTCGTAGGTGTCGACCTGAAACTGCTCGCCGTATTTCTTGTCAAGGATCCAGTGTCCGCGGAGGCGCAGCCATTCTCCGGACTGGGCACCAAAGAGATTTCCTACCGCGGTGATCGGTTCCTTATGGGTCGCGGTCCCGATCCGAACGACGGACCAGCCGCTGTCTTCATTGAGATAGGTAATCCGCTCGAGGGTGCCTTCGAGGATTTGTTGCTCAAGCGCTAATCCTGAAGGAGAGGGTATCGCCATTGTCACGCGCGGGGAAAGGTCTCCATACCAGAAGAAAAGTGCTCCGACGCTGCGCCGCACAGCTTCGGAATTGAAAGGAAGAAACCCAAAACCGAAGTGGTGTCAGATCCTCGTGCAACTATACGGGCGTTCAGTATATGCCTAGAGGAGTGAGGACACCACCATGAATGCGCGCGCTGCAGTCATTCGCCAATTGCGAGAGAAGATCGAAAGACTGAAGGGCGAACCTCGCTCGTTGCTCTTCTCCCTACAACTGGGAATCCCGGAACTCGATACGTTGGGCTTTTTCCGGATGGGAACAGGAGTTGCCTTGGCCGGCGACGCGGTTGCGTCAGGGCGAACTTCGTTGGCGCTCTCGGTGGTCGCTGCGGCTTGTCGAGAACGGCGCCTCGCCGCATGGATCGACGGCCCCAAAGAGCTCTATCCACCAACCGCGCAAGCGCGCGGTGTGCAACTCTCCCAGTTGCTTATCGTCCGTCCGCGCGAGCCGCGGCAACTGGTGTGGACCGCCGTCCAACTTTTGCGAAGTGGCAGTTTTGCCTGCGTGGTGCTCGACATCATCCACACTGGACTGCAGCTCACTTCCATCGAAGTTTACAAACTCTTAGACGCCGCGCGAACGGGAGGAGGGCTTCTCCTCGTTCTCACCGCGGGGCCCGGGAGTGTTCGTGGCTTGCCGCGGATCACCGTCGCAAAACCGCGTCCTCGCGGGCGGCACGGAGCAAGGGGGCCAGAGGAGCTGGAACTGTTGTCGCCGCATGGACAACGGCACACCATCCGCTGGGCGCTTGCGCAAGATTTTCAAAAGCCTGGGGCGATTGCCCCAACGCCTAGCGTGCCTACCGTTTTTCCGACCCGGTCTTTTCATCGACCACCGAGCAACTTTGACCGCGATGGGTTTAGCGTCGTGTACGGACGACCGGGGCGCGAAGGGCCAATCGACTTGCCCGGGCGCAGTTGGAGGTGACCGGTCGCGTTCTCTATCTGGCGCTTCCGGGATTTCCGATGCAGCGGCTCATGCGAGATCAACCATCACTTTGTGGGCGCGCGCTCCTGCTGCATCACAAAGAGCGCGGCGTAGAACGGGTGGCGTTCGCCTCTCCCGCCGCGCGTCGGATCGGAATCCGTTCCGGGATGACCCTCGCCGCCGCTGTCGCCCTCGAAGGAAGCGTGCTGCGCCAACCCTCCATTCGAGCGCATGATGCGGAGGCGCTCCGCGCACTGGGTGAATCCCTTTTGAAGTTTGGACCTATGTTTCAATCCGATGGCGTGGAGGGTCTTTGGTTGGATGCCTCGGCTGCCCATCTTTGGGGCTCTGAAATGGCCTGGGCGCAAGCCGTTGGCACTGCGTGCGAAGGACTCCAGTTCCGTTTTGTCGTGGGCTCGGAGCGATTCACGACCCAAGCGCTGGCGAAGTCTAGAGTGCAAGGCGCCGTGGTGGGACCGCGCGGTGATGGGCGCTTGGCTGCGGTCTCTCTGGAGGCGCTCGAAGAAGGGTGGCTCGGCGCTCAGGAGGCACAACCGTTTCGCGCTCTTGGCCTGTCGACTCTGGGAGAACTCGCCGGTCTTTCTCCAGGCGCTTTGGTTTCCCGCTTTGGAACCATCGGTCGTTTGGCCTCGCGCTTGGCGCGGGGCGAAGACGAATCGCTGTTGGTCGCCGATCCGCTCCCTGCGACTCTCGAAGAGACGGTGCAGCTCGACTGGCCCGCGGAGCAACTCGAGCCGGTGTTGTTTGCATTGAAGAGGGCGGTCGATCGCATCAGCGGACGATTGCAAGGTCGCCAGCAAGCGGCTGTCCGGCTTCGCATCACCTTGATGCTCGATGCTGCGGAGGCCGTGCGCGTTCGACTGCTCTTGTCGCGTCCGATGTCGGAGCGTCGACTTCTGTTGGAGCTGCTCCGCCATCGGCTCACGGACCTCACCGTCGAGCATCCGATCGTCGCAATCACCTTGAAGGTCGAGGAGCATTGTCCTGCCCCAGCGCATCAGCGGACATTCGGCGAAAGAGAAGATGGCGGCGCTGCACTCGATGTCGTGCTGTCGCGACTGCAGTCGACGCTCGGTGAAGAGGCGCTGTTCACTGCCCAACCGCAGCCGCGACATCGACCGGAAGCATCCTGGTCCAAAGCCAGATTTTCTCCTCCAGAAGCTGGCCCAGCAGCCAGTTTCGAAATGGATTTCAAGAAGAGCAAAGCAGCAAAGCCAGCGGCCAGCTGGCCGCGGCGGAAAAGCAAAGGAGAAGTTGCCCCAACGCTCGATGACGAAACCATGGGGACGCGCCCTTCGCGCTTGTTCCAGGCGCCTTGCTTTATCAACTCGCAGATGGATGCGGCGGGCGCGCTGGTCGCGATGGATGTTGCCGGGCGGAGGCGCCGCGTCGAAGCGATCCAAGGCCCCGAGCGGGTGACTGGCGAGTGGTGGTCGCGCGGCTACGCACGCGACTACTACCGGGTGCAACTAGAAGGCGTTGGTTCGGTGTGGGTGTTTCGCGATGGACGGGATGGACTCTTCTACGCCCAAGGCGTCTTCGACTGAGGGGGCCAATGTACGCCGAGTTGGTGTGCCGTTCGAATTACAGTTTTCTCACCGGTGCGTCCCATCCTGAAGAGTTGGTGGCGCGAGCACACGCCTTAGGGATGGAGGCGATCGCACTCACCGACGACGACGGATTGTACGGCACCGTCAAGGCGCACCTCGCGGCAAAAGAGAAAGGGCTTCGAATGATTATTGGAGCCCGCTTGACGCTCGAAGCTCCGCTGGGAGGACAAGTGGTGCTCTGCGTGGAATCCGCTGCCGGCTACGCCAATCTCTGCGAGTTGTTGACGACGAGTCGATTGCGCCATCCCAAGGGCGAAGCTGGAGTGCCATTGGGAGAGATTGCCGACCGCGCAGAGGGGCTTCAATTGCTCATTCCGAAGATTCCACACTCCGCACAATCTTTGGCGCCATTGTGCGAAGCGTTTCCAGGTCGGGTATCGGTAGGGATTGCTCGAACCCTGGAGGCAAAAGACACGCACCGTTTTCAGCGCGCGCGCGCGTTTGCTGAGAAGCACAGATTTCCATTGTTTGCGCACAACGACGTCCATACGCACCAGCGCGACCGGCAACCGCTCCAAGACGTCCTCACCGCAATTCGACGAGGAACCACCGTCGATCGCGCGGGGACATTGCTGTTCTCCAATGCGGAACGAACGCTCAAGGGACCTGCGGAAATGCTGGCGCTCTTCTCCGATTTGCCAGAAGCCTTGGAACGCACGATGCAAGTCGCATCGGCGTGTCGATTCTCCCTGGACGACCTTCGCTACGAATTCAGTCGCGAAGCGCTGCCCCAAGGGTCCACGCCACAAACGTATCTGGCAAGCTTGGTTCACAACGGCTTGGGGCGACGCTACCCGGTTGGTATTCCGCCGGAGGTGACCCAGCAAATCGAACGGGAACTCCGACTGATCGAAGAGCTTGGCTATGCTGGCTACTTCCTTTCGATGTGGGACCTCGTCGCCTTTGCCCGTCGCCGTGGCATTTTGTGCCAAGGGCGGGGCAGTGCGGCCAATTCGGCAGTCTGCTACGCACTGGAGATTACTTCGATCGATCCGGTGCGGATGGGGTTGTTGTTCGAGCGATTCCTTTCCAAGGATCGCAACGAGCCTCCCGATATCGACGTCGATTTCGAGCACCAGCGCCGAGAAGAAGTCATCCAGTATGTGTACGCGAAGCACGGTCGTTCGCACGCAGCAATGGTGAGCGAACACGTTTGTTTTCGCTCGCGGCTCGCGGTTCGGGAGGTCGGAAAAGCGCTTGGGCTCTCTCTCGATACGCTCGACCGTCTCGCCAAGCACGTCGACTTCAACGAGGAAGCGAGCACCGAAACGGCACTGCGGGCCGGGCTTTCAATCGCCGATCCAACAGTCGTCAAAGTGCTCGCTCTCGCTCGCCAACTCTCCGGAATGCCGCGGCATCTTTCGATTCACGTCGGTGGCTTCGTGATCAGCGACAACCGCGTTTCTTCTATCGTGCCCATCGAAAATGGAAGCATGAAACATCGAACGGTGGTGCAGTGGGACAAAGACGATCTCAGCGCCGTGAACATCTTGAAAGTCGATCTCCTTGGACTGGGGATGTTGACGGTTCTCTCGCGTACGTTCCGCCTCATCGAAAAGACGACGGGACAGAAGTTCTCGATGGCGACAGTGCCTCCCGAGGATTCGGCGGTCTACGACATGCTCTGCGAGGGAGACGCGATCGGCGTCTTTCAGGTGGAGAGCCGCGCCCAGCTCTCGATGCTTCCCCGACTCCGGCCGCGTTCGTTCTACGACCTGGTGATCGAGGTCGCGATCATCCGCCCCGGTCCAATCGTAGGGCAGATGGTGCATCCCTATTTGCGTCGCCGGTCCGGTGAAGAGCCTGTCGTTTTTCCCTCGGAGGCTGTCCGGGAAATCCTCGGGCGCACGCTGGGAGTACCCCTTTTCCAGGAACAGGCAATGCGACTCGCGATGGTCGCTGCTGGCTTCTCGGCAGGAGAGGCGGATCGCCTTCGCCGCGCACTTTCCCACAAGCGCGCCGACCAATTACTTCCAACATTTCGAGAGCGCTTCGTCGGAGGAGCGATCGCTCGCGGCTACCATCGGGATTTTGCAGAGGGGTGCTTCGACTCTTTCAAAGGATTTTCTCACTACGGATTCCCCGAGAGCCACGCTGCTTCTTTTGCGCTCATCGTCTACGTGTCCGCGTGGCTCAAGCGCTACTACCCGGCGGCGTTCTGTGCGGCACTTCTCGATGCGCAACCCATGGGGTTCTATGCTGTCCATACCTTGGTGGAGGATGCTCGGCGTCACGGTGTCGAAGTTCGCCCGGTGTCCGCAGATGCTTCAGGATGGGAAAGTCGATTGGAAATCGATGGAACTTCTCTGGAAGCGTATTCCTCTCATCCCAGCGAGGGGCATCCGGTGCGCCAACCGGCGTTGCGCTTGGGTTTCGAACTCGTCAGAGGATTGCAGGAGTCCTCAGTCCGGAAGATCGAAGAAGCGCGTCGCAGCGGTCCCTTCCGAACGGTGGGGGAATTGGCGCAGCGAACCCGGATTTCTCGAGCGGACCTCACGCGACTTGCGTTGAGCGGTGCACTCCCGTGCCCTGATCGGCGCACGGCGCTCTGGGACATCCATGCACTGGGGCCCCTCGACCCCCATGACCTCTTTTTTGGTCTCCCAATGGCAGAGGACCGTTCCGAGCTCCCGCAGATGAGTCGATTGGAGCGGGTGACTCTCGACTACGATGCCACCCAGCTTTCCTTGGAAGCGCACCCGGTAGCCTTGATTCGCCCAGCGCTTCAAAGGGGCAAAGCAGTGACCGCGGAAGCGCTTCTCGCCATGGCCGATGGAACCCCTGCACGGATGGGTGGACTTGTCATCGTTCGCCAACGGCCACCGACGGCGCGAGGCTTCACCTTTTTGTCCGTAGAGGACGAAACCGGAATCGCGAATTTCGTGATTGAGCCGAAGCACTTCTTGCAGTTTCGGCAGGAGATCACGATGAGCCCACTCTTGCTGGGAGAGGGGCGTATCGAGCGCCGCTCCAAGGTTGTCAACCTCAAGATCCAACGGCTCTCGGCGATCGCGCTTAGCGAACAAGCATCGTGAGAAGCCACAAAAGAAGACTTCGATTGGAAATACGCTCCGGCGCAGCATAAACCTACGATCCACCAACGAATCCTGTGCGCATCGCGATCATCTCTGACATTCACGGAAACCAGGAGGCCCTCACCGCCGTGATGCGCTCGGTGGATCGCGCGCGCGTCGACAGAGTCGTCTCGTTGGGAGATGTCGTAGGGTACGGCGCTTCCCCCAATTCGTGCTGCGAGATCGTGCGCTCTGTCGCAGAAATCACGCTGCTTGGTAACCACGACGCGGCAGTCGCGGAGCGCATGGACTACGCATTTTACTATGATGCGGCGCGCAAAGCCCTGGACTGGACGAGCGACGAGATCAGCTCGGAAAATCGCGATTGGTTGCGAACGCTTCCGTTCACCTATCGCATCGGGCCTATCGGATTTTGCCACGGATCCCCACTCGATCCCAAAGCCTACGAATACGTCTTTGCCCTCGATCAGGCGAAAGAGCTCGTCCCCTACCTGTCCTTGTTCTCGGAAATCACCTTCATCGGACACAGTCACCTGTGCAAGGCATTCGCCATGAATGCGAATGCCGTCAAGGAAGTGTCGGCGGTGCGCTTCGGCTTGAAAAAGGGATTTAAGTATATTGTTTCGGTGGGCTCTGTGGGGCAACCGCGGGATTACGACAACCGGGCTTGCTTTACCCTCTACGACGCAAATCGGCGAACAGTCGAGTACGTGCGGGTCGAGTATGATATTCGTCGCTCGGCGCAGCGAATCCTCGATGCCAAACTTTCACCAAATTTTGCGAAGAGGCTCTTCCTTGGTGTGTAGCCTAGGCCGGCATTGGGCACCGATTATGGTCGCCGCTGTAGTGCTTTCCCTTCCCGGGTGCCGAAAGCAAAGAGCTCTCCAGTTTTTCGATCTCGAGGTGAAGGTCTCGGTGCTCGTTTCGCGCATGGGCGACGATGCCTATGAGGATCCAGCAATGGATCCTCTGCTCGCGGCGCTCAAGGCGATCCCCTCGGACACTGTCGAAGGGCCAGCGGCAAATGCCCTCGTACAGGATATCGAGAGCCATCGCGCGCGGATCGGAAAAGAACGCGCAGCTGCAGCACTCCCTCCCAGGGGAGTGATCGATGCCCCGTACCAACCCACGACCGCAGTACCAGCGCGACCGCCCGCAGACAGCCAAGATGCTGCGACACCAGACGCTCCCTTTGGCGGAATGCCCATCGCTGACTTCGAGGCAAAGTACGGAAGCTGCACCACCCGCAGTGAAGCGGGGGATGCAGTGCGACTCTCCAATCTCGATTCTGCGTTGTGTCGGCTAAAGTTCAAAATTGGCGCGACCACGAACGTCACCTACCGATTTGCAAACGGAGTGCTCGTGGAGCGCAGTGAAGAGACGCGCACCCAAGTAATCCTCGACGGTGGCGTGACACGACGCCTCGTCGAAGGTCCCGACGCGGGCCGAGTGTTCTACGTTCCCGGTGGCCCATTGCCTGCCGCCGCAGCACCATCAGATGCTGGGTAATGGGAGATCTTTCGGACAGCGCGTTTGTGTCGTTGATGCGGGTTTTGCCGAAATCAACGATTTCGCACTTGGTGGGCGGCCTGACGCGTCTTCCAGCACCTGCGATCGTCCACCAAACTGCCATTCGCGCCTTCATCAAAGTCTATGGCGTCGCGGAAGATGAATTCGAAGGTACGGTCCGCGACTACCGAACATTCGATGCTTTTTTCTCGCGGCCCCTCAAGGCTTCGATGCGGACCTTCGACCAGGCGTCAGATGCGGTGTGTAGTCCCGTCGATGGTCAAGTCGCCCAACTCGGAACGCTCGACGGCGAAATGTGCCTGCAAGCGAAAGGCATCCAGTTCCCCATCGCAAAGCTCCTCGGAGATGCTGGCTACGCAGCGCGCTTTTCGAACGGCGCCTACATCACGCTCTACCTCGCTCCGCGCGACTACCACCGCTTTCACGCGCCGGTAGCGGGGGAAGTCTTGGCCACGCGCTCCATTCCGGGGAAATTCTGGCCCGTCAATCCGGCCACCGCCAAGTCCGTGGATGCGCTCTATGCGGTGAACGAGCGACTCGTCATCCAGTTGCGCACGCGCGCTGGAGCCCTGGCTTTCGTGGCCGTCGGCGCCACCTGTGTCGCGCGCATACGAACCACCTTTTCGGCAGGGCGCACCCATCAGGGGAAGACCCCCTCGCAGACCTCCTTTGATCCGCCGGTACGCCTCGAAATGGGTGGGGAACTCGGAGCTTTTGAGATGGGGTCCACGGTGATTCTCCTGTTTGAAGGATCGCAGGTTCGCTGGCTCCCCACGCTTCGAGCAGGAACCAAGGTTCGCGCCGGAGAACGGATTGGATCGCTTCGATGAGCCAAAAGTTTGCCGCAGTGAAAGGGATGAACGACCTCCTTCCACCAAAGACGCAAACCTGGATCCGTCTGGAGCGTGAGGCGAGACGGCTCTTTGCGACCTACGGGTACGGAGAAATCCGTACTCCGATCGCGGAGGACTCTGCGCTCTTCGTCGGCGGGGTTGGTGCGGGTTCAGAAATCGTTCAAAAGGAGATGTACAGCTTCGAGGACCGCGCTGGTCGGTCGATTAGCCTACGCCCGGAGGGCACCGCTCCGGCAGTCCGCGCTTATATCGAGCACGGTGTCGCCCAGACGGAGAGCCTCACCCGCTGGTTCTATATGGGCCCGATGTTTCGCTACGAGCGAATGAAAACGGGGCGATATCGGCAGTTTTCGCAATTGGGCGCTGAAGCGCTGGGAAGCCCCGATCCAGCTCTCGACGTCGAAATCATCGCACTCGCAGCGGAGTTCCTGCGGCGCATAGAACTTCAAGACTTTCAACTCCACCTCAATACCTTAGGAGACCCGGAGAGTCGGCCCGCCTACGCTGCAGCACTGCGCGCGCACTTCGGCCAGTTCAGCCTTCCTGAAGATGCAAAGAAGACACTCGAACACAACCCCTTGCGCCTCCTCGACTCCAAGGATGCGGCCCTGGGTGAGGCGATTGCGCAGGCGCCGGCGATCGCAGAATTCATTGAAGCGCCCGCGATGGCCCATTTTGCGCAAGTGCGGCGCATCCTTGACCGGATTCAGCTTCCCTATGTTCTGGATTCGCGGCTCGTCCGCGGACTCGATTACTACACCCGAACCACCTTCGAATTCGTCCACGCTCCCGCTGCTGGGGAGAGTGCACTTGGAACTGCGGGAACGGTCTGCGGAGGAGGGCGTTACGATCTCCTGGTGAAATCGCTGGGCGGACCTGAAAAGCCAGCTGTTGGCTTTGCCATGGGACTCGATCGCCTCGCGCTGCTTATGGAGCAAGCCAATCCGGCGAAGGCACCAGGACCGCTCTTGGTGCTTGGAGCGATCGATGCCGCTGGGAGTGAGGAGGCGGTGGCAACCGCGCTTGCATTGCGCAATGCCGGGCATCGCGTGGATTTCTACCCTCTCCAGAAGATTGGGCGGCAAGCGGAACGCGCCGCAAGAGTTGGCGCGCGTTTCTTTGCGGCCATCGGTCCGGACGAACGATTGCGCAGGAGCCTGCAGGTCAAAGAGCTGGCGAGTGGCGTCATCGCCGAGGTTGCGCTTGAAAACCTTGGGACCTGGCTCAAAGCAAATCAGTGACGCGCCGCCTCACTGTCGTCGTGGGGCCAACGGGGTCAGGAAAGACGGATCGCGCAATCGCCATTGCGAAGGCGAGCGGTGCCGAAATTGTCGGGGCCGACTCCCAACAGGTCTACCAGTATTTTGAGCTGGGCCTCGCGAAGCCCAGCTCTGCACAGCGCACAGAGGTTCCGCACCATCTCATCGACTGCCTGTCTCCCCACGACCAGTGTTCTGCGGCTGCGTTTGCAACAATGGCGGATGCGGCCATTGCGGAGATTTGGAGTCGAGGACGGGAAGTTGTCGTCGCCGGCGGGACCGGACTCTATGTGCGCGCACTTCTTCATGGCTTGGTGCCAGGTCCGCCTCGAGATCCACAACTGAGGATGGCCCTCGAGGCGCTTGCAGTGACCGAAGGGGATGAGGCGCTGCACGCGCGACTATTGCGCATCGATCCGAGGTCGGCCGGAAGCATCAATCCGAAGGACCGCGTTCGAACCATTCGGGCCATTGAAATCGCAACGGCGCTGGGGCGTTCGCCGAGCGAGCTGCGCGCCGCGCACGGCTTTGCATCCTCGCGCTACCATTTCGATTTCGTCATTCTCGATCCCCCTCGCGCAGCGCTCTATGAGGCGATCGACCGTCGCAGCGAGCGAATGTTTTCGGCTGGTCTC
>JBGSMZ010000084.1:0-17555 GCA_041739845.1 Myxococcaceae bacterium
CCGGACACACGGCCCAACTGAAGTTCGCCCGAAACGCGGTGATGCATGCGACGGCGGGCTTGCTCCCGCTTGCGATCGGAGGCTCGGCGGTGGGAACCGGACTCAATACCCCAAAGGGTTGGGCCGAGGCGGTTTGCAAGGAGATTGCCGGTGCAGCCGGCCGTGCCGTCACCAGCGCACCCAACAAGTTCATGGGCCTCGCTGGCCATGAGGCCATCGTCGGCCTCAGCGGAGCACTCAAGGTGTTAGCGACAGCACTGTTCAAGATTGCCAGCGACTTTCGTCTCTTGGCGAGCGGGCCACATGGGGGCATCGGCGAGTATGTGCTGCCTGCAAACGAACCCGGCTCGTCCATCATGCCGGGAAAGGTGAACCCGACCCAATGCGAGGCATTGACGATGGTGTGCGCGCAAGTTTTCGGGAATGACGTGACGATTGGATTCGCCGGGAGCCAAGGGCACTTCCAGTTGAACACCTTCAAACCGGTCATCATTCACAACGCGCTGGAATCGCTTGGACTCCTTGCCGACGCAATGAAGTCTTTTGAGGTCAATTGCGTCTCAGGATTTGACCTTCACCTTGAGGCGATTGCGGATCACCTCGAACATTCGCTGATGCTTGCCACAGCGCTTACGCCGCTCCTCGGCTATGACGTCGTTGCGAAGGCCGCAAAGATGGCCGCCGATCGCAATCTCACGATTCGCCAAGTCGTGGTCGATGAGCTCAAGTGCATTTCTGCCGAAGCCTTCGATGAAATCGTCCGCCCCGAGAAGATGACCCAGCCAGGCTAGTCCTCTCCGTCAATCGCTACTAGAATACTCCTGCGAGTGCGACGCCCATCGCCGTTGGTACGACGACGATGCGAGGCTTCCAGGGAAGGGTAAGTCCTACGATTCCTATGGCGATGAGGGTGCTTGCGCTCGCAAAGCCCGCAATGATGAGGGTGGTTGCGCCCCGTGCGGCTAGGTCGAGCGCGAGGAGCGCCGGTGCTTGCGCCTCCGTGGGCCTGGGGTAGTTCCGGACCAACGCCGAAATCCGGTCGCGTTCCAAGAGTCCTGCGATTCCGACACCGATTCCCGAGAGGCCAACACCGATGAGCGAGGCGCCTGCAATGGTGAAGCCGCTCTTCGGCGATCCAGGAACCACTTCCCTCGCGAGTGCAGGAGCACTAGCGAGCGCGCCGCATATGCCGAGAACTGGCATCCAACGTTCCATGAGGGGTCGACATGCAGGCTACATGCCCAGAGCCTACGCTTTCGTTGATTCCACGCTTCCACCGCTGGCGGGGCGCCGTTCGAGGACCACCTTGGGTTTGAATACCCGGATGCGTTCGAGGCGCGGTCCGACCTTTGCTTGGACGACGAACACCCAGCCATTGTGAATGAATCTGTCGAGCGTCTCGGGAATCGAACCCGCAAGATGTGAGAGAAAGCCTCCAAGGGTTTCAAAGTCGCCAGCCGGAAATCGAAAGTCGAAGGCCGTGGAAAAGTCTGCGACTGGAATGGTCGCATCCACCAAGAAGCTGTCATCAGGTTGCCTTTCGACGGGTTTTTCAAACTCTTCAAATTCGTCGTGAATGGGTCCGACGATTTCTTGAAGGATGTCTTCCAGGGTGATGATTCCCACGAGACCGCCGTACTCGTCGACGACGATGGCAAGGTGGATGCGGTGGCGTTGCATGTCTCGCAGCAAATCGCCGATCCGCTTCATCCAGGGAACGAACTCCGCTGGCCGCACGACGTCCTGGAGGACGATGAGTTCTGGATGCTGAAGCATGGGGACTAGGTCGCGGACGTGAAGGATCCCGACGATGCGATCCACTTCATCGCGATACACAGGAATGCGCGAGTGGTTTTCTTCCGCGATGAGTTCCAAGATTTCTGCGATCGGCGTTGAAATGTCGATGGCCACGATCTCGGTTCTTGGAACCATGAGGTCGTCGCAGGTCTTCTTGGAGAGTGCGAAGATTCGTCGAATGAGCTGAGGCGCGCCTTTGTCGATTTCCGCAAGCTGCGCCTTGCGTATCAAGCTGCGCTCTAGTTCTTCGAGGGAGGGGAGCGCCGACTCAAAGGAAACGCGCCGCCCGAAGGGACGCAGGGAAACATTCAAGGCTTTGGCCCAGACCCGGACCATCGGACGCAGCGCCCAAAAAGCCGCAGCTCCAACGGATGAAAGCGCGAGCGCCGTCGACTGCGGTGCCTGCACAGCGGCGGAGCGAGCGACCAGGTCCGCAGAAATAACAAGCAAGCTCACGAGGCCCGCGCTGAGGAGCGTCACCAGGAGCGTCGAAAGTGTCATCTGCTCGGCGCCGGGATCCGTCCAATGAGCGACGGCGCGAGCGGCGGCAGGTACCGCGAGGGCGACCGCCGTGAACCCGATGAGGATCAGGCCAAGCCACATCGCCGCGGTAGTGGCTTGAGGGTCAGCTTTCAGGGCCGCAACCCGCTTGGCCCTTTTGGATCCTCCCTGCGCAAGCTCCACGACTCCCGCCATCGAAACGCCGTGGAGCGCGGACTCAAAGGCGGCCAGCAGGGCGTGCAAGACGATGAGCATGAGGACCAGGCCCCAGAGTGCAAGGCTAGACATGGCGGGGAGGAGTAGTCGTCGGCGGCATGAGTCGTGGGACGCCGCCAGCGTGCGGCGAATCGCGTGTCGAGGGAATCGTCATGCGACTGTAGCGCATTCTTGGGTTTGGAAGCACCCCGCAAGGAGACGAATCTACACCGCGCGGATGAGGCAATAGTCACGTCTCCCCTTTTGCAGCAACAAGTAGCGATCGTTCAGAAGCCGTTCCAACCCAATGGAAGCTTTGGCATCTCCAATCTTCTCGAAGTTTACAGCCAGCGCGTTCGCCTTTGCCAACGCGTGGACCTGAGAGCGCGACCCGAGGAGCTTGGCACGGTCGGAAAACAATTCGGGGAGAGAGATTCCCTTGGCCAAATCGGCGCGGGGCACATCGGCCATGGGCACGCCAGCGCCTGCAAAGAGCGCGACGAATTGTTCCTCGTCGAGGGAGCGAAGCTGTTCCAGGGTGCCACCTCCAAAAAGGATTTCCGTCGCGGCGCGAGCGAGGTGCAGACCTTCGCTCCCGTGCACGCGGGCCGTGACCTCATCGGCGATTGCCCGCTGCATGCTTCGGCGCTCCGGTGCAGTCGCCTGTTCGGCTTCGAGAGCTACAATCTCCTCTTGACTTCGAACGGTAAAAATCCGCGCATAGGAGCGCGCGTCGACGTCGCTCGCGCTTAACCAGAATTGGAAGAATTCGTAAGGGCTGGTGCGCTGTGCATCCAGCCAAAGGTTGCCCTTTTCAGTCTTTCCAAACTTGGTTCCATCTGCCTTTGTCAACAGCAGCGTCGTCAGCCCGTGCGCCTCCCCGCCTTCCTTGCGGCGGATGAGTTCCGTGCCGGTGACAATATTTCCCCACTGGTCCGAGCCGCCGAGTTGAAGCTTCACTCCGCGATGCTTCCAGAGCCAATAGAAGTCGTATGCTTGGATGAGCGAGTAGCTAAATTCAGCAAAGCTCATGCCCACTGGTTCCTCGCCGCCGATGCGCCGCCTTACCGAATCCTTCGCCAACATGCTGTTTACGCTGATGTGCTTGCCGACTTCGCGCAGGAAGCCAAGCACGTGGAAGTCCTTGAACCAGTCGCGGTTGTTGACGAGTTCGGCGGCGCAGGGACCGGGATCGAAATCGAGAAATCGTTCGAGCTGTGAGCGTTGGCCTTGGATGTTCGCGGCCAGCGCATCTTCTGAGAGCAGCGGGCGCTCCTGGGATTTTCCCGAAGGGTCACCCACCAACCCGGTGGCGCCTCCCACGAGTACAATCGGCTTGTGCCCAGCGCGTTGAAAATGCAGGAGCGTCATCACCTGCACCAGATTGCCCACGCCAAGCGAATCCGCGGTTGGGTCAAAGCCAACATATCCGCGGACTTGCTCTCGCAAGAGGAGCTCGCGAGCGCCGGGAGTGGCGTCCTGGAGCATGCCTCTCCAGGCAAATTCGTTCATCAGGTCCATGCGAGGGACTTAGGCGCGAAACGAACTGAAGGGAACTTCAGTTCGTTTCGCGAACTCCAGGCAATGGCACTATTTGCTAGCGACGCCAGCCTTGTGAAGGTTCGCTTGAATGAGCGTCACGAATTTCGCCACGGCTTTGCGACGATTGGTGGAGTGGGGGACTTCGGTCTCCGCTCGCCAGACCATCTTGCCGCTGTCTATTTCGTAGAGTGTTGCCAGCGAATAGTAGTTTGAACTCACATAGGTGAACCCAGGAGAGTATCCACTCCAGGGCCCCCACCAACCTCCCCACCCGGCTCCTACATAAACGTAGTTCTGCTGCTGCGAAACGCTGGTGAGCCCGGCAACCAACAATCCATCAAAGCCGTCTTTCAGAAGGCGATCGCGCACTTCAGCTTTGGGAATTTTGCGGATGTCCGAATCGCCAAAGACGCGCGCCCACGGCGTGGCGTTGGTGAACTGGCTCAGCGCATCGCTGAGTGCGAATTCCTGCATTCCCGATGGAAGACTCTCGCTTTCGCGGACGTAGACGACGATATTCTTCAGTGGCTTTTCTTTGAAAGAGGTACTGCTCCAGGAACCGGTGACGCTTGAAGTTGCGCAGGCCACACAAAGCAGTGGAGCTGCGAGAAGCGCCCATCCCATGTGGCGTTGGCTTGCGTGTCTATTCATCGCTATTGCGTCTCCGTGCGGGTTACTGTGCAAATCGGAACAGGGCCCCGTATCAATTCCAATTGAGACGGGAGGGTCCAGACCCTTTGTATCGCATCTGGGCTCGCCGTGCAGCGTGCGTGGCGCTCGGGCTCGTTGCACCGATGGGTTACCGTGGGAAATTTCTTTTCGCAAATAACACGCGCGCGTTGACCTTCGACGAGCCAGGATCCACAATTTGCTTTCACCAAGCCTTCACCAGGGAGCTTCCCATGCATTCTCGGTTGTTTGCGACGACGCTCGTGGTTGCTGCTCTGATCTTTTCGGCCTGCAAGGCTGACCCCTCGACGCCTGGATACTGGGAGAAGCAATTTGCTTCCGCCAAGTCCCGAACCGAGAGAGTGAAGATTGTCGAGGACTTGCGAAAGTCCAAATTCATGGGTCCGTCCATGGTCCCTCTCCTTGAAAGCCAGTTGGGCACGACCAAAGGCGACGATGTGAAGGCGGCGATCGCGCGCCTCCTCGGCGAAGCGAAGGACCCACGGGCGGTCTCCACGCTCGCGGCAGAGATCGCGCCAGTCAGCGTGGGAAGCGATTCCAACATGCTCAACAAGGAAATCGCCACCGCCCTTGGGGAGATAGGTGGCGAGGAGGCGATTCCGCCGCTCCTCCAACTTCTGAAAGCCAAGGACGCCTTCACCGCGGTCGCCGCGATTGACGCGCTTGGAAAGCTCAAGGCAAAGGGTGCCGTTGATGCGATTTCGGCCATCGCAGTTTCTGGGGAAACTGAGCCCTATGTCGCGTCGCGTGCGGTCGCTGCGCTGGGAAGTATCGGTGACTCGCGGTTCGTTCCCTTGCTCATCCGCGCAATGTTCGACGACCGCGGAGGCGTCTACAGCGAAGCGTGCATGGCGCTCTACGCGATTGGAAAGCCCGCAGCGGATGCGCTCGTTCCGGTTCTCTACGGACAGGACAAGGAGCTGCTCACGTGGGCCCAACAGCACGACAAGGAGGGTGTAGCCCTGGCGGCGAAAGCGATGCAAGTCCTCGGCGATTTCCATGATTCTCGCGCGGAGGAAGGGATTCTTACCAATCTCAACTACGCTGGCTCTGATGAAATGGCGCGGGCGGTGATGCGCTTTCAGGCTTCAGACGCCGCCGGTCGAATGCGCATGCGAAGTGCCGTCCAAACGCTCGGACGACTGATGAATGGTCCCGTCGCCGCACCTGTGGAGAAGTTTGCCTACGCCCGGGCGCTTTCCCGGATCGGCGAGAGCAGCGTCAGCGTCGCACTTTCCGAGAGCGCGACGAAGGGGCCATGGGCGGAGCGGGAAAGCGCGATCCGCGCGTTGGGTATGCTCACGGACGATCCCTCGCTGTTCGACAAGCTTTCAAGCGAAGAAGCAGCCCGCTACCAGAGCGAGTGCAGCGCGACACCGCAAGAGCTCTCCTGCCATGACATGGATGAGAAAATTGAAGGGAATCGAAAGACGATAGCTACGCTCAAGCAAGTAGCCTCTGCGGCCAGCGAGTGCGCCGGGAAGGCGGACTGCTGGGTCAAGAAGTTCAGCAGCCCGATCCCCGAAGTACGGCAACGCGCCGCACTCGAAGTCGGGCGCAGCAAAGACGCCAGCAAGCTTCCAAGCCTCTTCGCGAATCTCGGCGAGAAAAACAAAGCTGCTCGTTCCGCGTTCATCCTCGCGTGCGACTGGATCTTGTTTGACGTTCCCGCCGCGAAGGCAGATGCACAGAAGGCGCTTCCAGCGATCGCCGCGCAATTAGAGAACGAACGGGGCAACTCCGACTACAAGGAACTCAACCAAGACCTTTTCCGCCTCGCCATCGCCATCGCGCGCTGAGCGACGGCGGCGCGCAATAGGTTTCTGACCCGCTCTTCACAACCCTTGACCTCTTTCGACGAATAGGCAAACCATGCCTCCATGGGGTATCCAGCGGAACGAAGTGCGCGTGCCGCATTGTTCGCTGCGGCGCGCAGAGCATTCGCTGATAAAAAATCCTAGGGGCAGCCTCGCACGGGCGTTTCTCCTGAGGTGTTTGGATCGCTGAAGGTGGGAGACTACACGATGGTGACGCTGGCAATTACTGAGGCGAGGTCCAAATCAGACATGTTGGCGATGACGCACGCTATCCGTCAACTGCTGGTCTCCGGAACTCGTCCCAAGGGTCACCGTGCAAGAAGTCTGCCGGTAAAAGCGCGTCGCGCACTTGCGCCGAAGGCGAGGCAGCGATGATGCGCTTTTGCTGCCTGGCTGTGGCGCTGCTTGCTTCAACGGCATGCAAACCAATCAAAGGGAAGGGTGACGGAGCGACGGTTCCGCGGGTGATGCTCGTCGATGCCGTGCAGACCACTGCCCAGGAATCGGAAAGAGTCACGGGCCAATTGTTCCCTTCGAAAATGCTTCCACTGGGATTCGAGGTGGGCGGCCGCATTGCGGCGACGTACGTTGTCAAAGGGCAAGCCGTAAAGGCGGGAGCGCTGCTGGGGCAGCTCGAGACAGACGTCATCGATGCGCAAGTCGCGCAAGCGACTGCTGGCGTCGAAGCGGCTTTCGCCGGGGAACGGCTCGCCGTCGACGTGGCCGGTCGCACTGCGCAACTGAACACTGAGGGCACCGTTTCGGACGTGCAATCAAAGCAAAGTAATACCCAAGCGACGTCGGCGACGGCGCAGCTTGGTCAAGCGCGCGGCGCGCTTGACCAAGCAAAGGCAGGACAGCGGCGCCACTACCTTCGAGCGCCTTTTTCGGGAACCATTGTCGATGCTCCGGATCAGCCAGGAGGGATGACTGGGCCGGGCCTCCCCGTCTATATTCTGATGAAACTGGACGCGCTGGTCTTCAAAGCGACCATCTCCGAAGCAAACAGCGCTCAGGTTCGTCCCGGACTCAAGGTGCGGGTCGAATCCATTGGTGGTTCCGCTTCGACAGATGATGCAATCGTCAAAGTCGTCATTCCCACGGCGGATCCGCAGACGCATCGGGTTCCCATTGAAGTCGACGTTCCAAATACGCAGGGGCGCTTCATCGGCAACACCCTTGCGCGCGCAATCATTCCGGTGGGCGCCCCAATGGCTGCGGTGAAGATTCCCTCGAGCACCGTAAGGACTTCCGGCGATGGCGTCTTCGCGGTGAATCCTGAAAGCAAGCTCGCGCTGGTCAAAATTTCAATCATCGAGCGCACAGACCAAACGGTGACCGCAGTTCCAGAAGCTCCGCTCACGCGAGTTGTCGACAATCCATCGTCGGATTTCACGGATGGACTTGCCGTAGAAGTGCAATGACGCCTTCCGACCTCTCCATCAAGCGTCCGGTTTTTACGACGATGTTGAGCCTGCTGCTGGTGGTCCTCGGACTGGTGGGCGCGTCGCGCCTTGGCACGGACCTCTTCCCCAATATTTCAACGCCCATCGTCTCCGTGGTGACGGTGTATCCGGGGGCAGGTCCGACGGAGGTCGAGAGCCAAATCGTCCAGCCGATCGAAGACGCGGTAGCAGGAATCACCGGCGTTGAAACGATTCACGGGTACGCGCGGGAAAACGCTGGGGTGGTCCTCGCCCAATTTACATTGGGTACGGACCTCGACAAGGTGTTGCAGGAGGTGCGTGAGAGGGTAAGCGCGATTACGACGTTGCCGAAGGATATCGATGCGCCGCGAATTAGCCGCGTCGATATCGGAGCGACGCCGATCCTCACCTACGCGGTCAATTCCGATTTGCCGACACCTGCGCTTCGGTCCCTCTTGAAAGAGCGCCTCGAACCAGCGCTTGGGCAGGTTGCAGGGGTTGCCCAAGTCCGCATCCTGGGCGGCGACACCCGCGAAGTTCGGGTGGACGTCGACGCCAGCCGTGCCAAGGCGGCGGGCGTCGCTCCGGCACAGATTGCACAGGCCATTGGCGAGGCGAATGTCGATATTCCTTCGGGGCGCTTTCTGTTGGGGCCTCGCGAACTCGGGGTGCGAACGCTGGGGCAATTTCAGTCCCTCGAGGACCTTCGCGACCTACCGGTTGCGCGCAATTCCAAGTTCGGGACTTGGGTACCTCTTTCCTCGATTGCCTCCGTGACCGATGGCGTTGCGGATCGCCGCACGGTGGCGCACCTCGATGGTGCGGAAGCAGTCGTTGTCGAAGTCGTCAAGCAATCGGGAACGAGCACCGTCGAGGTCGCCGACGCTGTCAAGGAGCGGATGGCAAGCTTGACCCCTCAAATGGGTCACCGATTTAGCGCCAAAGCCATCGTCGACAGTTCCACGCTGGTGAACGAAATGATTAAGGAGGTGTGGATCGCGCTGTCCTTCGGCGGCTTGATGGCTATCGCAATCATCTACTTGTTTCTCCTCGACTCGCGAGGAACGGCCATTTCTGCGACCGCACTCCCCATATCGGTCATTGGTACTTTCTTCGCGATGTACGCGCTCAACTACACCTTGAACCTCTCGACGCTCCTCGCGCTTTCGTTGGCCATCGGCCTTCTCATCGATGACGCGGTCGTCGTCCGCGAGGCGATCACCCACCGGCTCGAACGCGGAGAACCGCGCGCTCTCGCAGCTTCCCGCGGCACCCAAGATGTCTTTCTCGCGGTGCTCGCAACGACGCTCTCGCTGCTTGCGGTCTTCATCCCCGTGGCATTCATGCCTGGCCTCGCCGGACAGTTCTTCAAGCAATTCGGATTTACGATGTCGGCGGCGGTTGCGATTTCACTCTTCGTGTCGTTCACTCTTGACCCGATGTTGTCAGCGCGCTTTTCCAAAGAATTGGGAAAAGCGGGCGAAGCAAAGGACCACGTCGTTGCGCGAGGAATGAAGCGCGCTTTGCATGCGACCGATAGGGCCTACGAACGCTCGCTCAGCTGGACACTCAAACATCCATGGTGGACGACGGCGGTTCTTCTGCTGGGGATCGCTGCGGCGGGTGTGTCAGCCTCACGATTGGGTATCGATTTCATTCCTCCAATCGACAAGAATTTTCTCTCCGTGAACCTCACGATGCCCGAAGGTTCGAGTCTGGAGCAGACGGTTGCTCGCGTGGATGAAGCGAATCGCATCATCCACGAGTTACCAGACGTTGTCGGCGTGTATGCCTTGGCCGGGGCTGACCCGACGACGCAAACCGGTGACGCGAACTCTGCAACGATGCGCGTCCTTCTTAAAGAACGCGCCGATCGCAAACAGGGAATCGTTGCAATCAAAAGCGCGCTTCGAGATCGGCTCACTGCACTTCCCGCGACGAAAGTAACGATCATCGACCCTCCGATTGCCGAAGGGGTTGGACAGTTTCGGCCACTCGAAGTGTTTATCACCGGTCCAGACCTCGACGTCCTTCGCGCCCAAGCGCACCGGCTGACGTCCGCACTCAACGGTCTGTCCGATTCGCGCGGTCGACCGCTTGCAATCGATGTCGCGTCGGTGACGAATCCGCCCAAGCCAGAGGTCGCCGTGACCATCGATCGCCCGCTGGCAAACGCTGCAGGCGTGAGCAGCGCTTCCCTGGGCGGCCAGTTGCGGCTGGCGATGAATGGAGCGGTCGTCGGGCAGCTTCGGGAAGGTACGCGCGTCACCGACATATCCGTTCGCCTCGCCTCGGTCGACCGGGCGACACCGGAAACATTGAAAGACATGGACATCTTCACCCCGAAGGGGGTTCGCTCCATCGGCGACATCGCTACGGTTTCGTTCAAATCGAGCCCCGCCACGATTGAACGCTACAACCGCGAACGCGCGGTCGCACTCTTTGCGTCGAATGCTCCAACAGCGTCGCTAGGACAACTTGCAGACGCTTTTCGTGCAGTCCTCGCCAAAGCCGGATTGCCGCCAGGTTACAGCGCACACTTTGACGGTCAGGTGAAGGTCCTAGGCGAGCAGAACGCTGCCTTCGTTTTCGTCTTCGCGCTGGCTTTTGCATTCGTGTACATGGTGCTCGCGTCACAATTCGAAAGTTTCAAACATCCGATTACAATCATGATTTCGATGCCGCTCGCAGCGGTAGGTGCGATGCTGGCACTCTTCGTCGGCGGATGGTCGTTGAGCTTGGGTTCTATGATTGGGCTGGTCTTGCTGCTTGGGTTGGTGACCAAGAACGCGATTCTCCTGGTTGATCAATCACTCCAAAACTTGCGCGCCGGCGACGACGTCCTCACCGCCCTCCTCAAAGCTGGGCCGCGCCGCTTGCGCCCGATTCTGATGACTTCCGGGGCCATGGCGATTGGGATGTTGCCGACCGCATTGAGTCGCGGCCCTGGATTCGAGTTTCGAGCGCCCATGGCCGTCGGGGTGATTGGCGGAGTCATTTCTTCGACAATCCTGACGCTCTATGCAACGCCGCTTCTCTTCCGTGCCCTGGAGCGAATCACTCCCAGGCGATTTAAGCACCGTGGCATTTCTGAAAGCGTTGCGAATCCGCAGACTGGCGATGAAGTTCCGTGAGCAAACGCTCGCCGATCAGTGCGCTGTTCGCGGCGCTTTTCACCGCTGCTGCCTTTGCGCAAGTACCGCCTCCGGTACCGAACCAATTCCCAGACGACGCCGCGACACTGTTGAACCGAGATCTGATGCGAGCCTTTTTGGCTCCGCGGCGGCAGGTTACGCTGAAGGAAGCGCTTGAAATCGCAGACCAGAAATCGCCAGACCTGAAGGCTGCGCGCGCGCAGGCAGACCAGAATATTGCGAAGACCTCAAGAGTGTACGCAGCGCTTTTGCCTATGGTGACCCTCTCGGGAACCTATGACTACTCTTCCGCTCGCCAACAACTCGACCTTTCCCCGATAGCGACCGCCCTCAGCAGCGCCGTTGGTGCTGCGGTCCGAGCCACCGGACCTGCCTATGGGCTTTCAGCGACTGCCAATGAAGGATTCGTTGATTCCGTCGTTCGGTCCTTTGCCCAGAGTGCGCAGGCCGGGCTGCCCCCGACCATCATCGTCGACAACAACTCGCTGTATGGAACGCTGTTGATTCAGCAAGCGCTTTTTTCGCCGACCTTCTTTCTCCTTCCAGCGGCGCGCGAAGGCGGCGAAGCGGCCCGCCTTGGAAAGTTAGAAGCGCGCGAACAGGTGTTGTTAGGGGTTGCGAAACTCTTTCTTTCTATCGAGGGACTCGAACAACTGGAAGGTGCCGCTGTGGACGCCCTTTCCGTAGCCGAGCGCAGAGAAGGCGAGGCCAAGGCGCAGCAGCGCGCGGGATTTTCAACCCAGCTGCCGGTATTGCGTGCGCAATCCCAAGCGGCACAGGCACGCGCCACTTTGGCGACGCTGGTTGGACAGCGGATGGGTGCATTGGCGCTGCTTCAGGCGACCGTGGGAGAATCCATTCGGCCCTTCGAAGGAGCGCGCACCACAATCGCGTTGGATCCGATGGTGTCGGAAGTTGCGCCTTGGAACCGGAGCTTCCTGGTTCGCAGCAACGAGTTGGCGTTGGCTTCGCAGCGCCGCTTTGAGGTGTACGACAGGCTCTCCTGGCTTCCCAGCTTGGTTGGGATCGCCAAGGGGAGCTACAACTCCAATCGTGCCTTTGCAGGGACGAACTGGATTTTTGATGGAATCATTTCTCTGCAATGGACGCTTCTGGACCAGGGGCAGCGATCGACCGCGCAACTGGAAAACAAGGCCAAATCCGCAGAGTATTTAGCCCAACTTGAAAGCTCCCGCGCGAAGGGCCAAGCTACTTGGATTGGCGCGACGTCGAATCTTCAAGCAGCACAAATCGCGCTGGCAGAATCGGAAGCCCAATTGGAACTGGCGACGCGCGGGCAACGGGCAGTGGAGTCATCCTATGCGCAAGGCTTCAGTACCAATCTCGAAGTGAGCACTGCCGACTCGCAGCGCTTCTTTGCAGCATCTGGAGCCGCGAACGCGCGCGCCCAACTCGAGATTCGGAAAGCGGAGCTTGCGGCAGCAGAGGGTCGCTTCACGCAGGTGATGGGACTCGTGCAGAAGTAGGCGCCAACGGGAGGTGTGCGCCGAACTGGGGTGCTTCCGCCTCCGCCTCCGAAGCCTACCGGGTGGAATTCGGGGCGCGAAATGGCTCGTCGCGAAGCGGCGGCACGGGGTGCATCGGCAGGGAAAAGTGCCACCATTCCTTTGCGTTTTGTCGGAAGCCAACCCGTTCCATGGCCGCGCGAAGGAGATTTCGATGTCGTCGAGAGGCCTCATTTCCGCCTGCGAAATCGCCGTGTGCAGATGGACCAAAAGCATCAAAAGCCGAGGGCATTGGCACGTCCTCGCCCTCCAAAGTGACGAGCGAGAGGTCTAGCGCTGCTCCGCGGCTGTGCTGACTCCCTCTTCGCGGGTCCGCGACGAATCCAGGTACAGGTTTGACTTTCCAAAGCAGCCGCTGATAGCGCGCCGGGCGGTAGCAATCGAGAAGCTTGAGGCGGAAGCCACGCGCGCGCATTTCGGCTGCAGCTTTCGATAGCTGATGGGCCACGCGCTCGAGGAGCAGGCAGCTCGCGTAGGGCGGGTAGATAGCGGCTCCCATGAAGTTGCTGGGCGTCGCATAAGCAAGTTCGACGACGACATCCGGAATGACGGTCTGTACGTGGACGAGCGGCTCGGGATTCGCGCCGACGGTCAGCGTGGTGAGGAGGGTCCAGATCATCGCCTTGCGTACGCGATAGGATCTGTCGTTCCAGCCTCCGCAAAGCCTTTCATCCTCAAGAGGCAAGAGTCACAATGGCCGCAGGCACCGTCGGGGAGCGGGTCATAGCAACTGTGGGTGAGCGCAAACGCGACTCCGAGTTCCGTCCCCAGGTTTATGATTTGGCCCTTGGTGAGTTCGAGGAGTGGTGCGTGAACTCGAAAGGGAGCACCATCGACCCCGGCTCTCGTCGCGATTCTGGCGAGGGATTCGAAGCTTGCCAAGAATTCGGGGCGACAATCTGGATAGCCGGAGTAGTCGACTGCGTTGGCGCCGATATAGATGTCCCGGGCCCCAAGCACCTCAGCGAGGCTCAGTGCGATGGAGAGAAAAATGGTGTTGCGCGCAGGGACGTAGGTGACCGGAACGTCCGGGGAGAGTTCCGCTACGCTCGCATGCTTTGGGACATCGACTCCGGCAGTGAGCGCACTCCCACCAATGGCGCGCAAGTCGAGCGCCACCGTGCGATGGTCGGCAACACCAAAGGAGCCGGCGATACGTTGCGCGCTCTCCACCTCGATGGCGTGGCGCTGGCCATAAGCTATCGTCAGGCAGGCGACCTCAAAGCCGTCGTGCTTGGCGATTGCGAGGCAGGTCGCAGAATCCAATCCCCCTGAGAGTAAGACCACCGCACGCGGTACGGATGTCACAAGCATCACCTTTCCGAGGGGCGCAGTTTATCGGCGGGTCCCTTGGAGTTCAAAGGCAGCCGTGCACATAGCGCAAGCGTCGGTGCAACCCGTCCCCGAATCGGTATTGGGAACATATTGGAGCGTGAGCGTTCCGCATGCGAGCACCGCATCAAATGCCTCCGTGTCAAAACTTGGGCCAGAAAGGCCTGTCTCCGGGTTCGGAGAGGGAGTTCCACCGTCGAGCGCATCGGCCGGGCATCCGCCTCCGACTGCGTAGGCTTGCGACTGGCTCAACAAGGACACGGCAATCGTTTCGGTCACGAGGAATTCGCAGTTGGGGCATCCGGAAGGCTGGCGAACGGCGCGGTCTTCGCTGACAAAGATTTGCCCGTCCCAGGTCGCCGGCCGTGCACAATTGGAATCTGGATCGGTGCAGCCAGCAAGTCCCAGCGTCGCCGTCCCCGAATCTGCATTCTGCGTCGAAAGGTTCATCGAGAATACGTAGGGCGCGGACAGCGCTACGCTCGCTTGCTGCTGGCAATCACCGCCGCTGAAGGTGGAGCGCATTTCATAGCTCCCCATGCTGAGCGCCGTAGCGGGTGGGGTGCCACAACTTGTGGCGGCGAGGAGAAGTACCGCCAAGGGTCGCATTAGCCAATCCTCGCAAGAACCTGCGCTGCGATGCACGAGAAGCTCTTCGTTTGCGGAAGCAAGGCACGCGCGTCGATGGTGCCGACGTCGCCCTGGCGCGCCGCAACCGCATAGTGCGCAATCACGCGGCAGGCTGCGAGCGAAGAAGGGTAGGCGGCAAACGCTTTCTCGAGCGCGCGCATCATTCCCGGAGGCTCATCGTCAATCCCCAATTTCTTCCCCTCGGTACCCATTTGGAGTGCGAGGGCGACGGCAAAAGGCAGTTCCGAAGGCGTTATGACGCCAACGGTTCCAGCACCAACGACGAGGTTCCCTCGCGTGAGGTAGATCTGTACGCCTGCGTGAAGGTCGAGCAACGCGACTATGTCGGGCTGCCCAAGCGCTTGCAAAATGGTAGCGATGGCAGAGGCGAGGCGCTTCATCGTTTCTTTTGGAAATTCGGTTGCGCTGGAGGGAAGCGACGCCTCCGATGGCGCAACCGCGAGGATCGGATTTATTGGAATCGCGAGCACCGGGGGCGCCTGCGCGCCCAGAGCACCGGCCATGCCCGATGCGAGTCCAGCGCGCTGGGAGTCACCCAAGGCGGTCAATAGGGTGGCGAGGTGGTGCCAAGCCTCCCCATCACCGGGGTTTCGGCCCAGCGTGTCCATGAGGAGGGCGCGCGCAATGGGAGATCCACCTTGGTGTCCGGCCAAGCCCTGGGCGAGAGCGTGCGCCTCCGAAAGCGGAATCATTTCTTCCGCGTTCAATGCCTCTTCCGTCGCCGCTGCGGCGGCGTCCAAGTCTCCCATCGCGACCTTGCGCATGGCGGCCTTATAGTGGGGTTCCGATGGATGCTCTTGGGGAAGCTGGTCGCGGCGCATTTGGGCTTCTGGTTCTTGGGGATCGTCGCGAAGAAATTCGTAAAGCGAAGGTGCCGCATCCAGTTGGTCTTTTGGCCTGCGTTCGCGCAGCCGCATCTCGATGCGGAGTTGGCTTTCCTCATCTCCGAAACGCGCAAACGCTTCGTTCGCAGCCGTGAGTGCTTGGAAAACGCGGTCATCGTCGAAATCGAGTTGGCTTGCGGCTTCGAACATTTCGGCAGCATCCCGATAAGCATCGCTCTCCAGCGATGCTTGCCCCAGACGCATCCGAGTGTCCCAAAGCGCTTCAACGGTGAGGTTCGCTGCAGATGCAATGAGTCGCCGGTCAAATGGCTGGGCTGCTCTCGGACCGCCCGTCGAAGCTGCCAAATCCGCGCGCACTTTCAACGCTTGCACGTCACTCGGTACTTCCTCCAGGTAAGCATCCCAGGCGATTGCGGCTGTGTCTGCTTCGCCATGCACTTGGAGAATCTCTGCGCGTCGCCGCAACAAATCGCCGCGTTCGGCTTCGACCGCCATCGCCCGGCGTCTGAGAAGCTCAGCCCGGTCCCGCGGGCCAGCGGAAGCATATGCGGCGACAAAGGGCGCTTCGAGGGATCCGTCCAATTCGAAGGCTTCGCGTGCGAGGCGCTCCCCTTCTACAGAATCACCTGCGGCAACCATCGCTTCGGATGCCTCCATGAGGGTATGCGCATTGGGGACATCGTCCTCTGCGCGCGCATGGGACTCCAGCAGCTCTCCAAGTGCGCGAAATTGTCCGACTTCTCGCAACCACGCGGTGTGTCGTTCGAAGCTTGAACCACGAGGGTTGCGTTGAAGCGCTACGGCGTCGATGGAGGCTGCGAGGTGCCTATCCATGGTGCCGATGCTTTCCGTGATCCGGGCAGAACGTGCTTCGTCGCCGGAGCTCGCTTCATGCGCACGCAGCAAAAGCGCCACCGCGGCTTGCGGCTCATGAAGGTGGATGGCGTGGATTTGCGCCGCCTTCACCAATCCATCGGAGCGCTCGCTTCCACGCGCTCCCATGGCTTCCTGTTCGAGAATCGCAGCCAGTTCGGCGAAGTGTCCCGAGGATGCAAGGATTTCGTGGCTAGCGAAGCGCACACTTTCTGAGGTGGGATTCGCCACCCGAGCTTCGGCGAGCGCGCGCATTGCTTCTCCTGGCTCTCCTCCTTCAAGCGCGGCCTGCGCGAGAGCAATCCAGTGCGCCGCAGCCGCTTCGAACTCGCCTGCTTCCAGTTCGAGGGCCGCGAGGCTCTCCAGTTGCACCCGCAGCGCATGATGGCGTTTCGATTGCCTCAAGAGCTCGACGAGGCGGCGCGGAAACGCGAGCGTTTCAGAATCGAAGGAGGTGGCCCTTTCGAGAAGGCGGATGGCGAGTTCCAAATCGCCGTGGTGAGAAGCGGCCTCCTCGGCGAGAGCTGCGAACTGCGCAGCCAGGGTTAGCGTCGGTGGTCCTGCTTCCAGAAAAGCAACGCGCGACGCGAACGCGCGCTTTGGATCGGTGCGTTCCAGAATGGAAACCAGCGCCTTCATCGCCACGGCGCTCCGGGGGTGAGATGCAGCGACCTCGCCGAGGATTTGCCCGGCCTTTTCTTCATCGCCTCGCAAATCGTAGAGATGCCCGAGGCGCAAGCGCTCCGCCTCTGCATCGTCCGGAAAGTCGTCGGCATCGGTTTCCCTGACAACGCGCTCTTGAAGGGGAATTGCGTCTTCGATCGCTCCCCGGAGATAGAGGATATTCGCGAGCTGCTTGGCGTCGGCACCTTCCGCGGGCGCCTTGGCATGGGCGCGGCGCAGGAGCGCAAGCTGCCACAAGGGCAAGAGTTTGCGCTGCAATATGACAAGATCGGATCGGCTCGCCTCCCATAGTTGGGGGGTGCGCCGCAACGTGTCGCGTGCCAGCGGAAGCACCTCCAGGCGCAGGCCCCGCTCGGCCAGTGCCCAACTGAAGGCCTCGATCCGATAACGGCAGCAGACGTGGTTGGGGCCTTCGATAAGGGCCAACACTCTCATGCGGGGTCCTCCATGACCCTGCGGGTGGATGACGACAGGGGCAGAGCCGCGATGTTAGCAAAGTCCCCCGAACGGGAGAATGGCA
>JBGSMZ010000054.1:0-31036 GCA_041739845.1 Myxococcaceae bacterium
GTGCCCGAGTGGCGCTTGGGTCCGCACTGGTGGCTGGCGCCACCAGTGGCACATTGCTCGTATAGCGCCCAAGGCGCACGCCGCGACTCCCTGGGTTTCATTCGTCGCAAAGGAGCACGCGCGGCTTGGCGACAATGGCGCGCGCAATGGCAATCCGCTGTCGCTCCCCTCCTGAAAGCTGGGCAGGGTAGCAGGAAGCCAGATTGGAAAGTCCCACCTCTTCCAAGGCAACGGCGGCTCCCAACCCAGGACTCGCGCCAAAGGCAAATGGGAGCGCGAGATTTTCCGCGACTGTGAGACTCGGAACCAAGTGAAAGACCTGGAAAACAAATCCGATGTTCGCGGCGCGGAAACGCGCCATCGCTCGGTCGCCCATGCCAGCGAGCGCTGCACCTGCGACCGTCACCGCGCCGGTAAATTCCGGGTCGAGCCCTCCCAAGATGTTGAGAAGCGTTGATTTTCCGCACCCGCTCCTCCCGACGATTGCCACCATCTCGCCAGAGGCGACCTGGAGATTGAGCCCGTGAAGCACCAGCTGCTCTCCCCGCGCGTCGCGATATCCACGGGTGAGGTTGTGAACGGAAATCACCGTACCTCGAAAGCCAGCGTGAGCTGCACCGCGTCTTTGCGCCTGGTTATGGAGAGCTTCACCGCGCGAAAATCATCGAACGCCTCCGCCCACTTGACGACCAGTTCCCGGATTGCAAAACCCCCGACACCGAACGCCCGGTTGGGAATCCGCTTCACCTCCCGAATGAGCGCCGAAATGGACAAGGACAGCCCCAGAGCACCTGCTGGGAGTGCCTCGTCGGTTGTTACCGCAGGTGCGAAGCTTTGCGCTTGGACGACGCTCAACGGAAAGCCAAAGAACAAGTCCGCCCCTCTTGCAATGGCAGAGGTGTTTCCGAAATCTGCCCCAGGGTGGGAGACGGTCACTTTCCCGTCTGGATCAACGGTCACCTTCGGATGCGCGCCCTGCTTGGCGCCGAGAGCCGCTGCTCGCTGAAGTTCGTCCTTTGGATTTGTGCCTTCGACGAACGACGCTCTTCCCGCGAGCGTCGTCGCTGCCACTACGTTTCGCGGGCGATATGTTCCGAGTGTCGCCGCATCGGCTACCCGGATCGATATGCCAACCCCCGGTTGGAGCGTACCGAGGAATCGCTTCCAGTCCGCAGACATCCAGGGGACACGCTTCTCTCCCTCCGAGAGGCGCGCGAGCAGTGGAGGAATGGTCTTCGGTTCGCCGCGGAAGACCGCGCGGATGATTCCCCCGGAAGGGGCATCGTCCCTGGCGCCCTTGGCTTCGGTAAATGCCGCCGCCAACTCCGGGAACCCGTTGGGACGGAGGTCGACGGAAACGCGAAATGCAGCTGCGGTCACGGTAATTGCCGCCACCGTGCTAGCGATAAGTGATGCCTTTCGGCTCTTGCCGAGCCTATGCACACCTGACGCTGGTGTGTAGAGGTAGGCGTCGGCTCCTTGCGGAAGGCGTCCTCGCTGCACCGCAAAGATTCCTGCACTGGCCACGCTCTGCTTCCACCCAGTGTTCGCCATCCCAATGACTGTTGCTGCAGCTTTTGCGTCGGCGACAATCGCGTAACCCCTGGCAAACAACAGGGCGACTTGGGGATTCTGCGGGTCACCAAACCAAACAACTTCAAAGTCGCGCTTCTTCTTGGAGCGCAGAACCTTCCAACCACGCGAGTCCATAATCTGGGACAGTCGCGCACGAACTTTCTCAAAGTCAGAAGCTGGGAGCGCAACAATGCTTCCCTTCTCGTCGTCCATCAGCGCTATTCCAAGTTCTCGCTTTGGGTCGATTCCCGCGCTCTCCAGAGAGGAGGAAACGCGGGGATCCACGCCCAATTGCGTCACCATGGATTCAATCCACGAGTGCGCGTCGTCAAAGCCTTCCAGGGGAGCAGTGAGCGTCGCAACTTTGTACCGCTCCACAATGGCGAGCTTGCCGGCGGCCTGGAGAATCGACGGAATCACAATAATTTGCGCGGAGCCCTCGGGGAGCACTTCATCGACCGTCGCCGCGTTGGCCGATGTGGCAAGCATTCCTGCGAGTGCTGTAATGACGCCAAGCATCCTCATCGCTCCCTCACGCCAGACCTCGGAAGCGTACCCGCTGTGGATGAGATTTCGTCGGTAACTTGCATGAACGAGTCGAGTTCTCGGACGGTTTCTTCGGTAGCGGCAACTTCTGTTGATAGAGCGTTGAGCTGTTCACCGACCAGCTGGGGGTCGCGTATTGCAATCGATTGTTCGTGCGTCAGCCGCAGCATGTCTTCGATGCTCGCAAGTTGGTGGCTAACGACTTCCCGGCTTTCCTCGGCTTGGACGTATCGACTGATGCGCTTGCGCAGAATTTCGATACGTCGGGTCTTGACATCGCGCAATGCTTCACTGGTATCGGTCTGCACTTCGACCTCCAGTTGGGCGAGTTCGTTTTCGAGCGATTTCTTGTCCGCAGTGCTGAGAAACTGCCGATACGCGTTGAGCGTGGTGATGAGTCGCAAGAACGAGTTGAGCAATCCGTTGAGCTTGGCCTCGCTCGAAGCGGCGAGCACGCGCCCACCAGGCATTCGCCGGTACCGTTGGAGAATGTCCGCTACCAGCCCACGGAGCGACTCGTAGTGTTGCTGCTGCGAGGAAGAGAGGTCGTCGCCTACAGGGTCGCCGCTGCCCAAACCCTCGGTATAGATTTGTGCTTCAAAGTTGGCGCGCACCGCGCGTCGAAACGATGGCGTCGTGGAGAGCAGACCGAAATACAAAGCAGAGGCTGCAGCCGCCCCAATCAAGGGAATCGCCGTTCCAGTCACTAGCGATGCAATAGCGCCGGCGAATAATGCAAAGAGGCTCGCCGGCGTCACCAGCGCTGCCAAGAAGAAGTTGGGCTTCGTTTTGCCCCTCACGGCGAGTTGATCCCGTTCATCGACGATCCGTCTCTTTGATTTCTTGCTCATCGTTGCCCCGTTCGCGAAAGCTGCTTCAATGCCGAGAGGTCCAGCAAATCTTCGGGCTGCGGTGCCGGAGGGGCGTCAAAGAGCTTCGCATTGAGCGCGGAGGCGCTCTGAAACAGCTCCTTAAACGTCACTGGCGAATCTTCGGCGAGTCCAAAGAAGGCAAGGTTTTCTGCGAGCGTCGACGGCGGTGATGCGTTCATCGCTTCGGCCGGATCCCCGAGTTGCGCGGCCGCATTCCCCAGCGCCCGAGCTGCCTCCGTAGGGTCTTTGAGCGCGGCAGCATTCGCATCCAATGCACAACGCACGACGCGGCGAATTCCGTCCGGGAAACGCGCGGCAAAGTCGCCACGAGCGGTGAGGACGATGGCGATCAAGTTGGGCGCATCGGCAGTACTGCTCAAGACTTTGGAGCCAATTTCGCGAATGGTCGGTGCCAGATCTCCCGCGAATCCGGCGACCGCGTCCACCTGGCCAGCGAGGAGGGCCTGCGCTCCGCGGAACGTTGAATCGAGGGGGACGAGTGTGACGTCCTTGAGCGAAAAGCCACCGCGGGAAAGCGTCCACAAGAGGAAGTACCAACTTGCACTCCGCGGCTCGACGCCGATTCGCTTTCCTGCAAGCTGGGAAATTTGCGTCGCCTCCCTGGCAACGACGACTTCCTGTCCGCGACTCCTCCCAAGGAGCGCTACGACCCTCGGTACTGCGTCGCGAAGCAACGAGGCTGACATGGCGATGGAGGAAACGGGGAGTGCGGCGAGGTCGACGCCGCCGTTTTCCTCGCCGCGCACGAGGGCCAGGCGCAAGTCCTCATCGCGCAGGAAGGACCTCACCTGAACCTTGACCGCGCACGCGGTTATAAACCTATCGGGTGCACCAGCATCTCCCTCTGTCGCTGCGAGAAACAAGGGTGCTGCGTCTCCCCGAGGAATCACTCCCAGAACTATCGCTCGGAGTGGGACTTTGACGACATCGTCGAGCGGGGCCATGGCCCCCGGTGGAAAGTCGCCGGCAGCCAACCGCGGTGTTCGCACCCGCATCAGCTCGCGAACACGCGCCAAGACCCCAAATTGGGAGAGGAGGACGACAACAATTACGGTTGCGCCGAGGAATGCTGGCAGACGGATTCCCCGCCATATGAAGCGTCGCGTACCAACTGCCAACTACTTCACCTCGACCTTCTTCCCCAGCGTCTTTTCCGAATCGCTTGCGGCCTCGGAGACCGGCGCTGCACTCTGAAGGCCCATTTCAAGTTTGAACTGCTTGACGAGTTCGGCGGCTTGAAGCGCCTCCGCGTCCTCGTCGATTTTCATGGACTGATGGTCCACACCTTCCAACGCCATTTGCATCCGCGCTTCGTTGATGGCGGTCTTTTCCTCGACCTTGCGCACCATTTCCTCATGGGTGGCGTCGATACCGCCGACTTCAAAGGACTCCATCGCGTCGGCGACCTTCGCCTGCCATTGCGCGCGGCGCGCGTCTCGAAGGGCTGACGTTGCTTCCGCGGTCTTGCGTTCCTTTTCACGGAGGAAGGCTTTCTTGACGTTGAGCGCCTTGTCCCAGGCGGAGCGTGCGGTCTGAAGCTGCGATTCGTTCCGCGCGAGCGCCCCGCGTGACGTTTGGAGCCGCGTCGCGTACTGGGCAGCCAGATCGTCGCGTCCCGCTTGAATGGCAGTCTTCACCTTTGCGGTGAGTTCGCCGACGTCGGAAGTATATTTTTGGTTCTCTTTTTCGAGGAGCGTAACGTTCGCGCGCACCATCGCTATCGACTCGTTCATCTTCGGGACCTGATCGTTCATGTCCCGAATGTTCTGCTCGAGGATAAGCTCTGGGTCTTCGATCGTCGAAACAAAGAAACCGAAGAAACTGCGCATCGCACGCCGAAAGCGCTTGAACATTTGATTTTGCTCCTTCGAATCTATGCGTCGCAAGCCCTCATAGCTCGCTCGCGCCGCTTTCCCATCGCACCCTTAGCGAAGTCGCAGGCTTCCCGCGAGCAGAACCGCCTTCCCTAGGTCGCCGGGGGTTCATTCCCGTAGATGGCGTCGGCGATCCGATAGGCGGAAGTCTCGAGTGCGCGCGTCGCATCACGGATTTTCTCTTCGTCGCCATGGTCCAAGGCCACCTTCAATGCCTCGACGTCGGATCGCACTTCGCTTCGAGCGGTGTCGTCCAAGACGCTGGCGTATTCTTGGAGCGACATTTCCGTGGTGTACAAGAGACCTTCAGCGGTGTTCCTGAGGTTGGCGAGCGCTCGCTTCTCTTTGTCGCTCGTAGCGTTGGTCTTGGCCTCATCGAGCGCCTTTTTGATCTCCTCTTCGGAAAGCCCCGAGCCGGAAGTGATGCGCACCTGCTGGACCTTGCCCCGCCCCAAGTCTTGAGCGCTCACCTGAACGAGCCCGTTGGCATCGATATCGAAAGTGACCTCGATTTGCGGTACGCCCCGCGCTGCCGGAGGAATCCCAACCAACTCAAAGCGTGCCAGAGATTTGTTGTCGGCTGCCATCTCCCGCTCGCCCTGCAGAACGTGAACATTCACGAGCGGCTGGTGGTCCGTCGCGGTCGAAAAGACTTGGGAGGCTTTGCAGGGAATCGTCGTGTTCTTCTGGATGATTTTTGTGAACACCCCGCCCGCTGTCTCCACGCCTAGGGAAAGCGGCGTGACGTCGAGCAACAAGACATTCTGCACTTCACCCTTCAACACCGCACCCTGGACCGCCGCTCCAATGGCTACCACTTCGTCTGGATTGATTCCCTTGTGGGGTTCTCTGCCAAAGAATTCCTTCACCTTGCGCTGGATCGCTGGCATCCGAGTCATGCCGCCGACGAGCAACACCTGGTCGATTCCGGGCGCCATCAGGCCCGCGTCTTTGAGCGCGATGCGACACGGCGCAATCGAGCGCTCCACCAAATCTTTCACCAACTCCTCCAGTTCGATTCGCGTGACCTTCTCGTTGAGGTGCTTGGGGCCGGCCGCGTCAGCGGCGACGAAGGGGAGATTGACATTGGTCTCTTGAGCGCTCGAAAGCTCGTGCTTTGCCTGTTCGGCGGCTTCCTTCAGCCTTTGCAGGGCAGTGCGGTCTTGTCGGAGGTCGATGTTGGTTTGCTTTTTGAATCGCTCGGCGAGTTCGTCCACGAGCTTGTTGTCGAAATCTTCACCGCCCAAAAAGGTATCGCCGTTCGTCGATTTCACCTCGAACACACCAGCGTTGAGCTCAAGGATTGAGATATCGAACGTTCCTCCGCCCAAATCGTACACGGCGACGCGCTCCGGCTTCGTCGCGTCGCGCTTGTCGAGGCCGTAAGCGACGGCCGCCGCGGTGGGCTCGTTGATAATCCGCAGCACGTTAAGGCCAGCGATGCGACCTGCATCTTTGGTCGCCTGACGTTGACCGTCGTTGAAGTAGGCTGGAACGGTGACCACGGCCTCGGTGACTGGCTCTCCCAAATACTCCTCGGCGGTCTGCTTCATCTTTGCGAGGACCATCGATGAAATTTCAGGCGGACTAAACTGCTTGCCGCGCAATTCCAGCCAAGCGTCTCCGTTCTCGGCAGCGACCACGCGGTAGGGGACCATCTCGGAGGCGCGCTTCGCCTCTGGGGATTCAAACCTGATGCCCATCAGGCGCTTCACCGAGAATACGGTGTTCTCGGGGTTGGTGATCGCCTGACGCTTGGCGATTTGACCGACGAGGCGCTCGCCGGGTTCGGTGAATCCGACGATGGAAGGCGTCGTCCGACTCCCTTCGGAATTTGGAATGACGATGGGCTCCGAGCCCTCCATCACCGCAACGCAGGAGTTGGTGGTTCCCAGGTCGACACCAATGACTTTAGCCACGGGAACCACACCTGCCGCATCGCGACGCATAAGATGATTGTAAAAGAGGCGTCCAGGTATCCTCGCTCAACATGCTTCTCACTTCCAAGCGCTAAGTCGATTCGTTGCCTTCAGCGGTTTCGGAACCATCCACCTTGTTTGCCGGAGCGTCTGTAATCTCCCCTGCCACTTCCTTCTTCTCCTGCGAAACTACCACCAAAGCGGGGCGAATAAGTCGATCATGAAGCATAAATCCCTTCACGACTTCTCGCACGACTTGATTGGCTGGCATCGCCTCGGCGGGTTCCGTGCCGACTGCCTCATGCCGTGAGGGATCGAAGGCTTCTCCAGTCGCCGTGAACGCCTTGAAGTGATGCCGTTCGAGCGTATCGGTAAGAAGCTTTCGAATCATTTCCACGCCGGTTTTGAAACTTGAAAAGTCTTCTGCGCTCAGCGCGTGGGCAATGGCGCGTTCGAGGTTGTCGTACACGGGAAGCACGTCCCTCAGGAGCTTTTCCCCAGCGTACTTGCGCGCGTCTTCCGCTTCTTTGACTGCTCGCTTTCGAAAATTTTCAAGTTCCGCGACTGACCGCAGCAGGCGCTCGTGTTCTGATTTGAGTTTGGCTTCTGCGGTATCTGCACGGAGAAGTGCCTCTTTGAGTTGCTCTTGGAGCGCGATGGCCTCGTCCTGGGGCGCTGCAACCTCCTGCGCATCGCCAGGGGCAGCCCCCGCTTCAGTTTCTCGGTGGAGCCCGCTCTCCGAGGAGATCCTCTCGTGGCGCTCGACGCTTGCGACCGCCTCGTTGATGACGTCCTGGCTGATTTCAGTGGTCAGGTCGGGTTTGTCGTTCTTCTTCGGGTTCACTTTGAATCGTCCAAAATAGCAATTCGTTCACCCACAAACAATTGGATTGGCGGACTGCGTGTCGAAAGTGACGCCGGACAGAGGCGTCGAGCGCACCGGCAGGCATGCAGCAACTCCGGCTCGGCGCGCATTGGGGCGCCTCTTCGTTAGCTAGACTTCGGCTTGTTTGGGTCATCCACAAGCGTTGCAGCGGTATTCGAAGTGCTCGCGACGCCAGACTTCAGCGCGCCACTGACCTTGTCGGCTGTATCTCCCAACCATTTTTTCGACCAATTCGTCACTTCATCGAGCTTGGCCTGGGCCTTCTTCTTGGTTTCCGGGTCCTTCGCTTGGTTCACCATGTCTTGCGCTTCGCCGACGACGCTGGAAGCCACGGCTTTCGCTTCCTGGCCAACCTTCTTCATATGTTCGCCGGCATTTTTGATGAAACCCATGAACTTATCGTCCCAGTCGCTCACTGCCATTGGTTGCTCCTTTGGTGCGGTTGTAATCGCTCACGCTAGACGCACAGCGTTAGAAATCTATACACGAATACGGCGAACGCAATCTGGTTCCGATTCTCGTGTAACTGTAGTACCCACCCTTTTTAATTACAGTGGGAACGTAAACTGCTAAAGTGTTGCTTGTTGCCCTTGATTGAATACCCTTGGTGTTGGGCGATTGGCCCCACCTAGAAGCGGCAGGTGCACGGCAGTTTTCGGCCCTCACCTCGTCTTGGGGGTTGGCGGATTCGCAAGTACTATGGCACGGCTCGTTCGGCACTTTGTAGAGGAACCGCGGGGTTGCAGCTACCTCGCGTCGGTCCAAGCCTCGCTCGAGTACCGTCTCATGGTCGAAGTCTCCCCCCACGAGCTCGAGAGCATGCTCGTGCGTGGTTGGCGGCGGTTTGGGCCGGCATATTTTCGGCCGGCCTGCAGACCCTGCCACGGCTGCATTTCGGTGCGCCTCGACGTCTCGCGCTTCGAAGCGTCTCCCTCTCAGCGACGCGCTTGGAAGCGCGTCCAGCGCTTTCGAATCGAGGTTTCAAGCCCCCAGATTGAAGCGAAACGCTTGGAACTCCATGCGCGATGGCATGCGGGCCGGGAGACTTCGCGCGGTTGGGAGCCTACCAACCTTTCCGAGGAAGAATACGCTACCCAGTTCGCCTTTCCGTCCAGTACGGGCTGCGAGGCCGCATGGTTCGACGGTGACGAACTCGTCGCGGTCGGCTTAGTCGACGTCACTCCACAAAGCGTATCGGCAGCCTACTTTTTCTACGACCCCTCCATCGCCCGCACGAGCCCAGGCGTTGCGAACATCATGCACTGTGTCCAATACGCTCGGGACGTGGGCGCGCGCTACGTCTACTTAGGTTACACGGTCGATGGGTGCCGGTCCTTGATGTACAAAGGCTTGTTCAAGCCGCATGAAGTGCTCGTGGGGCGGCCATCGCTCGATGAAGAGCCGATTTGGACAACTGTCGAATAGCGCCGGCGCACGCGAAATGGACTTTGGGGGCACGCACAAGCGGCCCTCAAAAAGGGGCGTCGTCGTCGAAGGGTGGGGGACCTTCGTAGCCGAACCCATCGCCAACTCCCGCACTCTCGCCGCCTTGACGAGCAATCTCGGCCTCTATCGCCGCCAAGAGCACGCGCTCTTTTTCATGCCAGCGTGATTTGCTCGCATCGCCCAACGTACGCTTGCAACCGGAGGCGTAGAACTCGAGGTCGCGCAGCGAAGCGCCCACCAAGGGCTGCCCTTTGCTCTTGCCATAAGGCGGAAAGACCATGTCACCCCCGCTGCCGCTCCCCCCTCGGGTGCGTTCAGCGGTCGAGCGGCCGCTCGATGCAGGTTCCGCTACGAGCGACATCGAACCCAGGGTGAGCGAAAACCCTTCGCCCAACCGCACTGCCGTCCCCACCGGGACCTGCTCGGTGCTTCCATTCTGCCTAGTCACTGCAACGGTCACGACATAGCGCTCGTTCATGGTCGCCAATGGAGCACGGACCCGAACTCCACTCAAGCGGCACGCGACTTTCTGTTCCGGGCCTGACCACAAGGTCAGGGGGCGATTGGAGAGCGCGCGCATTTTTAAACTTTGCGAATTGCATCGGAGCAAGTGGTCGGGCGAAATTTGAATAGAGACAAAGCGCCCCAGCGTCATTCGCAAACAAAAGTGCCGGTTTGGCCCCCGCGCCCGTCGCAACGCGCTTCGCAAATCCCGATCTGCCCCTTCGCGCAAGCGTGCCTGGTGCAGGAAGAACGGGTTGCGCAAACTCCGCTCGGCGCTTCCCCCTCTGCGACGAGCGCATCGTAGGGGCAGAAGCTCGACGAGCCCGAGCAAAATTCGGCGACGTCGCAGCAGCTTGCGGCGGCGCGGCATTGCCAACTCGACGGCCGGTACTGATCTCCTGGGCAAGTGCGCTCCACTCCTGAACAAACTTCTGGCGCGTCGCATGGTCCGGCTGCTTCACGACACGTGCTGCCGGCGGGGCTGAGGCGATCCGACGGGCAAGAGGCGGCGCTTCCGGAACAGTATTCTGCTTCGTCACAAGGCCCCGTAGACGCGCGGCAGGCAAAAGTAGTTCCATGGAAACTGTCGGCTGGACACGCTGCCTTGTTCCCGGCGCATCGTTCCGCGACATCGCAGACCCCCGCTGATTCCCGACATACGAGTACCGACGAGGCAAATTGATCGTTGGGACAGGCGGCCGAAACACCGCTGCAATACTCTGCGACATCGCAGACGCCCGCAGATCCCCGACACACGACTTCCGGCGAGGCAAAACGATCGCTTGGACAGGTTGCCGAGAGCCCAGTGCAATACTCGGCGAGGTCGCAGGGTTCGCCGGCGGTTCTGCAGAGTGTTCCTTGCGGAGCCAATGCGTCGGACGGGCAGCCGCCGTCGTCGCCGCACAGTTCTGCGGAGTCGCAGGGACCAACGGAAGGCCGACATACTTCGCGCGGAGCACAAGCGCCAAGGAGCGAGCCGCCGTCTTTTGTTCCTCCGCCATCGCCGGAGGAGGGATTCGCACCTCCATCGGGATCAGAGAACACACCGGCATCGCTCGGGGCATCGCTTCCGTCGATGACCACACAAATCTTGTACACCTCGCTACAACGCCAACCAACGGGGCAGTCACCGTCGGCTTGACAGCGGGGCAAGTCACCTGCGCAGGCAAGCCCCGCAGAAGCGAGCGCTCCTAGCGCACAACCAAACCCTAACCCCAAGGCCCAGCTGAGTTGACCCGATCCCCGGGATTCCTCACGCCATGCGAACCAGGGGCGCCCCAGCTCAACAGAAGTGAACCCTGGGATTAAGCGTCTCGAAATCCCCCGCTCGGCTACCATCGCGCCTCCCAATCCCTCTTTCCAGCGGTAGTCCGTAAGGTCGGACTGCGCAGCAAGGGTGGTGCCAGGGCCCGCAAGGGGAATGGGGCTCTGACGCGCGTTCCGAAGCGCTCACCCGAAGGTGTTGGGAAGCAGAATCTGGGCCAGAAATACTACGAAGAAAACGACGTGCCGCAGCCGCAGGAGGACTTTGCGTTTGGATTGCGAAACATGAACGCCCCACCAAATTCCGACTTCGCGTAATCAACCTGCGTCCCGGTCAAATACTTCACCGAGTCGGGATCGGTGGCGACCGTGACTCCGTCCTGCTCCCAGGTGAGGTCGTCCGGTTTGGGGGCACCCACCAGGTTCAAGTCGTATCCCATACCGGAACAGCCACCTTTCACGACGCGTACCGCGAGAACGCGCGCCTCTTGGCCAGGACGGGCCAGCTTCTTTTTCACCTGCTCCAAGGCAGAAGGAGTAAGGACAAATGCTCCTTCGACGGTTCGGGACTTCGTCGCTTCCATTTCCATATCTCAACGTATAGCGCACCCGCGCCCGGCGGTCGAACTGTGAGACACCTCAATCAACGCCCATTGCGAGAGGACTTGGTGACCCAGCTATGCCTGGAGGTGCAGGGGGCTGTGCGCCATGAGAATCGCCCCGCAGACCGGGCGCTCGAATTTGCACTGCGGCGTTCGCGCCACCTCTACGCGAATGAGCGTCGAGCGGTCGCTGAGCAAACCTACGCCCTCTTGCGCCAGCGGCGTCTCGTCGACTACCTCTTGGAAGCTGGTTTCCCCGGCCTCGAACGGGTGGGGGTCACGCGCCAGGACATGCTTCGGCTCGCATTGAGCCGCGTGCTTCTTGGCGAAGAGCCGGAGGCAGTTGCGGGAATCATGAAGCTGGCGCGCTCAGAAGCCGCCGCTATCTCCAGGGCCCAAGAATCTCGCCACCTCTTGGGTAAGCTCGGACGCGTTGAGCGCTTAGGAATCGAGGCATCGCTCCCGAACTTCTTGGCCCAGAAATTCATTGAAGAGTTTGGAGAAGAAGCGGCGACTGCCGCGCAGGCGATGAATGTGCGCGCTCCCTTGTGCGTCCGCGCCAATCGCCTCAAGGGGGACCGGGAAGCGTTGCGGGAACGCCTGAAGCGCGAAGGTATCGAGGCGACCCCTGGGCAATTTGGTCCCGATTCGTTGATCGTCAGCGAAAGCGTGAACCTCTTCTCCCTCGCCTCCTTCAAGGAAGGCTTGTTTGAAATTCAAGACGAGGGGAGCCAGTTGCTCGGGGCGCTCGTCGACGCGCCGCCCAGAATTGTCGTCGACGCCTGCGCCGGCGCCGGGGGAAAAACGTTGCAACTCGCCGCCCAAATGAAGAACCGCGGAGAACTCTTCGCGCTCGACATCAGCGCGCGACGCCTGGAGGACTTGCGCAAGCGCGCCCGGCGGGCAGGCGCCCATAATGTGCGCGTCGTCCCGTTGGATGAAGAGGACGCGGCGAAGGAAACACTAGCGCGCCTTTCCGGTGCCGCAGAGCGCGTGTTGGTAGATGCTCCATGCAGTGGAACAGGAACGTTCCGTCGCAAACCAGACGCGCGCTACAGAATGGACGAGGCCGCGCTGGCGACCTACGTCGCTCGCCAACACGAACTCTTGGCCGCCTACGCCCCGCTCGTGAAGCCAAAGGGGCGCTTGATCTACGGAACTTGCAGCATGCTTCGCGAGGAAAACGAAGCGGTGGCAGAAGCCTTTCTTCGCGCGCACTCGGATTTCGCATTGGCAAGCGCCGATACGTGGCTTCCCAAGGAAAGCGCCCTGCCGCTGACGCGCGATGGAATGCTGCGGCTGTACACGCACAAACACGGAACGGATGGATTTTTTGGAGCGGTGATGATTCGCGCCGCCTGAAGCCCAATTCACCAACATCAGCTCATAACAAGAAGGGGCACCACCTTACGAGTGGCGCCCCTTCTCTAACAAGCTCGCTCTTGCGCTACCTCAAGGGCCAGCGCAGGACCCTCGGAGGATCGTGTAGTCCCCCGCGGTCCAAATATCGTTTGGACCGTTTCCGTAGATGGCATTGAGGCGATAGGGCGATGAAGGACCCGCTGGTACAGCGGCCCAGGAAGTGCCGTTTTGCCGGAGGATAGTAATGTTGTTGCCAGCGACCCACACGTCCGCCGCACCGCTTCCCCAGATGGCTTTGAGGTTATCGGTCGTAGGGCTCGTATCGGCAGCCCACGCACTGCCATTCCACCGGAGGATGGTGCCAACATCGCCGACAGCCCACACGTCAGCGTTGCCGCTTCCCCATACACCGCGAAGGTTTGTGGTGACCGTACTTACCGCGGGTACCCACGCTGTACCGTTCCATCGAACGATGGTGCCATTGGCGCCAACCGCAACCACGTCTGTAGCTCGGCTGCCCCATGCCGCGTAGAGCGTTTGGGTAATGGCATTTGCGACGTTGACGACCGCCGTTCCGTTCCAATGCAACGTCACTCCTGCTTCACCGACAAACCAGACGTCGTTGGCGGCACTCGCCCAAATAGCGTAGAGCACACGCGTGCTACCGCTGACCACCGGGCTCCACGTAGCACCATCCCAATGGATAATTGTTCCGTTGGCGCCGACAGCCCACACGTCCGTGGCACTCAGTCCCCACACTCCATAGAGCTGTACAGTCGTTCCGGTCGGAACCGAGAGCCAGGTGGAACCGTTCCAATGGAAGGACAATCCACCCGTAGCGCCACTCCCGATTGCCCATGCTTCGTTGGCTTCCAGCGTCCAGATGCCGCTGAAAATGATTTGGTTCGGTGGCGTAATGGTATCGTACCATTTCGCTCCGTCCCAGCGATAGAGACTTCCTGTGTCACCAACCGCCCATGCTTCGGTGGCGCTGACTGCCCATACTGCTCGGAAGCCCTTCGGGTTCGTACTGGGAACGCTAGCCGTAGTGGTGCCATTCCAGCGAGAAGCCTGTCCATTGTCGCCAACAATCCATCCGTCCGTAGGACTGAGCAACCAGCCCCCTCTGAGGGTCGTGGTCGTCGTACTGGCAGTCGCAGTGGCGTCAGACCAGGATGTGCCGTTCCACCGGTAGATCGAGCCCGAGTCGCCGGTAGCGAAGACATCATTGGCACCGCTTCCAAAGACGCTATAGAGGGCTCCGGCGGCGGGACTTGCACTCGGCGCCCAACTGGTTCCATTCCAGTGCGCAATCGTGCCCAGGTCGCCAACCGCCCAAACGTCTGAGGCGCTGGTTCCCCACACTGCTCTGAATTCTTGGAGTCCCTTGGCCGCGTCTGGTGTCCAACTGTCGGCTGCCCACGCAGTACCATTCCAGTGCAAAATCGCTCCATTCGCTCCGACCGCCCAAGCGGCAGTGCTGGAGGCTGCCCAGACTGCGTTCAGGTCGAGCGTGGTACCGCTGCTGCTGCTGCTCCATAGCGCGCCGTCCCAATGAGCAATGGAACCGTAGGTTCCCACCGCCCACACATCCGTGGCGCTGCTTCCCCACACACCCCTGCGGAAGGCGCCGTCTGGTCTTGGCAACGAGCTCCAGGACGAACCATCCCAGTGCAGCAATTGCCCGTTGTCCCCAACGGCCCACAAGTCGTTGCCGCTGGCTCCCCAGACCGCGTTGATATTGTTTCCATCGACAATCTGTGCATTCGCCCAGCAAGTTCCACTGGCATTGGCGGCCACAGCAAAGTTGACGAACTCAATGTTCGCATCAATCATGACCTTTTCCTGACTCGATGGAATGATCTGCGCGCCGGCCTTGGAGGGCGTCACCGTATAGACACCGGGAGCGAGGTTGCCGAAGGAGTAGGTACCAAAGGTGCTCGTCGTGGTGGTGGCACTTGCTGCACCCGAGAGCGTCACGGTGATTCCACCAGGAGATGCACCGCTCAGCGTGCCTGAAATGCTGTACGTCAACGGGATTCCTGCGTCTATGATAGGGGCCGGACCGCCATCACCAGCGTCGGACACTCCACCGTCGCCAGCGTCGGACAATCCACCGTCGCCAGCGTCAGACAATCCACCGTCAATTGTCCCCGCGTCGGCACCTGCGTCGCCTCCGCCATCCCAGCGGTTGGTCAACGAACCGCACGAACTGAATCCAACGAATGCGAGCGCAACTGCGAGCGCTGTCATCGAAGTATGGCCAAAGAGACTTTGCCAAGTGAGGTAGTGCGTTTCGACGTTTCTATGAGGGTTCATCTTCGGCATGGTGCTCGCCCCAAATGCTTGAGTGGTTGTCCTGACATCGCCAAGAGTTGCTTTCGCGGCGCTACCTTGGACAGCAATCTGGTGAGGCGCGCGTAAGACAAGATTTCAGAATATAGGTAGACCATCAGGGAGCCGCTACTCAAACGCCCGCACTCACCCCCGGCCGCTGATCCTGATCAGGCAGCGCACATCGATGGGAGGGAGTATGCGACACTTCTTTCGAGCCGGGCGGCGCGTGCCCGATAGATGACTTCACCTCGGAGATAGGAATTTTCGGTCGCGAGTGACCCACATCACAAGACATCTCTGCTGTCCCGGCGGAAAATCTGAGGGTTTCACGGGCGATGTCACTCTTGGGCGTGCTTGGCTCCAAGCAGTGATCGCAGATGCGAGACCGGGGTTTTGTGAAGGGCAATGATTTTCCCGGGAGCGAGGTGTTCTTAACCCCGGGGTTCACATCTGTTGAGCTGGGTCGTCACTGGCGCGCTCGACGCGGGGAAGCCCCGCGGAGTCGCTCAGCTCAGCTTGACGCTGGGGCTAGCTACGCTTCTGCACCGGGTTCATCAAGCCGTCGCTCTCCATTCCAACTTCTCTGTTTGGGGTGTGCTCGGGGGGTCGAAAAGCTTCGCGATAGACCTCGTCGTAGACGTTGGTTGCCCACCGTTGGCACTTTGCGCAATGGTAGTAGCGCACCAGACCGCCGCTTCCCGCGTGGCTCTCCATGGGCACGGAGCAGAAGCGACAGTCCATGGTGAGCGGGGAACTCGCGGCGCTCAAAGCACGGCGAGGCGATTGATGGCGCCGGTGACGAACAAAGCGTGCGAACAAATGGCCTCCTTGGCGGCGAGTTCATGGGTCTACATCTACCCAGGGAGAAGGCAAATAATCCCGCACCTGAAGAGTCGCTAGATGAGGCTTGTTCAAGGCGATTCCTCAAAAATTCGACAACGACGCTTAGCGTGGCAGAGTTGTGTTTGGAGTTTGCATGAAAATGACGCCCCTCGATATTCGGCAAAAGCGCTTTGACATTGCCTTTCGCGGCTTCAACCGCGGTGAGGTCGAAGCGTTCTTGGAACTCACCGCTTCGCATTTCGAAGAGGTAGTGCGGGAGACCATTACGCTTCGGGATGAAATCAAGCATGTGATGGCTACGCTTGAGAGTCACCTGGGGAGGGAGAAGGCACTCCAGGAAACAATGGTCACCGCACAGCGCGTGAGCGATGAGGTGCGAAGCCAGGCGCGTAAAGAGGCCTCGCTCAAGCTCGCGGAAGCTGAGCTCCAAGCGGAGAAGATTGTTGCCTCCGCGAACCAACGGCTGATCGAACTAGCCACCGAACTCAACGAGCTGAAGCGGCAGAAAGTCCAGTTCGAGAGCCATCTCGAATCGCTCATCGACTCCCATAAACAGCTCTTGCTGTCGTGGAAGACGCGCGGCGCGGACATCACCTACCTCGTCAAGAAGGCCCCCACCAACGATTGAGTCGCGCTGGTAGGCGGGAGACCGAAGGGAAAGAACACCGGCTGCAGAATCGTTGCTACCATGAGGGCATGCCTTTTGGTCCGTTGCTCGCGTTGGTCGTGCTCTCATCTTCTGGTTCCGCAGAGGCCTCCATCCTTCCGGCACCCAGCGTAGCCACCCAAACGCTGACCACCCCCCGCTTCGCTATTGCATACACGCCGCGGGCGACCGGCGCGGCACGCCTGCTGGCAGCGCAAGTCGAGCGCTTGCGCGATGAGATTGCAAACGCCATAGGCAGCGACTGGGATGGCGTCACGACGATTCGCTTGGGGCGTAACCGCGAAGAGTTTGTAGCGATGGCGCTTCCCAACCGCCTTCCACCGTCTTGGGCGACGGCGATTGCGTATCCAGACAAATCCTTGATACTCCTAGAAACCCGTTCGGTGACGGAAGGTGACGGTCAACAGACGCTCCGCCACGAACTCGTTCACGTTGCTCTCGGCCGACTCGGCAGCCAATGGCCCAGGTGGTTTCAAGAGGGCTACGCCATGACCCTCACCGGTGAGCGCTCCTATCGCTTGAGTCAATTTCAAGAGGTCGCGCGCGCTGTCGCATCCCACCGAATCCTCCCGCTCGCATCGTTGACGAGAGGGTTTCCCGAGGACGCAGACGCCGCGCAACTCGCCTACGCCCAAAGCGCAGCTTTTGTGGGGTTCTTGCGCCAGCGCCACGGCGGCGAGCCATTTCGAGCGCTTCTTCTCGCAACGCGTGCCGGGCAGAGTTTCGAGAGCGCGTTCGCCGCAGCTTTTCGCTCTTCCGTAAGCAGCGAAGAGCGGGTGTTCTTAAGCGACATCGCGACCACCTACCCGAGATGGGCATCTGTCTTGGCGCACGGCAATCTCGACCTCGCGCTCGGGGGAATCGTACTCGTCGTCGCATTTTTCGTGCGCCGTCGACGCATCGCTGTGCGCCGCGGAGAGCAAGCGCGCGCTGAGGCCCTCGAAGACTTGGGAGCGCACCTTATTTCCTTTACCAACAAGGCTGCGAATGACGACGGAGCGCTCCGCACGCCTCATCCCTTGGACCCACCGCCTTGGCTGCTCATGGTGGTTCGGGAGGTCGCTCCTGGGGACGACGGAGGCGCCGGCGTACCGCTGGAAGCACGCAGCTCGTAGACGAGACATTTGAGATTGCGACTGTTTGGGAAGTCAAGTGGGTCTGCGCCAAATCGTTCGATGCGCCTCACCGTTTGCCTTTTCAAGCCTTGGCGCACCAATCTGTCAAAGTGAACTTCATCCATTCCCACCACATTGCACATCGCTAGCAACTGCCCTCCAGGCGCGAGAACTGCTGCAGCGGATTCTACCAGTTGTGCGTAGTCTGTCGCTGCACGCCAGCGCACGCGCCCAGCGCTAGCGTATGCGGGAGGGTCACACACGACCAAATCGAAGCGAGTGCCCCGTCGTTGAAAGCGACGCAGCCAATCGGTGACTTCGCCGCGAATGAAGGTACCGTCAGGAAACGGAAGTCCGTTGCAGTCATAGTTAGTCTTCCCGAGGGCAAGCGCCGGCTGCGCGCAGTCGACGTTGGCGACAGACGTTGCTCCTCCAACCATTGCAGAGACACCAAAGCCACAACTGTAGGCGAATGCGTTGAGAACCCGAAGGCCACTCGCGTGGTTCCGCACCCATTGCCGGGCGGCCCTGGAATCAAGAAAGAGACCTGGCGAGGCTCCCAAGCTCGGATGAACGCGGAAGCGCAAACCAGCTTCGGCGACGTCAACGCTATCTACCGGGCTCCCGCAGAGCGGCTCAAGGGGAGCGCTATGGGATGCTTCCGGGGTCGCGTGGGGCAAGGGGCGAAGGCGGCGCTTCAAGTACACCGCCCGCAGTGGCGCCGCCTCGGTGAGCGCCACAGCAAGGGTAGTCGCTTGTGCATCAACCTCTGGAGTGAACACCGTAAGCGTGGCGACGTCGCCCCATAAGTCAACGGTGACATCGGCCAGCTCGCGGTCGACCCACCGAAAGCAGCTCGTATCTGCGGGGAGCTTGCTGCGGCGCCGTGCGAGCAGCACGGCCAACTCCCGCGCCTGTCCGTTCACGCGATTTGCCCGATTCCCTTTGGAAGCCTTAGAGCTTCTTCCTCTTGGGTCGAGCGATTTTTGCCGTTTCGGGATCGGCGTCTGGCGTTGACCGCGTTGGAGCCTTGGTCGCCTCCGGTGCGGGTTGCTTCGCTTTCGAGGTGCGCACTTTGGCGGTCACCGGGGTCGCTTGGCGCACGCGCTCGCTCGCAACCTTCTTCGGACTTGCTTCACTGGTCGATGGCTCTTCGGCGGGTTTGGGAGCTGCACTCGCTGCCCCTCCAGACTTGGCGGCCTCCTGCTGCTTCTTCAAATCGGCTTCGCGCTGAACTTTCTCGGCAGCGGCCGCCTGCGCTTCGAGCTTCTTGACCTCTGCGGAGATGCGCTTGGTTTCTTCACGCTTCTGGATTACCTGCGTTTCTTGGGCGATCAAGGCGCGGACCGGGTGGTTGACGGGAACGCCCGCAGCACCCCCACGCTTCGCCATGTAGCCGTTGAAGTCTGCCAGCGCTTTGTCCGGCTCCCCGCGCAGCGAGGCGATGATTCCCTTGTTGTAAATCGCCTCCGCCATATTGGGATCGAGGCGAAGCGCTTCGTCGTAGGACTTCTCCGCATTGTCGAGATCGCCAAGACCCCGGTAGGTGACCCCGAGATCCACCAACATCGGCGCGCTGGCGCCGCCTTGGAGAATCTTCTGAAGACTTCCTTGGGCTGTTTTGAAGTCTTGCCGAGCAAGTGCAACTTTGGCGAGTCCGTAATGGCTCGGCAAGTAGGATGGGTCGAGAGCGAGCGCCTTTTCGAATTGCATCTTGGGGTCTCCCTCTCCCTCGGCCATGGCAATCAGCCCAAGCATATGGGGGATTTCTGGGTCTTTGTACCCGAGCTTGTCAGCGCGCAGGCCAACCAGCTTTGCCAAGGCGTACTTCTTTTGGTCGTAGTACGCTTGCATGAGCGTCTTGTACGGCTGAAGTTGCTTGGCGTCGCGTGCAAGCGCATCCTTCGCGAGCTTGATCGCTTGATCGTTCTGCCCACCCCGGCGCAGCATCTCCGCGAGAACACCCCGGCTTGAGCCATTGTCCGGATCCGCCGCGACCGCAGCGTCCAAGATTTTTTTCGCTTCTGCATTCTTGCCTTTGTTGATGAGCAGGACCGCGAGATTGTTGCTCGCCGGAGCGAGCTTGGGGCGCTTCTTGAGCGCCTCCCGGTATTGGCGCTCGGCTTCTGCATCGTTGCCGTTGCGCTGCGCAATGACCCCAAGATTAAAATTACCTTCCGCCAAAGAAGGGTCTGCCTTGAGGGCTGCCTCGAAGCCGCGTTTGAGCGCTTCGTCGTCCTGACCCCTCGCCTTGGTCGTGTCCTCAAAGATCAGGGCGCCACGCACCCCTGGCGCCGCTGCGGATCCTAAAGTCGCCCCACTCTTGCTCCCCGTGCTGGAGCCCGTCGTGGCGCTCGTCGTGGCGCAACTCGCGGCGAAGGCGGCAACCAGAAAGATTGGGAAGTTCCGCTTCATGGGGCTCCTTGAACCGATGCGTTTGCACCAACGCCTGCGCCCGTGGCGGGAGCCGCATCGGGCGCTTTGTCAGGCAAGTTTAGAATGAGGTCGTTGGTCACCGTAAGCGTTGGGTTGAGCTTGTCCTGTGGAATTGCCACGATGTCTTCGTAGAATTCCGGGAAGCGATTCCCAGCGTCCACAGCGCGCAGCTTCTGGAGCGCCGTGGTCGCACAGGTGTTGAACGTTGAGGTCTCTTTGCTTTGGTCTACCGCCGCCACGTAAAACTCCTCTGCCTGCTTCTTCACCGGGATCGCCTGCTCTTCGAACTGCGGTCGCAGTTCGTTGATGGTTTCATCAGAGATACCCCTGGGTACAGGAAAATGAACGAGCTCGTTGGCCAGGTCGCTGTAGGCATCCCCAATCTTCTCAAGGGAACAAATGGCAGGCCCCGCGGACTTGAAGGCAATGGTCTTTGTGTAGAGCTTTTTGACCTCCGCGAGACCCTCTCCCTTTCTCGCGATGCTCGTCTTGAGCTCACCTGGATTTGCCGCATTGCTCCAGCGAAGCTTCAGGTTTGAATAGAAGCGAAACGCATCCGCATTCCCTTCGTAGGACGCTCTCGCGGCTGCATCCCGTGCCGGTTTGTCGAGTGATTCCCTCGCACGCTTTCCAAGCTTGTCATAGTACTCGTTGATTCGCTTGTACGTGCTCGCGGCGGATCGTCCGTCCTTCAACTTGTCCGTGTACAGTGCTGCCAATCGCCCCTCGGCGTAAAGGACTTTGTTGGGCTCCTTCTCATATCGCCTCTTGTATTCGGTGAGGGCTTTGGTGACGCGGCTGTAGGAGCCAAGTTTTTCCTGCTCATCGATCATTGAACGTTCGACGGTGTCAGCTTCCGCACTATTTGGCCAAAGGAAGAGAAATTTTTCGCGATCCGCGAGGCTTTGCTTGGTTTGTCCCAAACCCGCTCGGTAGATAGTCGCGTTGAGGAGACCGTCCTTTGCCTTGCTCTCTTCCCACACTTGCGCTTTTTCAGCGGCCTCTGGCTTGGGTGGTTCCTTCGCACTTTTCTTGGTTGGCTTTTTGGCCTTTGCGAGCTTGGAACTGCCGCTTTGCGAGCGTTCGTAGTTAGAGGCGTAGCTCTCGAAATAGTCTGCTGCTGAATCGAAGTCCGTGACTGCCTCGTAGCCTTCGGCGAGCGCGTAGGTCGTCGCCGGAACGTGCGGGGATCTGGGGTACCTGCTGACGAGTTGCTTACGAACGTCGATCGCTTTGCTCGTCGCGCCTGCCCTAAAGTAGTCGACGGCAGCGTTGTAGTAGGCGGTGTCGGCGAGCTTCGACTTCGGCCATTCGGTCACAAACGTTACGTACGCGTCGCCGGCAGCCTTGTAGTCCTTTTTCAGCTCAAGCTCGCTAATCAACTTGAAGCTCGACTGCTCGATATAGCCCTTCATTTCTTCCTTAAAGCTCGCGCTTCCGAGCTTTGGTTGATTGTAAAACCTTCGCGCCCAGCTATTGAGCTTCTGCCAATCTTTGGTCAAGTTGTACGTATCGATAATCGTTTGGGCAGAAATTTCACCGAGGTCGTTGCCGCCCTCGTCTTTGTAGTCGGGATGCCGCAAGGCAATTTCCGAGTAGTAGTTCACCGCTTCGTCAAAGTAATTGTAGTCGTAATAGATGTGCGCGACGCGGTACATGATGTCGATGCGCTTTTCTCCCTTGGGAACGTACTTAATGTACCGCTCTGAGGCTGCGACGAGCGCCGCTTTCTCTCGAGGAAGCGGCAGCTTTTTGGTCGGGTCCGTCGAGACAGGTGCTTTGATCTGCGCTTTCTTGACGACCTCGGTCCAGGCGAGAACACTCGCATAGGCGGCTTCATTCAGCCGTTTCCCAGGCTTCTTCCCAGCGTCGACCAATGCGGCGTCGGTCTTGACGACCAAATCGTACTGGACAGCAGCGCGTTCGTACTCTGCCAGATTGTCGAACAAAAGCGATGCATAGAAAAACCGAAGCTCGTAGGATTTTGGCCCTTCCGGGTACAACTTGAGGTATTGGTCGTAGATTGCATCAGCAAATGTGAAGGTGCGGTCGTCCCGCGTCTTCTTTCCTTCGTTGTGCCAATCGACGGCGAGCCGGGAGAGCATGTTTTCCCCAAACTTCTTCGCGTCGTCGAGGGACTTTTGGCCAGCTTTGTCGGGCTTTGGATTTGCTTTGGCGACATCGTCATAGACTTTCGCAAAGAGTTGAACCTGGGCGATGGTCGCGTCTTTCTTGCCCGCGCGCATCACGCAATCGACGATTCGCGCTTGGAATCCAGCGGCGTCGATGTGCAGCGGCTGTTCCTTGATGAGGTTTTGATACAAAGCCACCGCTTCCCGATCCTTGCCGTCTGCATAGTAGAGGTCTGCGAGCTGCTTGCGCATGGTTCGCAAATCGTCTGGGTTCTGCGTCAATTTTGAGAAGGCTTCTTTGGCGTTCGCCGGCCCGCCATCTCCACGCGAGTAGGCGCGAACGTAATCATTGCGCGCTTCTCTCGCGAGGCCCGTGCGGTTCCCTTTTTTGGTTTTCGGCCCTTCGACTTCCTCGACCCCTTGGAATTGGGCGTACAGGACTACTGCCTTGAACTGGTCCATGGCCTTTACATAGTCGACCAGGTTGAAGTAGCACCATCCTTGCTTGTACACGGCGTATGCGTAGACTGGGTTATCGATGTACTTCGCAGCGCTTTGATAGTTGGCAAGTGCGATGAGCAGTTCCTTGCGATTGCCATTCGAGTTGTTGAAGTGGGATTCGCCGAGAGCCAGAAAGGCGTCTGGCAGGTATTCGGAGGCCTTGAAGGTGTCGATCAGGCGTTGAAAGGCTGCCACGCTCCGTCGCTCATCACCCATTTCGCTGAGCGAAACGCCCAAATAGTAGAGGACTTGGTCGGTCTTTTCGTACTTTGGATAGTTCTGTACAATTCGCAAGTACTGTTGAACTGCTTGGCTCGCGTAGTTGCGTTGGGTCGCGCCCAAGCGCTCTTTTTCGGCGAGCGCCTTTTGGACCCCAGCCTTGTCATTCGCCTTTATCGCCGCAATCTTATCGTCGTCTTTGCGATTGGCTTCAAAGAAGTAGTACCGGGACTCTTCCCAATAGAGCTCGCCCAGTTGGAACAAGAGCTTGGGTTGCTCGCGTTGATCATTATTGAGGTCGATAATTTTCTGCAGGTCGCGGATCTGTTCGCGCCTCTTTTCGGCAACTTGAATCTCCAAGTCTGTGCGGTATTGGTCGTAGGTGAAGGATGGTCCCGCTTCCGTGGGGGCCGCTTCGCGCTTCACCTCGCCAGCGAGGGACTCGTCCGGTCCGCTCGTCTCCTTCTTGGTGAGCTGGGCATCTGTACGTTGACGCGCAGTGGACTGGGCCAGTCCAGCGGTGGCTGCGAGGAGGGAGACGGCTAGTAGTATACGTCGCATGACAATCCTTTGGCGTAGTCGAACATCGGGAGAGTCAACACTCCAGACGGGCCTGGGAGTCGCCATGCACCCGTAAGGCGTTATGGGAAAGTTGCACTATAGTGGTCCAGGGAAGGGTTCCCGTCAAGATGATGAACCGCAATGTTCTCGCACCTTTGCTCGCCGTTTGGGGCTCCAGCACGCACTAGCGGACGTCGCGGATCGAGAAAATGCCGATGGTGGCGACGAGGAGAAGCCCAGTCCAGCCAATCCCATAGGCGACCGACGCAGCGACGTCTGATAAAGGAACCGCTAGCAAGTGCGCCGCCTGGGGCCGAAAATCGAGGCGGTCGAGGTTTGGCACCAACCAATAGATTCCTCGCGTCACCGTCCGCAGCAACGCCGGGAATTGGCTGCTTGCCGCATAGAGCCCTTGGGGGGCGTGACCGATAAAATACAGGGCTACCACGCAGGTCAGGGAGGTCACTGCCCCGCTAAAGGTAGAAAAGAAGAAGCCCAGCGCGCTCAAGACCGCGAGTTCGACCCAAAGACCAAGAATCGACGCGGCCACTGCGCTCGTCAGCGGAACCGAAAACACCAACAACTGCGCCACATACACGGCGGTCATCACTGCGAGAATGACCGTGAGCGTTCCAAAGACCCCGAGGTAGCGACCCAAGATGAAGGCGTGGCGACCGATCGGCCGAGAGAGCACGGCCACCAAGGAGCGGCGGTCAAAGTCCCGCTGGAGCGTTCCAATCGAAAGGTAGAGGGCGAGGGCGACGAGCAAGTAGGCCATCAGTCCCAAACCAAAGTCGGTGATGGCGCGGTCGAGAGTCAGCGCAGTGACGCTCACCACCACCTGCGACATCAAGATCAGCAGAATCAAAAACGCGACGATGATGACGGTGACGCGGTTTCGAAGGGCCTCGATGAAACCAGCGCGAGCAATGGCGGAAATCATTGAATGGCACCCCCTACAGAAGTCTCCGCCTTCAATTCGCTCACCAGCGACTCTTCGAGGGACAAGCGGCGGGGCGCCACCAACGCAATCTTGAGGTCCGCGGCGAGCGCTGCGCGAACGAACGCCTGCAGTTCGGTGGCGGCGACGGCGTAGCTGCTTCGCTCGCCGGTGTGACCCAAGAGCTCCGCCCCCGGTGGCGTGATGAAGGCCGCAGAAGCTCCCTCCAGCGCCACTTCATAGGTAGTGTCGCCTCCCAATAGGGACGTCACCGTACCTGCGCGTCGCAGTTTACCTCCGACCAGCATCACCACCCGATCGCAGAGGTTTTCGACATCAGAGAGAATGTGGGTACAAAAGAGCACCGAGACGCCCGCCTTGCGTTGGCTGCGAATCAAGTCGCGCACCAGGCCGCGCCCCAAAGGGTCGAGCCCAGAGGTTGGCTCATCGAGAATGAGGAGCTCAGGCTTGCCGAGCAAGGCTCCGGCTAAGGTAATCCGCTGCACCATTCCCTTGGAGTAGGAGCGAATGGCGTGTTTTTGATGTGCTGACATTTCGACGAGCGCCAACACTTCGTCGATGGCCGCTCCGAGTGCAGCAGGAGCTAGCCGTGCGAGCCTGCCCTGGAGCTCCAAGTACTGGCGGCCGCTTAGGTATTCGAAAGGGACCGGAGATTCGGGGAGGTATCCAACGTTGGCACGCGAAGTGGGGTCCGACGGCAATTTTCCAAACAGCGTGCCAGTGCCAGAATCGGGCTTCAACAAACCCAGCAAGAGTTTGATGGTCGTGGATTTTCCCGAGCCGTTGGGTCCCACGAGGCCCAAGACTTCGCCCTGCGCGAGCGAAAATTGCAGGTCCTGCACGGCCTGTACGCGCCGACCGCGGAAGCCCAGCTTGAAAGACTTGCTCAACCCATTGCAGGCAATGACATTCATGGCGCCGCGGTCACTTGGTCGGTGGGGCGAATAAAGACTTGCAACATTTTGCTCCCCTCGAGCTGCACGGTGCCGCTTTCGTCGAGGCGAAGCCGCGCCAAAGTCTCTTGTGGAATCTGCCCATCGCTTCGAAGCGACGCGACTAACTCTGGCAATGTGGCCCTCCGGGCCAACCGCTTATCCAACGCCCCTTGGCCAGCGAGCGCCAGCTTCAAGGCCGGCTGGTCTTGGAGCTCGCGAAGGCGCTGCTCAAAGATTTCTTTGGTGGTCGCATCTCCCGTCGCCACCATGCGCTTGGCGAAGGTCTCGGCGGCCTCGTAGTTGCCGGCTACCGAGAGGATCTGGGTCGCAAGCAACCCCAAGTACGGCGGCGCGCCGGTCATTTGCGCACCTTCCCGGAGCGTGGCCGCAGCGTCTTCGCGATGGTTCAGCACCAAGAGTTGCAAATAGGCGAGCTGAAGGGCGAGTTCAAAGCGTGAGAGCTTGGAGAGCCCCTTGCGGAGCAGCGCCGCTGCCGCGTGAGCATTGTGCACGACGTTGCCAACTTGCACGGTGCTCACCAGCGCGCCCATCATGTAAGCCCAATAGAATCGCGGGTCCAAGTCGGTCACAAAGTTGGCCCAAGCGAGAAAGTCTTTTCCACGTTCGGGAGTGCGCACGGTAACAGCACTTGCGCACATTTGAATCCAATACAAATCGGCGATCATCGCGATGTTGCTGTTGCCGATGACTGAGACGAATTGGGGATTGGGAACCGACAAGCCACCGGGCGCAACGGCACCCGGTGGCTTGGAACTGAGGGCAACGATTGCCGCAAAGCCGAGCGCACAAACTCCTAGCGCAACGCGCGGCATCGTTCGCTAGCGCGCGGAACTAGCAGGAGACGTCGTCAGCGACGACGAACGGGGTTCCAGAAGTGAAGGTACCAAGCGACCAGCAGGGCCCAGCAGGGAGCGTTGCAGACATCCCCGCGCCGATCACCCAGCGATCCGTGTTCGTATCAGTGTCGATGTTCCCGGTCGCAAAGGCGCAGAATGTGCCAGTGCCGCCAGCGACGACATCGGGGCATGTCGCCACCGCCGTCGCACCAGCCCCTTCAGCCGTCCAAACAGGGGCACCGGCACTCGTGGGCGGAGCAGGCTGCGCCGGTGTGCCCGCAAATTTTGCCGTATCAACTTCGATACCTGTGATAGCTGCAGTAGCCGGTGCAATTAATACTAGGCTGCGGGGTTCCCAGGCGGCGGGGGTAGCTGCTGTGGTGTATGCGTACCTGTTGCCGCGTTCTGGCGCAAAGCCAACTTCGTTCATTCCCGCACGATAGCTGTCGTTGGTCGAGTAGAAGGCTGTCTCCGCCGAATAGAGAGCCTTTAAGTTCACTTTCGCTTCGGATTGTTTTGAACGGGCCTGAAACCTGATGAAGTTGGGAATCGCGATGGCGGCCAAAATGCCGATAATCGCGACCACGATCATGAGCTCCACGAGCGTGAAGCCTCGTTGAATTCGCTTTTTCATGCTTCCATGTCCTTATCTGAAATTTTCAGCTTCCGCTGTATGCGGGCACCTTCTCCTAGAGCAATGACCGGGCCAGAAACAAGGCCCCAAAAGGCTGAGGCATATCAGCGCTTTACAACGGCACTGCATTCGTCGATCGGCCCAAGATTGTCACCTACGGTCTTTGAACACCTCAGAAAGTGCCTAAAATCGCCAGGTTGTAGGCTGACCTCCTACAGTGTAAGCGCCGCCGTGACCGCGCGCAAGAGCGGTGCTGCCGACACTTCCTCTCCCGTGGCGCCCCTCATCCAGAGATCGGGAGTGATGCGCCCTTGCTTCGCCATGCGCTCGATTTCTGGGCCCGCCTTGCCGACCTGTTCTTTGATTTGAAACGCGATCAGGTGGCCGAGGGGGTAATTGAAGACATAGAGCGGGTAGCTCACCAAGTGAGAGTAGATTGCAAGGATTGGCGTGTCTTTCCCGCCGAGCACTGGCGCGTAGTATTTGTTCCAAACCTCTCGTGCACTCGCCAGCACCGCCGCCTTGAATTGCGCGGGCGTTGCCTTGGGGTGTTCATAGAGCCAGTGCCAGGCTGCAATGTCCACCAGCGCCACCCCGGCGATTTCCCAGGTCTGCCAAAAGTCTGAGAGCGTCCGCAAGCGCAGCTCCTCGACACTCGGCGCTCCCATCCCCAAGAACTCCAAGTCGCGCGCTTGAAACACCATCGCGATGGCTTCGGTAAAGGCAGTGTTGGGAACGCCAGCCAGGAGTGTGTGGTCCACCTCGTAGAGAGAGGCCACTTGCTCGATATTGTGCCCTAACTCGTGGATGGCAATGTTGTAGCCCTTGTAATTCATTCCGTCGGCCTCGACGCGAGTCCGCAAGTGCGCCTCGTCGCCTCGGCGAGCGGATTGCAGCGCGTGACCGGAGCCGCGCGCCGGGTCCACCGCGATGTGCTCGGCGAAGTACGCTGCCTTTTCGGCAGAAAAGCCCATGCCTTGAAGAATCCGAGGAATGTCCTTGGCAAAGGCTTCCGCCGTCGGGTAGCGCGCCCGCGTCTTGGCATCGAGTTCGCTCTCGGGGACTGCGCTGCGCGGAAGAAACCCATCGTACCAGAGGTCAGCGGGTTCCAAGGGCCGCTGAAGTCGGGCGGTAATTTGCGCTGCCACTTGGCTCACGAGGGGACTCCCCAGCACCTCGGTGAGGAGCTTTTTGACCCGCGCTTCTGACATCTGCGCGTCGAGGTCGAACGCGCGCGCGATAGCCGTTGGCTCGCTGGGAGCGAACGCATCGACCGCGCGCTGGGCCTGGAAGTTGCCGATCCATTTTTGGTAGCGGGTGTTTGGTTCTGGGAGCACATCCGCCTTGGCGCCTTTGCTGGCCGCACCGCCCTCTTCGACTTCCGAGCTAGGGGCGAGCGTCACCGCATTGGTGAAAGGATTCCAGTCCACCTTGGGGTTGTCGATGACCGCCTCTGGAATCGTCTGGGTGACGATGCGCTCCATCACTTTTACAATCACTCTTTGCATGGCGGCGCCGTCGGGCAGCGCATAGTCGGCCTTCAATTCATCGCGCAGATTCCAATGGCTGAGCAAGCGCTTGCCTTTGGGAAACAAGCGCTTGCCTTCTTGTGAGAGCACGTGGTGCATCCAAATATTGTAGTTTGCAATGTATAAATCTGAGGCGGCCTGGGCGGAAGCGACGGCTTGCTTGGCGGCGGCGGGAATGCGCAGCGCAAAGCGATCGGTGAGGCGCTCTTCGGCCCATCGTTGTCGCGACCACTTCATGCCGTCGGTGAGCCGCTGCGCGAGCGGGGTATGCGGATAGTTGAGCATCGCCACAAACGCGAGTTTGGCGGCGAAGAGGTCGTCAATGATGTGCGCCGAGGTGTCGAGGGCCGCAAACGTTGCATCCACTTTGCGCATCGGGCCGATGTCGAGTTCGGCGCCGCGGCGCATTTCGCGATTTGCAGCCAGCGCATAGCCGTCGAGTTGTTCCAGGTTGTACTCGAAGCGCTGAAACGTTTCGTCGCGCGTCTTCGCGTCGCCGATGTACTCCTGAAGGGCAAAAGCCTTGAGGTCACCGTCGCCTGCTCGCCATACGGTCTGCAACTGGTGCAACCCTTGCGCAATGCGCGCGGCGTTTTCAGCGCCGGGGTAGCGTTTGCTGAGTTCGACTTTGGCGGCGTCAGCGGGAGTGGCGGGAGTGGAGGCGAGCATCAGGGCGAGGAGCATCATTGCCGCGAAGAAGAGCCAGCTTTGTGCCTATTCGTCAACGGTATTGCGCCGCGCGATCTCCTGTCGCTCGCAGCAGGCGTTACGAATCGCGGACGCCGCGCTCGCCGATGAGGTCGTCGATGGCGGTGACGACTTCCGCGATGCTCAGGCGGCTGGTGTCCAGCAGTGTGGCGTCGCTGGCGGCGATGAGGGGAGCGACTTCCCGTTCCCGGTCCCGCTTGTCGCGAATGCGTTGCTCGGCGAGGACTTCTTCGAGCGACACGCCAGCGCCATTGGCGTTCAATTCATCGGCGCGGCGCTGCGCGCGAACTTCCGGATTGGCATCGAGGAACACCTTCAAGTCGGCGTCCGGGAACACGACCGTTCCAATGTCCCGGCCCTCGAGGACGGTTCCTCGCTGCGACGCCAAACCGAGTTGTCTTTGAAGGTCGAGGAGGTGTGTGCGAAGCCACGGGTGCGAGGCTAACTGGCTTGCGGCCGCCCCGCTCTCGGGTGGCTTGATGGCGTCGGTGACATCAAAACCATGAAGGTAGACGCGATTGCGCTCACCCTCCCACTGGAAGGAAACCTCCAGCGCATCGACCAAGGGGAGGAGTCGTGCTCGGTCGTCGAAGGCGACACCCGCGCGCTGCGCAGCCAACGCGACGGACCTGTAGATTGCCCCGGTTTCGACGAGTGCGAAACCGCGCCGCCGGGCGACGAGTCGTGAGACTGTCGATTTCCCCGCGCCTGCGGGCCCGTCGATGGCAACGATGAACGGACGCGCCAAGGTCTAGGCTGCCTCGAAGGTGCCAATCGCTCGAAACTTAAGGCGTCGGTCTTCGATGAGCGCTTCGCCGCTCATTGGCTTGAGGGCGTCGAGGTGGCGGCCCAAGGCTCGGCCGGTGGCGGCGATCGCCGCCGCTTGGTCGCGGGGCGCGCCTCCGGGAGGTTCGGGAATGACTTCATCGATGACCTTAAATCCCATCAAATCCTTCGCCGTGAGCTTCAAGACCTCTGCGGCTTTGTCAGCGCGGGAGGCATCGCGGAAGAGGATGGAGGCGCAACCCTCGGGACTGATGACCGAATACGTCGCGTATTCGAGCATCAGCAGGCGATTGCCGACTCCGATGGCCAAAGCACCTCCCGAACCGCCTTCACCGATGACCGTGCAGATGATTGGAACGTTGAGCCCGGCCATGAGTTCGAGGTTCGTGGCGATGGCTTCGGCCTGTCCGCGTTCTTCGGCGCCGATGCCAGGGTAGGCGCCCATGGTGTCGATGAAGGTGAAAATCGGGCGCCGAAAACGCTCGGCGAGTCGCATCAAACGCGCCGCCTTGCGATAGCCTTCAGGGCGCGGCATGGCAAAGTTGCGCATCATGTTTTCGCGCGTGGTCCTACCTTTTTGGTGCCCGAGAATCAGCACTGGTTCACCGCGAAAGCGCGCAAAGCCGCCGACGATGCTCGGGTCTTCCCCGAAGTGCCGGTCTCCCGCGAGTTCCGTGAAGTCCGTAAACAGCGCCGCTGCGTAATCGAGGAAATAAGGTCGCCCGTTATGCCGAGATAGCTGGACGATTTGCCAGCGAGAGAGGTCGGCGAAAATTCCGTCGCGAAGCTTATTGGCCTTCTTCTCGAGGCGTGAAATCTCTGGTGCGTTGTCGGCACCGTTGAGAACCTTGAGCCTCTCAATCTTGGTCTCTAACGCAAGAATCGGGCGCTCAAATTCCAAGGCATAACCAGGGGCAAGCATGGGGGCCAAGGTAGCTCCAATTT
>JBGSMZ010000075.1:0-2319 GCA_041739845.1 Myxococcaceae bacterium
GTTCAGCGCCTGCTCCGTAAAGCCAGGCGCTGCCGCACCCATGTGCGTGCACATCTGGCCCATTTGCTCGGAGTAGCCGACGCGACCAGCCGCGCGCTCGATGCCAGGGAAGTCGTTGGCTGCGAGCGCAGCAACGACCTCCTGCACGGCGACGAGGTGGTCGCGCATGTTTTGCTTCTGATGATTCGCCATCATCGGGAGCAGCGGGACGGGAGTGCGCGTGTCCATTCTTTCGAGCGCGCTGGGGCCAGAGGACGCCGCAGGAGCAGTTGCTGCGGTTGCGGCGGGTGTTGGTGGTACTTCGCGCGCGCATGCGGCAATCACTGCGAGGCTGGATGCCAGCAGTAGGAGTGAACGCGTCATTCGGATTCCCTTTCATCTCTCGATGCACCGCTCCCGCGCACGGCAGGTGCCCCCAACGCCAAGGGCGCGCGAAGAAGGTGGCGGAGGTTCATTTCTCGAGAGGTTTATGAACGAACCACCAGTCGTAGCCGTCGTACTTCGAGAGGCGCTCCCCAGCGGTTTTCATGTCCTTGGCCGGGGGAACGATCACGCGATCTCCGATGAGCTCATTCTTGGGCCAGTCCGCCGGGAGCGCGCCCTGCTTGTCCGAAATCTGGAGCGCCTTCACCACGCGGACAATCTCGTCCATGTTGCGACCGATTTCCTGTGGGTAATAGAGGACGAGGCGAACTTTCCCTTCGTTATCTCCTACGAAGACCGCGCGCACCGTGTTGGAGCCTTTGCCGGGGTGCAGCATGCCGAGGCGGTTGGCGATGCTGTCCGTGGCCGCGATGATCGGAAAGGTGATTTCGACGTCGAGCTTCTCTTTGATCCAGTTCACCCAGTTGATGTGGGAGAAGACTTGGTCGACGCTCAAACCGATGAGCTTGGTCTTGAGCGCGTCGAACTGCTCCATCCGGCGCTGGAAGGCGACAAACTCGGTGGTGCACACCGGCGTAAAGTCGCCCGGGTGGCTGAAGAGTACGAACCAAGAACCCTTAAGGTCTTTGGGGATAGACATCGGTCCGTGCGTGGTCTGGACGTCCATGCTCGGGAACGGATCCCCGAGCAGCGGCATGTTGAATTCTTTCGTGTCCATGGTCTCATGCTCCTTGGCTTGCGGGTGAACAGGATTCATGCCGGCGTACAATTATGGGTTTTCCTTCGCCAGCATGGTGCCCCTCAGAGTTTCCATGACTGTGAGAGCCACGCCGGGCGAAAAGGGTTCGCTCCCCGAGCGTTCTAAAGTTTCCCAGCAGATACGCGCCGGTCATTCCTCGTTCACGCGCAAGAACGCATGCCGCATGCGATCGCCGACGTGCCCATGCGCAGCTGCCGCGGATAGACTCGTGGTGCGCGAACCCAAAACCTGACAAGGAAGATGCCATGAACATTGACATCGGCATCGAAGCGAACAAACGTCAGGAGGTCGCGGCCGGACTATCCCGTGTGCTCGCCGACTCCTACACGCTCTACCTGAAGACCCACAATTTCCACTGGAACGTCACCGGCCCGATGTTCCAGACGCTGCATGTCATGTTCGAGGCCCAATACGACGAACTCGCGCTCGCCGTGGACCAAATCGCTGAGCGCATCCGCGCGCTCGGGTTCCCGGCGCCAGGCACGTTCAAACAGTTCACCGCGCTCTCGGCAATCAAGGAAGAGGAAGGTGTCCCGAAGGCGCAGGAGATGATCGCAAAGCTGGTCGCGGGGAATGAGACCGTCGCGCGCACGGCGCGCGAAATCTTCAAAGTCGCCGAGAGCGTGAGCGATCAGCCGACATGCGACATGCTCACCGAGCGCATGCAGGTGCACGAGAAGACCGCGTGGATGCTGCGCAGCTTGCTGGAATAGTCGTTTCCTTCGCAGCGCAGCCTGGCCCCTGCATGCGAAGTTGCGACGGCCTGGTCGGTTTCACTTCGAACGGGCGATCCACGAGCCGTCCCAATCCGGCGCCGGCGGCTCAGCGAGGTAGGTGCGGCAGCGCTCGAGCAGCACCTTCGACGGGGGGTCGACATCCGCGAAGGGAGCGAGCAATCCTACGGCAGCGTCAAACCGTCGCCCGAAATAGTGTTCCAGCGCCTCCTCGTAGGGTCCGATGGCCTCTCCGCGAACGCAATCCGCCGGTCCCAAAAGCTCGTAGACCGTCACGACTTGGGACTTTCCCTTTACCGCGACCCGATCGAGCTTGCGAAAGGCGAACGTGTCGCAGGCCTCTCGCTCGACCGCGCCGCTCGCGATCCGGGTGACACCGTATTGTTTGCACAGGCTCTCGAGGCGCGACGCGAGGTTCACGCCGTCCCCGAGCACCGTGTA
>JBGSMZ010000164.1:0-7590 GCA_041739845.1 Myxococcaceae bacterium
TGCGCCGCTGTGACGGATGGTCTCTATGCCGTAAGGCACGCACACCCGCAAGGAGACCGCCGGCGAATGGCCTTGGAAGTATGCAAGGGTTTTTGTAGCTACCTTCCAGGCAGAAGCGGCCTAAGCTGCGGCCCCTGGCTCGCAACGATGCCCAACATTGGGACCAAGGAGCAAATGGAATGGGAAAACCTATAGTCGGAGAAACCCGCCATGGAGGTGTGCGCGGCGGGCTGCTTCACGCGATAGGCTCCACGCAGGAATTGACCATGGAGCGCTCGGGTGGCTAAGGCCAAACACCAGAGTTCCCCAGCGGCTCGGCCTTTGGCAGCGCGCTCCATTCTCAATGCGGCGCACAGCGCCTTCGGCCGCGGAGACGTGGTCGAAGCGCGCCGCCTGGCGACTGCCGTTCTGGCTGGTGCGCGTGAAAAGGATGAAGATGCTGCAGAGCTGGCCCTTGCCCCTCTTATTTCCGCTCCAGGAGCCGCGGTGGCGCAAGACCCGCAATCGGTTGCGAGGGCGATACTTCGAATGACGCGCCCACCCGCGCGCGCCTACCTGTTTGCGGTGGCTGTCGCGGGGGTCCTCGCGTTTCTCGTCGCCTTTGCGATTCACTTCTATGATTTTTGAGCAAGGCGAAGGTGTTCGTATGCGTGACGTGCCAAATCGCTTCTGCTAGCAGCCTCCCGGATGGCAAAAGGGCCAATGACCAAAGAGCGTGTTCCCACGGTTCCCGCCGGAAAACCGGCTTCGCGATGGAAAGTTCCCGCGAAGGCCGGTCGCGCGACAGCCTGGCTGGTGGGCGCCCTCGTCGTGGCCATCAACATTCCGTTCCTTCACTATTACGTCTTGCGGCGACCGGTCAGCACGGTCACGTCGATTCCCGACAGCGACGACTTTGCCGATCCCTCGACTATCGCGAAGCACTACAACACGACTGGGGGACTCTGGCGCGTCGTCGGCGGAGAACTCATGTCTCCGGGCGTGAAAAACAATCCGCTTTGGCTACGGGCTTCTCTTCCCGCCGATGTTGCGGTCGAGTTCGACGTGCGATCCACGTCGCAGGCTGGCGACATCAAGTGCGAGATTTTTGGTGACGGAATGGACCATGCGTCCGGCTACGTCTTGATTCATGGTGGTTGGAACAACCAGTTGAGTGTCATCGCTCGACTCGATGAACACGGAGCGTCGCTGGCATCGCTCTATACGTTGGCGCGCCAACGGGGCAGTTCGGACCTCGTCCAAAGTGGGGTCTTCCGACCCGAACAACGGATGCGGGTGGAGGCGAGTCCCTACCCTGTGCAACCTGGCCGGAGCTACCATTGGCGCATCGAGCGAAAGGGAGGGCGCCTTTCCTGGTCCATCGATGGGGCCCTCTTCATGGAGTTCACCGATCCCTTTCCCTTGGTGGGTCCGGGGCACGATCGGTTTGGGTTCTCGTCGTGGAACTCAGATCTCTACTTCGACAACCTGCGAATCGTGCCCCTGTAGCGGCACGGACTCCTTCGCTAAGCCTTTCTCCTTCACCGCTTCGGGTGACGGAGAAAGGCCGGGATGTCGTAGCGATCATCGTCGGGACGCAGCGTGGCATCTCTCGGGCTCGTCACCGCTCGCACCCGATGCTCTCCGGTGATGGTGCGCCCGCTACGCGGAACCAACGAAGGGATCTCTTCCGCATTGGCTCCAGGAAGCGGAGGAGGCCGAGGCGGAGCTCCCGCGGGCCGGGTGAGCGGAATCGTCTGCAGCGCAAAATCGGATGCAACAGAAGCGCGGCGAGTTGAGGGTGCCGCAAAGCCGGTCGCAATCACCGTAATTTTCACTTCGGTTTGGGCGGATTCGTCGACGAGCGATCCAAAGATGATGTTGGCTTCTGGATCGGCGGCCTCTTGGGCAATGCAGATCGCTTCGTTGACTTCTTGAAGCGTGATGTCCCGGCCCGCAGTGATGTTGATGAGCAGCCCCCGCGCGCCATCGATGGTGACATCCTCGAGCAGTGGCGAGCTGATGGCTTGGTGCATTGCCACATTGGCGCGCCCTTCGCCGCTCGCTTTGCCGGTGCCCATCAAAGCGAGCCCTTGCTCCGACATGATGGTCTTCACATCTGCAAAGTCGACGTTGACGATCCCGTGGTACTGGATGAGGTCAGAAATGCCTTGGACCGCATTGAGGAGAACGCCGTCAGCTACCTTGAAGGCGTCCAGGAGAGGAACGTCAGCCTGAATTGTCAGCAGCCGCTGATTCGGGATCGTGATGAGTGTATCGACGGCGGCGCGAAGTTCTTGAAGCCCTTGTTCGGCGGCTTTGCGGCGCTTGTTGCCCTCAAAGTGAAAGGGTTTGGTCACCACGCCAACGGTGAGGGCGCCCAATTCCCTCGCCACATCGGCGATGATCGGTGCCGCACCCGTACCGGTACCACCACCGAGTCCGGCGGTGACGAACACCATGTCTGATCCAGCGAGGGCAGCGGCAATTTCTTCCCGCGATTCCGTCGCCGCTTGGCGACCTATTTCAGGTCTCGCCCCTGCGCCCAAGCCACGGGTGAGGTCTCTTCCCAACTGAATACGCACGCTCGCGCGATTGGCTTCGAGTGCTTGCAGATCCGTGTTGAGCGCGATGAACTCGACCCGTTGAAGGCCAGCAGCAATCATCGTGTTCACTGCATTGCCACCTGCACCGCCGACACCGACGACGCGAATTCGCGCGGGCTGTTTGGTGTTGTCGTACTCGGTCATGACACTCCTCTAGCCCTTCGTCAGGGGCGATTTCCGGCCAGCATCTCCGCTCCGCGAGCCGTTGCAAATTTTTGGCATTTAGAAGACTTCCTGGAGCCACTCCCCCATCCTTCGCTTGACCTTGGAGAAGACGTTCTCCTCGCGAATTCGGAACAGGCCTTTGTCCAAGTGTTGGGCACCATAGATGACGAGCCCCACGCCGGTAGCATAGACGGGACTTTTGACGACATCAACCAAGCCTCCAATACCTCGCGGGGCGCCTCGGCGAACCGGAACCCCCATGATTTCTTCGGCGAGTTCGGTCATTCCTGGAAGCAAGGTCGATCCTCCGGTGATCACGACGCCGGAGGTCAATAGCTCGGCGAATCCGTTGCGTTCAATCTCGTGATTGACGAGCTGGAAAATCTCTTCGACGCGCGGCTCAAGGATTTCGCATAGCAGCGCCCGTTTCATCGTCCGTGGTTCGCGCCCACCCACGGAGGGAACTTCTACGGTCTCTTCAAACCCGATGAGGCTCGAAAGCGCAGCCCCATGCTTTCTCTTGATGGTCTCGGCGTGCTCCATGGGCGTGCGCAAGCCAACCGCCAAATCGTTGGTGAGATTGTTTCCGCCGAGCGCAATGACCGCCGAGTGGGCGATGGCGCCGTTTTCAAAGATTGCAATGTCCGTGGTGCCGCCACCGATATCCACAAGGCACACGCCAAGTTCTTTCTCATCTTCCGTGAGCACCGCCTCACTCGAAGCGAGCGGCTGGAGAACGATGTCCGCGACATTGAGCCCCGCGCGGTTGGCGCAGCGGACAATGTTTTGCGCGGAGGCGACGGCTCCGGTGACGATATGAACTTTGGCCTCCAGGCGTGCACCGGTCATCCCGAGCGGTTCCCGTATTCCTGGTTGGTCGTCGACGATGAACTCCTGAGGGAGGACATGAATGACCTCTCGATCGACAGGGATGTTGAGCGTCTTGGCTTGCTCGATGACGCGCGCAATATCGGCCTCGCGCACTTCTCGATCCTTGAGGGCGACGACGCCGCGGCTCGAGAAGCTTCGGATGTGCCCTCCGGCGATGCCTGTGTAGACGTGGCTGACCTCGACGCCGGCCATCGCCTCCGCTTCGTCGATGGCCTTTTGAATGGATGCAACCGTCGCTTCGACGTTCACGACAACGCCTTTGCGCAGCCCCTTTGAGGAGGTCGACCCGATTCCAATGATGTCGATCCCTTCGGCGGTTATTTCGCCGACGATCGCGCAGATTTTCGTAGTCCCAATGTCGAGACCTACGACAATCTCACCTTCTCTCTTGTTCGCCATCATACCTCCAAAAAGTCCCTGTGATTGAGCGGCTCACCGCATTGAAATCCTGGTTCCAAGTGTCGCCGGTGTCACGGTGACCCAATTGCCACGCGCGCGGTTGTTGAGCCGGATGACTTGCCCTACGAGCCCGCGGGTGCGGAGGGCGAGTCGTACTGCTACCAGCCTCTCAAGCGGCTTCGCAAAACCCGTGGGCTGAAAGTCGATCTGTTCGCCCTTCTCGGTAAGCGCCGAAAGCCCATTGGCTCTGACCACCACTTCGCTCAAACGGGCGTCTTGGGAAGCTGGGGACGCGTTGTAGGCCAAAATGAGCGCGATCGCCGGGCGGATTGCCTCCGCGAAGTCGCTTCGCTTGTCCACAAACAGCTTTCGGTCAATGCCGGTAATCAAAGGCACATCGATGCGTTCCTCGGAAGTCAGTCTTTGGAAAGGCTCGCCGGACGCATCCACGATGTACAGTTCGCCCAAAGAGAGCAGCGCAACGGCAACCCGCTCGGTGACAACGATGTCGAGGCGGTGAGGAAAATCCCGTCGCACCGTCGCACGCGCAACCCATGGGTGGGATTCAAGCGCGCGCTCGAGGGACTCGGTGTCGAGGGCCAAAAGGTTTGTTCCTAGCGTAAGACCGCCGAGGCGGATCAACGCGTCTTCCGAGGTCCGCCCAATCCCATGAATCTGCACGTTCCAGAGCGCAAGCCGCTCGGTAGCAAGCGCATAAGCGTACGCTTCGCGAACTCCGAGTGCGGTCCCCGCGCAGCCGACGAGAATCGCCAATGGAATGAGCACCCTTCGGAGCCAATTTCCAGCGACCGCAGAGGTGGTCTCCGACCGACGTGTCGCATCACTGCGTCGGCGATTTTTCGCAGATGTCCGCATTCCGTCGCTTTCCAAGGACCATCGTCGGTGCGGATGACCCAAAGCGCAAGTTCCTGACCGCCAGCGGAAGGCTTTGATCGGTCGCTGGCAGCGAGAGAGCAACTCCATCGTTCAGGCCTTCAGAATGCGAAGCAAGTCCGCAGCGGTGCCGGTGATGTCGCCGGCACCCAAAGTAATCACCAAGTCGCCGGCGCGAAGGTGCGGGAGCATCGCGACGGCCAAGTCAGCCTGTGCTTCCGCGAAATGCACAGGCCGGTCGCTGCGGGCGCGCAACCGGTCGACCAAGTGGACTGCGGATACTCCCGGAACGGGCGCCTCACCCCCAGGGTAAATGGAGGTCAAAAAGACGAGGTCCGCGTCATCAAAAGCGCCCACGAAGTCCTCGAACAAGTCCCGGGTTCGGGAATAGCGATGTGGCTGGAATGCGACGACGATTCGCTGCCCAAACGCCTTGCGCGCACCCTCCAGAGTGGCGCGGATTTCTGATGGGTGGTGGCCGTAGTCGTCAACGACGGTGATGCCGCCTACGCTGCCGCGTACCGTGAACCGTCGGTCGACGCCGCCAAAGGATTCGAGCCCCGCGCGGGCCACATCCATGGAGACATCGAGTTCATCCGCCACAGCAATCGTCGCCAATGCGTTCAAGGCATTGTGCTTGCCCACCATCTTCAACGGAAACGCGCCGATGGGCTCACCACGACGACTCGCGTAGAAGCGCAATGCGAAATGGTCCAGCTCCACCTTTTCGAGGCGATAGTCGGCGTCGCTCGAAGTTCCGTAGGTAACCGCGCGCTTCTCGATGCGTGGCAGAAGTGCGCGCACGCTTGGGCTGTCGATGCAGAGAACATTGAGGCCGTAAAACGGAACCCGATTGCAAAAATTCGTAAATGCGTCGGCGAGTTTGTCCATGGTTCCGTAGTGGTCCATGTGCTCGGGGTCGATGTTGGTCACCACCGCGATGCTCGGAAGCAAGTGAAGAAAACTTCCGTCACTCTCGTCGGCTTCGGCCACCATCAGGTGGGATTTCCCCACTCTCGCATTGCTGCCGAGGACATTGATTTTTCCGCCGACGACGGTCGTCGGATCCAGCCCTGCCTGCGCGAGCACGGCGGCCAGCAGCGACGTCGTCGTCGTCTTGCCGTGCGACCCGGCGATGGCGATGGCGTATTTAAGACGCATCAGCTCGGCCAACATTTCAGCGCGTGGAATCACCGGGATATTCCGGCGCCGCGCCGCCAGCACTTCTGGGTTGTCGCGCTTCACTGCCGAAGAAATGACCACGACTTCTGCCGATCCCAGACTCTCCGCGCGATGACCGATGGAAATCACTCCGCCCAAGGCTGCAAGGTGTCGCGTCGCTTCCGAGACGACGACGTCTGAGCCGCTCACCGGATACCCGAGGTTGAGCAGCACCTCGGCGATGCCGGACATACCGATACCTCCGATGCCTACGAAGTGAACGCGCGCCGCGTGCCGCCGTTTGTAGAGGCTCTCTAGGGTTGTCGGTCCTGGAGCTTTCACTGGGCGCTCGTCATCTTGCTGCTTTGGGAATGCTTCCGAGGACGCCCCTGCGCTCCCCAGCGGGAGTCGCTCAGCGCCTGCATCTCATCGATAATTTCACGGGCTGCCTCGGGTCGGCTCAAGGTACCAGCGGCGCGCTCCATGCGCGCACGGCGATGGGGATCGCACACCAGGGAAAGGATCGCTTCCCCAAGTTCTTCTGGGCGCAGCTCGTCTTCTTTGAACATGAGCGCGGCACCAGCTTCGACGAGCGCCTTTGCATTGAGCGTTTGGTGGTCTTCCGTCGCCAAGGGAAAGGGGATGAGAATCGCCGCTTTTTTGCAAACGGTCAGCTCCGCGAGCGTCGTCGCGCCGGCACGACAAACGACCAAGTCCGCATCATGGTAGGCACTCGCCATGTCGCTGATGAACGCTTGGACTTCTGCGCGAAGGCCGCTCTCCGCGTAGGCCGCCCGCACCCAGTCTAAGTCCCGTGGCCCGGTTTGGTGCACGATGGAGAGCGCCTCGCTTGCAGGCGCAAGTGTCGCGAGCGCGGACACAAACTTCTTGTTGAGGCCGAGCGCGCCTTGTGATCCCCCGACGACGAGCACACCGAACTTGCCTTTTCGAGGGCGAGACCGAAGGAGGTTCTCCATCAAGTTCTTTCGAATGGGATTTCCAACGACAAGGCTTCTGTCCCGTGGAAATGCCGATGCCGCCGATTCGAAGCTCAGAAAGATGCGATCGACAAATCGAGAAAGAATGCGATTGGTGATTCCTGCTCTCGCGTTCTGCTCGTGGATCCCTGTCGGTATTCGCGCGAGGCTCGCAGCCAGTATCAAAGCGCCCGATGCGTATCCGCCGACACCGATCGCCACGTCTGGTCGCGTCGCGCGGAGAAGCCGAAATGCGGAGAGCAAAGAAATGGGAAGTGCAAGTATTCCTAGAATGCGCGCGCCGAGCCCCTTGCCCTTGATGCCTCGCGCCAGGATCGGTAGAAACGGATAGCCGTATTCGGGAACAAGCTTGGCTTCGATGCCTTTGGAAGTCCCGACGTAGAGCGCTTCATTGCCGGCTTTGCGAGTGACGATTTCCTCTGCGAGCGCGATTCCGGGAAACACATGGCCACCCGTGCCGCCGCCGGCGATCAGCGCCCTCACAGCGCTGGTTCCAT
>JBGSMZ010000001.1:0-7814 GCA_041739845.1 Myxococcaceae bacterium
CCGGAAATCCAGTCGCACTGGGCAGTCGACTCCGGGTCACCTTTCACGGAGAGGATGGGGATGAAATGACCGCACTTTGCGAAGTCCGCTACCAAGTCGCACTCAACGCGGGATCGCGTGAAGACGGACGACTCGGTCTTCGGGGAATAGGCTTGCGGATCGTCGGCTGGGACGAAGCCGATGCGAGGGAATTCCTTGCGCGTGATCGCGACCGGGTTCTGCACTAGTGAAGCGCTACTGGGAAAACCCTTCGAGGAGGTAGTGCGCTTCGATGCGCTTAAGAGCCAACACCGTTGCCGCACATCGGATGTCGAGGCGCCTCCCAACCAAGTAGCCGCGGCTATCGTGAAGGTCGCTTCGCCTTCGCTCGTTTTCCGCGATGTCGCGAATCACTCGGTAATTGCGCTTGATGGCAAACTCTAATCGCGCATCGATGTCCTTCTCGCTCCAGGACTCCATACGCCGGTTCTGAATCCATTCGTAGTAGCTGACGGTGACCCCTCCGGCGTTACAAATGATGTCCGGAATGCTGTCGATGTTGCGGTCTGCAAGAACCTTGTCGGCGTCTGGGGTTACCGGCCCGTTCGCGCCTTCAGCGACGAGTTTGACATTGAGCGACGCGGCGATATCGGCACCAATCTCACCTCCGAGCGCCGCTGGAATCGCAACGTCAGCTTGCACTTTCCAGAAATCTGATTTGGAGATGCTCTCCCCTCCGGCAAAGCCGTCGACGGAGCGTTTGAGGTTTCCTGGACTCGACACATACTCTGCCAAGGCATTCGCATCGATTCCGTTGGGATTATAAACAGTCCCATCGACGTCATTGACGGCAAGAAGTCGAGCCCCCATCGACTGAAGAATGATGGCAGTCCAACTGCCGACGTTTCCGTATCCCTGGACGATGAAGGTCTTCCCTTTGAGCGTTTCTCCTTTGGACGCAAAGTAGTCTTCGATCGTAAATGCAACCCCCTGGCCGGTGGCCTTGTTGCGCCCTTCGGATCCGCCGATACGGATATCCTTTCCGGTGACGACCGAGCGAAGGTTGTGGGCTTCAAGCTCCCCGTCGCAATATTGCCGCAAGAATAACGCCATGATATCGCTGTTCGTTCCGACATCGGGAGCAGGGATATCGATGTTCGGACCGATCAAAGCTTTGAGGCGGTACATGAAACGGAGCGAAATCGCGGCGATCTCGTCCTTCGCATATTGACGAGGGTCAATCTGAATTCCGCCTTTGGCGCCTCCGAAGGGAATCTCCACGATGGCTGTCTTCCACGTCATCTCCGCAGAGAGTGCTTTGAAGAGGTCGAGACTTACTTCCCGGTGGTAGCGAATGCCTCCCTTGTAGGGGCCGCGCACCGCGTTGTGCTGGACCCGGTAGCACTTGAAGCTCTCGTCTTTCCCGCGGACGAGCTCGTAGATTTTGCCATCCTCGAAGCGTAGATTTCCGCTGCGGATAGTGACGTCAGACCCGAGGAGCGCGCGACCGTAAAGAATGATTTTCCCGTCGGCCAAGCGCTCCATCGCACCGGGATCGCGAATCTTCGTGATAGGCAGATCGGCGAAGTCCTTTGACAAGGATGGTTCGAGAGGGACGAGACGGTCCTTGAGGAGCGTGGTGACGTAGAAAATATGCTCGTAATTGGGCTCTTGGAGTTCGAGACGGACGCGCGGATCGAGCCCCATGACATCGGCTGCCCGCTCGAAGATCTCCATTGCCTCGGTGTAAATAGTCTTCCGAGGACTTGGTTCTCCCGGCCGCATAAACGTCTGCTCGTTCATCGGTAGCCTTTCAAGGTGCTGCGTTTCGCCATCCGCGTCCCATGCGCCTTTGCCCGTTGAACGCGGCCGTCGGGGCACGGGAGAGCCGACGGCCGGATTTGAACCGGCGACCTACTGATTACGAATCAGTTGCTCTACCACCTGAGCTACGTCGGCAAGGAGTCGCCCCCTAGCACAACCGTCCGCGCCCCGAAAGCTTCAAGGTATTGGTAGCAATTCTGTGCTACATGAAAAGGTTCAGATCTCATGACGCAACGCACGAAATGCCCAACCTGCTCGCGGCTGTTCGAGACGAAGCAGGCTTTTCCCTTTTGCAGCGAGCGCTGCAAGCTCATCGACCTCGGTCGTTGGCTTGGAGGCGATTACCGAGTCGAAGGCGAAGCCATCTCTGAAGATGATGCGGAAGAGATTATCGCGCTCGCCTAGCGAGACCAAGCTGATGTTTGATTTGGAGGAGTCTTGCCGACGCTAGATGCCTATGGAGCCACGGATGTGGGGCGTGTCCGCGCGCACAATGAGGACGCCTTCTTCGCAGATGCTGGATTGGGAATCTTTGTCGTGGCCGATGGGATGGGCGGCCACGCGGGAGGGGCGCTTGCAAGCAAGCTTGCCATCGAAACTGTCTCCGTCGAAATCGAGGCCCACCGCAAAGTCTTTGCCGATCTCGACAGGACTTCGAGCCAGCTCGGACGCGCATCGGCAGCCGCTGTGATCGAGGGAGCGGTGCAGCGCGCTTGCGCTGAAATCTACAATGCAGCGCAGGCGAAGCCGCACATGGCGGGGATGGGGACCACCGTCGTTTGCATGGTGGCGCATGGAACCAAAGCCGTCGTTGGCCATGTGGGAGACAGTCGCGTCTACCTGGTAAGAAACGGGCAATCCCATAGGCTCACGGAGGACCACTCAGTCGTCGGGGCACAGCTCAAGGCAGGTGCCATCACCGCTGAGCAGGCTGCCGCGAGCAGGTATCGGAACGTCGTGACTCGAGCTGTTGGCATCCAGCAAACAGTGCAAGTGGATACGCTCAACGTCGACCTCGTTCCTGGGGACCGCTACCTGCTCTGTAGCGACGGACTGCACGCGTACATTACCGATTCCGAAATCGCCTCGCTGTTAAGTTCCCGTGTTCTTTCAGAACTCCCGGGCCGCCTGATTAGTTTGGCGAACGAGCGCGGTGGCCAAGACAACATCACAGCGATCGTCATCGATTATTCCTCCGAACACCCAGAAGCAGTCGCTGAGACTGCCGACGCCAATTCTCGTATGGCGGCACTGCAACACGTACCGCTCTTTCGATACTTGTCGTCGAAGGAGCAATTGGCGGTGCTCGCCACAACCTCGACCAGAAACTACGAATCTGGTGCCAAGATTGTCGTCGAGGAATCCCCTGGAGATGCGATGTTCGTGGTGATCCAGGGGAGGGTGTGCGTGGAAACGAAAGGGGTGGAAATCGCGCGCCTAGATTCCGGAGGGCACTTTGGAGAAATGGGCTTGATCAATGACCTTCCGCGCTCGGCGACAGTGCGCGCGCTGGAACCCTGTAGGATGATGGTGATCAATCGCCCAGACCTGGTTGAACTGATGAAAGAGGACAGGGTCTTGTCGATAAAGCTCCTTTGGAACTTCGTGAATGTCCTGAGCGAACGCCTTCATACCACCAGCGACGAGCTGTCCTTTGCGAAGCAAGAAATTCAGTCTCTCGAAGGCAAATGGTCGGACAACGATGGCTGACAATAGGGTGGCGCAGGAACTTACTGGTCGCCGCGTAGCCTTGCACGTAGGCGGTGGGATCGCCGCGTATCGGGCGTGTGAGTTGGCCCGCGAGCTCGGTCGCCGCGGAGCACTCGTCCGCGTAGCAATGACTGAGGCGGCGACACGATTTGTGACTCCCCTCACACTGGAAGGACTCACGGGCCATCCGGTTCTCGAAGGATTCCTCAAGCCGAGCGGTGATGGGCCCTATGGTCATCTGGACCTCGCGCGGTGGGCAGATACCTTCGTCGTGGCTCCCGCAACCGCTGACTTGATTGCGAAAATTCGCGCCGGCATGGCCGATTCGGTGGTGACGGCCTCGATTCTGGCCTTTCCTGGGCCCATTGTACTCGCCCCAGCGATGAACACCGCGATGTGGGAGAGCCCGGCCACCAAGGAAAATATCGCCGCCCTTCGCAGGAGAGCGGACATGGTTTTTGTCGGGCCGAACTTTGGGCTGCTCGCAGATGGGGACGTCGGATTGGGTCGGCTCGCGGAGGTCGCCGAGATCGCAACAGCGGTGGGAAGTGCACGAGGCCCAGAGCCATTGCGCGGGAAGTACGTGATGGTGACCGCCGGGCCAACGCGGGAAGCGCTCGACCCAGTCCGCTACATTTCAAGCCCGGCGACTGGGCGAATGGGAATTGCAATCGCTGCGGAAGCACAGCGAAGAGGAGCGCACGTCTGCTTGATTTTGGGACCGACGGAGGTCGCTCCACCAGCAGGGGTCGAAGTCGTAGGAGTCAGCACCGCAGTCGAGATGTGCGCCGCAGCCACCTCCCGCGCACTGATCGCAGACTATGTCATCGCGACTGCTGCGGTGAGTGACTTTCGTCCCCAATCGACTTCCGTAGCAAAGGTGAAAAAGGATGCGCAGGAGGCCTCGATTGGGCTTGTTCCCAATCCCGATATTCTGGCAACCGTCTCTGAAATCGTACGGAAGTCGAACCGGCAAGTAACGGTGATTGGGTTTGCGGCGGAAACGGACGACCTCGAACGCAACGCCCGTACCAAACTGGAACGAAAACGCCTCGACTGGATCGTCGCAAATCGCGTGGGCATTCCTGGTACCGGGTTCGCGTCCGAAGAGAATGCGGTTCTGTTGCTCGGCGCGAATGGTGTTCGCGCTGAGCATGCAGGATCGAAAAGCGAACTCGCCAAGTGGCTATGGAGCTTCTGGAGTTGAAACGAGCTTCTCGAGGGTCACCACATCACCCTTGGCATCAATTTGGATTGCGTCGCCAGGACCACACGCGCCGGTGAGAATCTTGAGGGCCAGCGGATCCTGAACCTCCCGTTGAATCGCGCGCTTCAGCGGCCGAGCACCGTACTGGGGGTCATAGCCTTCGTTCGCAAGCGCCGTTCGTCCAGCATCGGTGAGGGTCAGCTCAATCTTCTGGGCGCGCGTGAGCACTTGCAATCTCCGAAGCTGAATGTCCACGATCTTGGCCATATCCGAACGCTGGAGAGGGTCGAAGAGGACGATCTCATCGACCCGATTGAGGAACTCCGGAAGAAACGGACCCCGAAGCTCCTCCATGACGCGAGCGCGAACCCCAACGCCGAGAACGCCCTTCTCAGTGATGCCATTCTGAATGATCTCAGCTCCGATATTCGACGTCATGATGAGCACGCTGTTGCGGAAGTCGACGGTGCGGCCCCGCCCATCGGTGAGGCGCCCCTCGTCGAGAATTTGCAGGAGAACGTTGAAGACGTCCTTGTTCGCCTTCTCGATTTCATCAAAAAGGACCACCGCGTATGGACGCCTTCGAACGGCCTCCGTGAGTTGCCCTCCCTCGTCGTAGCCCACATAGCCTGGGGGAGCGCCGATCAACCGCGCGACGGAGTGCTTTTCCATGTACTCAGACATGTCGATCCGAACGACGGCCTCTTCGGAGTCGTAGAGAAACTCTGCGAGCGCCTTGGCCGTTTCGGTCTTTCCGACACCCGTGGGGCCCAGAAAAATGAAGCTCCCGATCGGCCGATTGGGATCTTGCAGTCCGCTTCGCGATCGACGAACGGCGGCGGCAACGGCGCTGACCGCTCGCCCTTGCCCGACGACGCGTTGCGCCAGCCTTTCTTCCATCTTCACAAGTTTCTGAACTTCGGACTCGAGGAGTCGTGTCACCGGGATTCCGGTCCATTTGGTGACAACTTCAGCGATGTCTTCCGCGTCTACCTCCTCTTTGAGAAATCGTTGGTCGCGCTGGAGCTCCTTCAACTCCGCTTGAAGCGAGTCGAGGTTCTTTTCAAAGGTAGGAAGGCTTCCAAATTTGAGTTCTGCGGCTCTATTGAGGTCGCCCTGGCGCTCCGCGATCGTTTGCTCCGTTCGGTTCGCTTCAATGTTCTGTTTCACTTCCCGAATCGAGGCGATGGCCTTCTTCTCCGCATGCCAATGGGCCAGCATGCCGGTGAGCTGTTCGCCGAGATTCGCCAGTTCACTTTCAATAGCGGTCATCCGATCGCGCGCGTAGTCCGCTGGTTCCTTCTTGAGTCCCTCGCGTTCAATTTGCAGTTGCATGATGCGACGCTTGACGTCGTCGATCTCCGTGGGCATCGAATCGATTTCGATGCGCAGCCGCGACGCCGCCTCGTCGACCAGATCGATTGCTTTGTCCGGAAGGAAGCGATCCGCAATGTAGCGATGGGAAAGCGTTGCAGCGGCGACGATGGCGCTGTCTTGGATGCGTACGCCATGGTGATTCTCGTAGCGTTCTTTGAGTCCCCGGAGGATCGAAATGGTGTCTTCAACGGTTGGCTCATGAACGGGAACGGGCTGGAAGCGCCGTTCCAGCGCAGGGTCCTTCTCGATGTGCTTGCGGTATTCGTCGGTAGTGGTGGCTCCGATGCAATGCAATTCCCCGCGGGCGAGAGCTGGCTTGAGCATGTTCCCCGCATCCATGGAACCTTCTGCTTTGCCGGCGCCAACGAGGGTGTGCATTTCATCGATGAACAAGATGACTTCGCCCTCAGCAGCCACGACTTCCTTGAGCAGGGCCTTGAGGCGTTCCTCGAACTCGCCACGAAATTTGGTCCCCGCTACCAACGCGCCCATATCGAGCGCCACGATGCGCCTCCGCTTCAGTCCCTCCGGGACGTCTCCGTCGATAATTCTCTGCGCCAATCCTTCAACAATTGCAGTCTTGCCGACCCCGGGTTCGCCGATGAGGACAGGGTTGTTTTTTGTCCGTCGCGAGAGCACTTGGATCGCTCTTCGAATCTCTTCGTCCCGTCCGATGACTGGGTCGAGCTTGCCTGCGCGCGCTTGCTCGGTGAGGTCACGCCCGTACTTCTCCAGCGCGCGGTAGCTTCCTTCCGGATCTTGACTCGAGACACTGGTGTTCTTGCGCAGGTCTTTGATGGCTGCGGAGACGCGATCCTTGGTGACACCCGTCGCGCGAAGGATTTCATCGGAACTCCCCTTGTCTTGGGTGAGTGCGAGGAGCAGATGTTCTGAGCTCGTGTAGGAGTCCTTGGCTGCTTTCGATTCCTCGACGGCACGATCGAGACATGCGATCAGCGCGTTTGAGAGATTTGTCGAGCTTCCGCTTCCGCGTGCGGTGGGGAGGCGCTTCAGTGCGTCGTCCACGCGGGACGTCAGGAGGCGAATATCGGCCCCGATTTTCTGCAGCATCGGCGTTGTGACGCCGTCCGCTTGCGCCAGCAGTGCCTTGAGGAGATGAAGCGGTTCCACAGAGGTGTTGCCGGCAGCGGACGCCAGGCGCTGTGCGTCGCCAATTGCCTCCTGCGCTTTGAGCGTAAATTGATCGAGCGTCATGCACGCAGTGTAAGCGTTCTTTTCAGTACGGCAACGTGGGAGCGTCGCCGATGCCAATCCCTGGTTGTCATCCGTTGAGCGAGGTCGTCACTGGCGCGCTCGACGCCAGGACCCCTAGGGGAACCGCTCAATTCAGCTAGACCTTGGGGTTACTGCGCGGCATTGCGCTTTTCCACGTAGCGCAGGCGGAGATCCGCAAGGACCGCAAAGAAAAGCCCCTCTTCTTCCGTCGAAAGGTTTCCGCGGGTCTTCGTCGCGAGGAGTTCGAGAAGGTCGATGGATTGGCGCGCCGCCGCCAAGTCAGTACCGAGAGTTTTTGTTTCAGGGTCCGGCGCTCCGCCCAAGTGCACCAGCGTCGCGGATGCAAGCCCAAGGATGAAGGCGCTCAAGGTTATTGGATCGGGCGATCCAGTGATGACGAAATTCGTTCCTTTGGTATCGGTCATGGCTGGCGAGAACTCGCTCCGGAGCGCGGAAGGTCAATTGCTATCTGCGAGTTCCT
>JBGSMZ010000022.1:0-4732 GCA_041739845.1 Myxococcaceae bacterium
GCGCCGCTGCTAATACTGGTGGTGGGGGCGGTGGGGGGGGTGGGTTTCCGAACGCCAGCCCGCTGGTGGCTCAACCCGGCGGGAACGGCGGCAGCGGAATCGTAGTTCTGACTTACTAATTGGCCAATCAATATGAACTACTTCATCCATCCGTCGCGATGCGTATTGAGGGCAATGCTCCTGGCTTCTGCCGTTGCGAGCGCGCAGTCCGACCGCGCTTCGCTCGCGGTGCTCCCGCTCGATGTGGATGAGCATCCAACGTTGATGAGGACGAACACGGAGAGCAAAAAAGCGTTCTTTCGCGCCGTAGATGCGGAATCTGGAGCGGCGGTGCTGAGTCGGACCGAGACGCTAGCCGCCGAAAGCAAAGCGACGCAAAAAGACTTCCGCAGCTCGGATGCCGCGCTCGCCGAGGTGGCAACCAAAGCGAAAGCTATTTACGCGATGTTCGCGGCACTGGAGCTGGCTCCTGACGGTACCCTCGTCCTGAGCGGACGCATCGTTCGGGACGATGGGAAGGCAATTGCTTCCGGCGTGGCCAAAGCAGCGGTCAACAATACGGCGATGCCAATACAGGTTGCATCGTTGACGCGAACTCTCTTGCAAAGGCTCGACACCGCGCACCTCCCGAGCGTTCGGGCGGTAGAGCAGCCAGTGCGCGAGGTAGCGAAAGTGCCGTTGGCCGAGCTGCGCCCGCTGCCAACGGTGGAGGCACCTCCGCCAGCGGCGCGGAGCGCGCAAAACGCATCAGGTCGCCCCCAGGTGTTCAGGGTTTTGGGGCCAGTCGGCGTCGGCGTCGGTGGGGCCGCCATAGTCGCTGGTGCGGTCTTGTTCGCGACGGCCCCTAAGTCCTTAGCAGGCGGAACGCCAGCTTATGGCACGACCGACAATCGTGGAGCAAAGACGCAACAAGCGATTGGAATAGGTCTGCTCGCAGGCGGCGGCGCAGTCGCCGCCGCAGGAGCGATTCTGTGTATTCTGGCTCCGCCCAAGATGCCCGTTCTTTCGGCCGGGCCAATTCCTGGTGGCGCCATGGTGACGCTATCTGGACGTTTCCCGTGAACAACTGAGGGAGCGAGTATGTCTGTGAACAGAATATCAATAGGCGCAGTGGTGGCAGTAGCTTCCTGTGGGGCGCTCACAAATGTCCGCAGCACTACTCAGGTATTGAAAGGCTGAGGAACCCCTCCGCGAAGGGTCTTGAATCTGGTCGGGTGAGAGATCTGGATCCACCCCGGTTTCGTGGAGAGTTAGCTATTCGCAACGAGCGCGCGACAGGGGAGTTCGCGTCAACTACGGCGTTTCTCAGGTCTATTTGAACGCAAGTGCGTCCACTTCCGCACGAGTCGCGTCTTGAGGCAAGCTGGATTGACGCAACCGGGCAGAGCAGGATTAGCTTCGCGCCGAGTAATCTTTGAAATTCTCGAAGGTGAACTCCATGAGGTCGACCGGAACACAATATCCACGCAAAACCTGCTTGTCGCGCGGCGGCAGCTCTCTGTACGCGATATCCTTCTTATACCTTTCGTTTACGCGCAAACCTCCACCGACTTTTGCGATAGAGAATAGCCTGCTAAGTTCAAACATTTTCAGCGTATCACTCTGGGCCTCTCCTCCTCTTTTCCTGAAGACCGCAACCACGAGCGAGTAGTCCCGGTTCTGCCACGATTCGCGTCTCTGGTTTTGAAACCTGCACAGCCCGGCCAACTCTTTGTATGGGAAAAAGTAGCACCCACCTACGGCGTCCGATCTGAGGGAGAATGTCTTCACCTCGACGCAGAAGTGCGTATCCTCGATACGGAAATCAGGGCGTTTGGTCCGCTTTGGTTTAGTCAGTTTGCTCGAGTCATCGGCGTATTGATTGTATTGTTTGAAAGCAGCTCCCTTCTCTTGACCGATAGTTTCAATCTTGAGCTTCTTTTTTAACGCAAGAACGCGAAACTTATTTTCTCCGTCCTTTCCTGCATCGTGCCGAAGGAGCCAGTTGGATCTTGAGCCGTTACCTCTTTGGTCGAAACCAACTTCTTCGCGCGCGCTTTCTTGTCGAGCGTTGTATCGTTTTTCTTGGTATCTGGAGCCATAATGGCCTTTGCGTGCGTCTCGCGTGACACTGAAGCTCCCCTCATTTGGTGGGCGGGGGTTTGAGCCCCTTTGCCTTCGATTCAACTCTACTGCCTGGTGTTTTCGTATCGCAACCGTTGAGCGCGGAGTGGCGTCGATTTGAAAGCGCGCGAAATCGCCTCACAATGACCGTCGCCACCCATGGTCGCTGGACACCAAAAGCGCGAAGAGAGTAGGCGCACAGATGTGACGCTCCCGGAGGCTCCCCAGATGAGCAATCTTCGCTGGCTTCTCCGCTTGCGCTGGGGAGCGGTGGGCGTCCAGTTGTTGCTCGTTGGCGCAGTGGCCGTCGCATTCGGGGTCGATGTGCCTTGGGTGCCGGTCATGGTGCTTTGGGCAGTGCAGCTCACGACAAACGCCGCAGCGAGTCGATGGCTCCCACGCCGGGCCCAGCTCGCCGGTCCGGCACTTCCGGCGCTGATGTTCCTCGATGTGCTCCTCTTCTCCGTGCTGCTGTTTCTCACGGGTGGGCCGACCAACCCCTTCAGCTTTCTCTACCTCGTCTACATCGCGCTCGCCGCAGTCGTCCTTCGACCGCGCTGGAGTTGGGCGCTCTCCGTCACAGCGCTGGCGGCGTTCGGTGCGCTCTTCTTCGTCTCTCCCGAGGCGGGCCATGCTGGACACATGGCGCGCCACCTACAGGGGATGTGGGTTGGATTCGGCGTCGCTGCGGGCTTCATCGTCTACTTCGTTCACCGCGTCACCGGCGCGCTCACTGCTGCGCGGCAATTGGCTGCCCGCCACGTTCACCTGACCTCCCTCGCCACTCTGGCCGCGGGGGCCGCGCACGAGCTTTCGACTCCCCTGGCTACTATCGCGGTCATCGCCAGAGAGCTTGCGCTGCGCGACCTCGCGGCCGATGAACTGGCTGACGTGCGGCTTGTCCGCGAGCAGGTCGAGCGCTGCCGTCAAATCTTGAATCAAATGGCAATCGATGTCGGTGCGGGGGTCGGCGAAATCCCTGTCGCGCGAACTCCTGACGCTTGGATTTCTGCGGCCGCCGAGGGCTTGCCGGGCCATGACCGGCTGCAGGTTTCCGTGAATTCGGGAGAGGAAGTTCTGGGGCCACCTCGAGCGTTGGCGATGGCGCTGCGAAGCCTGCTCAAAAACGCACTCCAGGCCTCGCCTGCTGCGGTGCAGGTACGACTCATCGGTGAACGGCTCGAAGTCCAAGACACGGGCGCAGGAATGTCGCCGGAGGTACTGGCGCGTGCCGGTGAGCCTTTCTTCACGACCAAGGCCCCTGGCGAGGGACTTGGCCTGGGACTCTACCTGGCGCGGGGAATCATGACGCAGCTCGGAGGCGGGCTTGAAATCTCCTCGCGCGTAGGCGAAGGAACGGTGGCGATGTTGCTTCTTCCTCCGGCAGCTATCCGCCGCGCCCCTGCTTCGCCATCCAATGCGTAGCGTGTCCGACGTGTCTCGCACAGAAATCGCTCCTTCGATGTTGGTGGTCGACGATGACGACGTACTTCGAGAGCGGCTGGCGAGGGCATTCTCTGGGCGGGGTTACGACGTTCGGACCGCTGCCAACGCAGGAGAGGCCCTTGCCCAGGCTCGGGAAGAATCGCCTGAGCTGGCGGTGGTTGACCTGCGCATGCCAGGCCCGAGCGGGCTCGAACTGGTCAAAGAACTCAGGGCGCTCGACGAGAACACCCGCATCGTCGTGTTGACCGGGTATGGCAGCATCGCCACCGCGGTCGAGGCGGTGAAGCTCGGCGCTGCCAACTACCTGCCGAAGCCTGCCGACGCCGATGAAATAATCGCCGCGTTCAACAGGGGAGAAGCGGAGCCCCTCTCGGTGTCCTCCGCCTACCGCGCACCCTCGCTTGCCCGGGCAGAATGGGAGCATATCAATCGCGTGCTCGGCGACTCCGACGGCAACATCTCAGAAGCGGCGCGGCGATTGGGCATTCACCGGCGCTCGCTGCAACGGAAGTTGCTCAAGCACCCTCCACGCGTCTGACGCTTGCGTCGATCTCCCCACCGGAGACCTCGCGCTCTTCGCTCTTGGTCTCAAAGCTCCGGCGCAGCTCGGGGAGGTTTGCTGAAAGGACGCTAAATTCGCGTTTGGGCAGAGCGAGCACATCCATCGGTTCCACGCAGCGTACTGTTGCGTTGCGCGTCGCCATGTGGAGGAGCGCCATCTCGCCAAAATACTCGCCTCGCACCAGGCCCGCGATTTTCACGCTACCGCGAAGTACGTCAGCCTTCCCGCTGAGGACAATATAGATCCGGTCGCCTACGTCTCCCTCCTGAAAAATCTCTTGCCCCGGCTCGAAGTGCTCCTGGGTAACCCCGACGGAACTCCCCAGGCGCAGTTGTACGATCTCTGCCGGAAGGAAGAGGTCGAGTGTCCAGGAGGCTGCAATCTTCACGCGTCTGCCCCAGCCCGGGACCTTCATCAAATAAATCGTCCTCCAGAGAAACCACGCCACAAACCCAGAGATTGGAATGCCGAAAATCTCCGCCACCGCACTCCGATGGCCGAGCGATCCCATCTTGCCCAACCCCTTAAACGCGAACGTCTTCAGTGGCCGTCCCTGCAGGCGGGCCACGATGTTTTCCGCCGCCGTCGTTGCTTGACGGGTGGCGTGCTGCGCGGTGGGCG
>JBGSMZ010000024.1:0-4913 GCA_041739845.1 Myxococcaceae bacterium
GCCTGGGAGCCTGTGCGCACGATTGCGTGAAGGATGCCGACTGCACCGCCAGCAACGCGTGCACATCGAGAGGCCGCTGCGTGGCGCAAGAGGCATTGGGCCAACCGCCCGTCGTCGCTTACGCTTCGTCCGCCATGCCCGACGCATCCGTGCGTGCGCTTGATTTTCCCTTGGGAGTCAACAAGGCGTCGTTCGACCTGCTCAATTCGGCCCCCGGTACCAGCTATGACTTCCGAGTGCTCGTGGCGGGAGGCGGAGATGACGGCGGCGTTCGCGTCACGCCATCGACGGGGGTGGTTGCAAGCCAGCCAAGCACAGTGAGTGTCTCAATCGACAGGCAAGCCTTGCTCGCCGCCGACGTAACTCCCTTTCTCGCAATCAATACGACGGCTGGTCCTCTTCGGATACCGGTCAACGTGGCAACTGCCCTTGACGGAACCTGGGTGGGCTCCTTCGCCGTGGACTCTCCCGTACCCCTGTCTAGCTTTGCCGCAACGATCTCGATTCGAGAAGCTCGCGATGGCACTCTCTCAGGGGTCGTCAAAGGCAGCGAGAGTCCCATTTGGTCGGCAGATGTCGCGGTGACCGGGGGTACCCAGGCCGCCAACGGTGACGGCGGAGTGGAAGTGTCGCTGGCATTCGGGTTTGCGGCACCTCAAGCTTCGCTGCTGAACCCCGCGGTGCCAGCAAGGCTTCGGAGAGATATTGCGCTGACTGGTACGCGGACAGCTTCGGCGCAGATTCAAGGAACCTGGCAAGAAACCATCGGAGGATTGCTCGCGGATGCGGGGGTGGTCGTTCGCGGGACATTCACCATGAAGAGGGTGGCCGCCGCCTCGGACAGCCTCAAGCCACAATACTACGGCGGCAGCGCCTCGCCCGTACCGAATGTGTACGCGGATATTCCATCCAACGCATCAACAGTTGGAGGGATTAGAGCCGCAATGCCAATCATTACGTTTTCTGGAGACCTAGCGAAGTGTGGTCAGACTTGCTCAGTCCCCGTAGGCGCGAGCACCTACTACGGCAGTTGTTCTCAGGATACGGGGCAGAGCTTCGGGTTGGTGGCAGATTACTTTCGCGTTTCGGCGATTGGCTATTTTAGCAAAACCGAGGATGGACAGCTTGCCGGATCCCATAATCCGGCCCTAGCGCGGAGGCTGTATTATGATTTCGCTAGGTCAGAGCTAAGTGGAAACCCCTATGCAAGTGCGGACAGCCACGCGAGGGATGACACAAAATACACGGCGTACGATGCTAAGATGCTTGAGTGTAGCCAGTTTTGGCTAGCGCGTGGCATTCTGGCCGGTGGTGCCCCTTCGCTTGGCGCGCAGTTCCTGAGCACGGTCGAAGTTACGGCGGATGCGGCCCTCTACCTGGGGAATGCGTACATGGCGAGAGCTTCCGACGAGATCTATTCGTCAGATATTGGCTTCGGGAGGCTCGCAGAGTATTTTAAAGACGCAGCGGACCAGTTCCTTGGCGGCCTCTATACCGCCAGCGGGCAGCCGCTCGCGCTTCTCGACCCCTCAGTCTTCACTGTGCTTCAAAGCCTAAATGTCAACAGCCTTGCAGCTCCCACGGCCGGTGGAGGGTTTGATGCACCAACTGCGGAGGTGCGCGCGGACGGGGAAGCAGTGCGCAGGACTGCTCAGGTCCTGAAGGGTTACATGACCGCGACACATCAGCGGGCACTCTATGTGACGAGAGCCTCGGCGACCCAAGACGGACTCGAAATCGTGAAAAGCGGACTTGCTGCTGCCTACATCGCCGCAGCGTCTATCGGAACGCTCACTTCCAAGGTGGCTCCCCCTCTCTGGACTGGCACGCTCCCTTGGAAAAATGACTTAGGGGAGTTGCGCCAAGCATGGCAGGACCTCGACGATGACTATCTTCGCCTCCAAAGTGGATTCAATGAGTTTGGAGTGCGTGATTCCTATGTGCCATTCTACTACTTAGACGACAACGGCCAAGCGTCCAGCGACAATTTTATTCAAATCCTGAGCCTTGCGATAGCGCAAAACAGTACATGGAACGCTAGCTTCCGCGCGGCGCAAGATACGCAGCGCGCGTTCGAATCGAAGCAGGAGGACGCCGAGGCGGCGCTCCTTCAAGTGAAGGACCAATATGACAGTCAGCTCTCCGACATTTGTGGTGGCAGAGGCATCGAAAATCTGCAAACGCAATGCGGAATTGATTACAAAAAAGCCAACGCGAGCCAACTTGCGCAAGCCCTGCTTGCAATTGATTCAGCGGCTGCGGGAGTAGAGGCCGCTCGCGCTGCCATGGCGAACATTTACAGCGAGGTAGAGATTGAACAACAAAGAGCCGCCCAACAGGCCGGCGTGACCACGGCGGTGGCGCAGATTCGCTTTTCGAGCGGTCAGCGGAATACCCTTATAGATTTCGCTATTAACCAGATAAGCGCCGGCCAGCAATTGGCAACTGACGTTCTTGGCGGACTTGGCTCTTGCGCCACCCCGTGGGGTTGCGCCATTGCGGTTGGCGCCGCGACTGCGACAGGAGTGGTGAACTTCATAGCGAACCAGCTCAAGGCCGGACTTGAGCTCACCAAGGGATTGCTTCAGGCCACGACGGAATCAGATATTGTGCTGACCCAAGGCTTGAGCATCGGCATCGATTCGGCTGCCGCCATCAAGACAAAGCTGTTGCAGTTGATAACCTTAAGGCTTGCTCTCGAGCAGGCGGCGCTGAATCTTGCCCAGGCGCAAGGTCAGGCGATAGCGCTCACATCGAGAGCTGAGCGCCTTTTGGATTCCAGAAATGCTGCCAATGCTCTTGCTGGCCGTAAAGTAAGCAGGACGCTTTCGTACCGGCTCTTCGCGAATCAGAGCGGTCTCAGGGCGTTGCGCGACGGCGAGTCGGCGGTGAGAATCGGTTGGTTTGCCGCGCGGGCCCTTTCGTACAAGCTAAACCAGTCATTGGCAGTTGAGGGTGAAATTCGAACCGCGCGTTCCCCCGCTGACTTGTCCACCGCCTTCGATAAACTGGCCCAACTGAACGCGAACTCCGGGACCGCCGGCAGGAACCGAATAACAGTTTCGTTGCGCAGGGATTTGCTCGGGCAAACGACGAGCGCTACGGACGCAGTATCCGGTCAAACGCTCGCAACCGCCGAACAATTTCGGCAATTCGTAGCCTCGCCAGTCAGTCGCGATACCGACGGCAATTTTCACGTACGGTTCATGACAGCCACCCCCGGCAGTCCGGTCGCGAACACCGCAGAAGGAGCCGCTCGCATCAAGGGCGTGTGGGTAAATCTTATCGGAGACGGCTTTGGAGCGGACGTGAGCACGGCGCAGGTAAAATTGACGCACGGAGGAACGAGCTACCTCCGCGCGCGCAAATCCGGTGGCGAATTGATCGCCTATAATTTGGGGGCGGGAGGAGGGTCCGGCGGCGCGGCAGGCGTTGAGTCCAGGAGGTTGGCCATTCCTCAAGCGAGCATCAATGCGCCAAATCATTACGTCGAGACCTACAAGGACGTCGTATTGACAGAGCGCGCGGTACTTGCCGGGCCGTGGGAACTCGTCATCGATCAAACCACCGGCACTCCCTTGAACAAGTCGCTCGATATCAGTCACATGGACGACATAGAGATTACTTTGGAGTACCAGTACTACTCGGTCCAGTGAGGTAGTGGGGGTGCCTGCAATCTACTTTGAGGGAATGCGGGGATCCAGACTCCGACCTTCTACAGTTTCTTCACGCGCGTCCCTAGGAGGGGCCATGCGCACTTGCCCGAGCGCTGGTAGCCACCTCGCCCCCAACGCTTTCCTCTGCCTCGTAGCACTCGCTACACTCGTCTCTCCGCAAGCATTCGGGGCGGACAAGTCTGGCGCTCGCCCTACGGCCATCTCGGTACCGAGTGGCCCCGGGAGCATCGAGGGCATGGGGGAGTCATTCACCCCAAACCTCAATACCGGGAGCGCCCGAGAGCGCCTGACGTTTCGCCTCCCTCCGGGGACTGCGGGTGTCACTCCCGGATTGGGGCTGACCTACGACAGCGGCTTTGGGAATGGTGCCGTAGGCATTGGATGGAGTCTGGGTTTCTCCACTATTTCGGTCCGGACCGAGAAGGGGCTCCCTCGCTACGACGGGACCGACGTCTACCTACTCGACGGCGCAGAGCTGACGCCCGTTGCACCCAATGTCTACCGTTTCAAGGAAGAGGGTCGATTTGTCCGCGCCCGCAAATCCGGGAAGTACTGGGAAGTGGACATGCGGGATGGCAGCGTCGCTCGCTATGGAGTCGATGCCACCGCCCGCGTCGAATCCGAGGGCAAGACTTTCTCTTGGGCGCTGGAGCTCGTCCAAGACAAGACCGGCAACCTCATTCGGTACACGTATACAAAAGACCGGGAGCAACCCTACCTCGCCCGGGTGGACTACGACGCCCGTACTGGCGCGGCCAAGAATGCCGTTGTCTTCGACTATGAAGCGCGTCCTGACACGGTCGTCGACTACAAGGCCACTTTCCCGGTGGCGACCGCATTGCGCCTTCGCGCCGCGCGCGTGCTTGCGCAAGAGCGCCTCGTACGCACGTACCAGCTCGTCTATACAATGCCCGCTGGGCTCTCTCTTTTGGAGAGCGTCACCGAACTGGGGCACGACGGAGTCACCGCGCTCCCACCCGTTTCATTTACCTATACGACGACGTCTGGGCCCCAACCCGCTCGGGCGATGTCCTCGGCACCCTTCTTTGTCCCAAGCCCAGCGGGAAGCGACGACGAATTCATCGACTTAAATGGAGATGGGTTTCCAGACTTGGTGCACGGACAACAAGGCGCCCAACAAATCGCCCTCAATCAAGGCGGGCTTCGCTTTTCAAAACCCGCCCCGGTGCCTTCGAGCCCCTCGGTGGCACTATCCTGGCCTACGGTGCAAGTGGC
>JBGSMZ010000041.1:0-4227 GCA_041739845.1 Myxococcaceae bacterium
GCGCTTTTTAGTGATGCGGTTGCGAGGCTTGCGGATCACCCAAATCTGGGACGGCGAGGAAAGATTCAAGGAACCCGTGAGTTGGTGCTGCACGAAAGCTATCGCCTTCTGTACGAATTCAGTGGCGATGCCGTGTGGATACTCGCCTTGGTTCACACGGCGCGCCAGTGGCCAGCTGTTCGCGATCCCGCGAGGTGAATCGGCAGCGAGGGGCGATCAGGCCCCAAGCTGGCGGCCCGCCTACGGCTGCGGGGCCTTGAGCGTCAGGGGGCAGTCGCCCGTGCGCTGGCTCCCGCGCGGAGTTCATTGACGATTCGCTGACCGCCGTAAATCTTCTCCAGACTTTCAATGATCGCCGCGTTGGCGACCGCTACGGTGCGGTTGCGCGTGCCGTCGTAGAGATACTCGCCGCCAAAGGCGTCGATGTTCCCGTCGAACACCAGACCCACTAGTTCGCCATTCTTGTTGATGACCGGAGAACCGGAGTTGCCTCCGATGATATCGTTGGTGGTCACAAAATTAAACGGCACGGACTTGTTCAGGCGCGTCTCAGCGGCGATCCAGCTCTTCGGAAGGTCAAAGGGCGGATTCCCAGTGGCGCGCTCGAAGGCACCGCCAATGAACGTAAACGGAGCAACTTCCTTTCCCTTGGAATCCGTATAGCCCTTGACGGAACCGTAAGAGAGGCGAGGGCTGAAGGTCGCGTCCGGGTAGCTCTTTCCGTAGAGCGCGATTCTCGCCTTGGACAGTTTGGCATAGTCCTTGGCAAGTGGGCCTTGGACTTCCTTTTCCATCTGCTCTCGAATCGCGCGCGCGTCCGGATCAAAAGAACGAGCAAATGCAATCATCGAATCTTGGGAAGGCCTTGCCGCATTGATTCCAGAATTGAAGACTTCGTCTCGGAAACCGCCGATGGCATTCCCGTATTTGTCGGTCTTCAGGTCCTTTAGTCGCGTCCCTTTGACGGCGGCCACAGCAATTTCACGAGAAGATTTCTTCCCAAAAATGCGCTTCACTCGCGCATCGTCGGGGCCGAGTGCGCGGCGAAGCTTGTCTAGCGAAAAGGTGAGGTTGGTGATTTCCAGCTCGTCGTATACAGGGGCGTTGGAGAGGAGTTCGGCCTTGAGCTGAGGAAGTCGGGCGTCCGAGTACTCTTTGAGGCGATCGCCGGTCGGTTTGTTCCGCTCGTCACTCCAGCGAAGAACGTGACGCGCGATGGTAAAGAGGCGCGAGTTCGAGAAACCCTTTTCCAGGGCGTCGTATTCGGAACGAAGCGCGGCTTGCTTCTCGACGAGCTTATCGACGTCAGCCCAAACACCTCCGTACGCTTTTTCAAGTTCCGGATTCGCTTTCACTTTGGCGCGGAAATCCGATTCATTGCTGCGAAGCTTGTTCACGAATCCGGTGTCGAGGAGTGCCTCGCGCCGCCCAGTGTAGCCCTTGAAGGAGTTCTCGACGCCAAAGAGCATATCCCCGGAGTGGCGCTTTTGTTCAGCGCCTCGCATTTGGTATTCGGTGAGAATGCCACGAAGTTCAGCCCAGCGAAGCAGTGCGTCGGGGAGGCGCCCATCGCGATCGTCGTCGAGCTGCGCAGTAGTGACGCCACGACTGGTGGAGCCTGGATTGCCGGCCACAAAAGTCAAATCGCCGGGAGTGGCAGCCTTCATAGCCCAAGGGAGGTAGTGGGGTGTCTTGGCAGGCTTTCCGTCTGGGCCGTAGATCCGCAAAAGGGTAAAATCCAAGTCCCAGCGCGGAAAGGTAAAGTTGTCTGGGTCACCGCCAAAGAAAGCGATGGATTCCTCTGGGGCGAGGACGAGGCGGATGTCGTCAAAACGGTTGTACTTGTAGAGGTCGTAGGCACCGCCTCGGTAGAGGGAGACGACCTCACAGCGAACGGACTTGTCATTCGCGCATTCCTTTTCAATCGCTGCGCTGGCCTTCGTTACAGCGGCTGAGTATTTCGCCACGTCAACACCTGCGGTCGCTGCGGCAACTTTCGACGTAACGTCGGTGATTTCCACCAGCTGGTTGAGCTCGAAATTCGGGCAGCGAACCTCTTGCGCTGTCGTCTTGGCGGTAAACCCGCTGTGGGAGAAATCCTTCTTGAGGAGTCCAGAGAGGTTCTCTATGCAGCGGCGCGCGCAGTGGTGATTGGTGAGGACCAAGCCTTCTGGCGACACCACCGACGATGAGCAACCGCTGGCGATCCGCAACGACGAGAGGCGAACATTTTCGAGCCAGGGGCTGGTCGGCTCAAAGCCGTAGGCAGCCTTCACCTTGTCGCTTGGAAAGTTGTTGTAGGTCCACATGCCTTCGTCGGCGGTGATCGCAGGCGCAAGCAAAATCAAAACGGGAGCCAAAAATCGAGTGCGCATAAATCCCTCAGGAGTGCCTGCGTTCGAATGCCGGTTGGGCGATTGAAGGGCGAACCTTCGTGCAGAGCGAGGCTTCCTGTCAAGATGAGATCGCACTGGAGCTTGGCCGACTCTTCCGGGGGATGCTAAGGCCGCGTCGTCAATATGGGTAGACGGTACTTCATTCACACCATGGGCTGTCAGATGAACGTGGCCGACAGCGCCCGAATGAGCGAGGCTTTACGAGATCTCGCCTTCGAAGCGGCTGCGACCCCAGAGCAGGCCGATGTCATTATTCTCAACACCTGCGCGGTGCGCGAAAAGGCGATTGAAAAGATGCTTTCAGCGCTTGGTCGCTACCGCGCAGTCAAGATGGCGCGCGGCGCTGTCATTGGGGTCACCGGGTGCGTCGCGCAGCAAGAGAAGCACCGCCTTCTCGAGCGCGCTCCGTACATCGACTTTATCCTTGGCCCAGACAAGATTGCGCTGCTTAAGGATGTCGTCAAAACCGCCCAAGGGCGGTCCGAGCCTGTCGTTGAGACTGCTTGGCTCGCTACCGAATCCTACGTATTTCCACAAGCTTCGCCAACCTGCGGAGCCGTTACCGCATTTGTGACAGTCATGAAGGGTTGTGACAATGTTTGCGCCTTTTGCATTGTCCCTCAAACTCGTGGCCGCGAAATCAGTCGTCCACGCGACGAAGGCCTCGCGGAAGTTCGTGCGCATGCGGAGGTCGGCGTGCGGGAAGTCACCCTCCTCGGTCAAAATGTCAACAGCTTCCGGGGTGGCTGCACGTTTGCGGAGCTCCTCAGCGACGTTGCAGCCGTACCTGGAATTGCGCGGGTGAGGTTTACGACGAGCCATCCTCACGACCTCTCCGATGCGCTGATTGCGACCATGGGGAGTGAGGACCGCGTGATGCCGCATTTCCATTTGCCAGTGCAGAGCGGCTCCGACACCGTATTGGCGCGGATGCGCCGCGACTACTCGATCGCGTCGTACCGGCAGCGCCTGGCGGCGCTTCGCGCGGCCCGCTCTGGAATTGCGATAACCACGGATATTATCGTCGGGTTTCCAGGTGAAACGGAGGCGGACTTTGAAGCGACGATGCACCTCTGTCGCGATGTTGGCTTCGACGGGATCTACGCCTTTGCCTATTCCCGGCGTCCCAGGACAGTGGCGGCCCTCAAGGAAGTGACCTGGGGAATCGTTGACGACGAAACCAAGCGCCATCGGCTCGATTGCATCAATCGGTTGCAACGGGAAGTGAGCACCCGAGCGATGCAGGAGTTCGTTGGGAAGCAGCTGCAAGTCCTCGTCGAAGGAGAGTCGAAGCAAAACAAGGCGAGGCAATCAGGGCGAACGCCCCAGAACCGAGTGGTGAACTTCGAGGGCGAGGGACGCCCTGGAGAGCTGGTGGCGGTGCGCGTGGAGCGTGCTTCGCACGCCGCGCTTACCGGAAGGCAGGTGGTGCCTGCAGCATGACGACTCCCTGGTCTCATGCGCCGTGTGCGGTTGTTCCCGGAATTGCCGGGTGCAATGAAAAGCATCGGAGTTTGCATGTTCTTGCTAGGTTGGCTGTTGCAATCAAATCATCCCATGGCGCCCATTTCCCTCCCAAGCACCCGCTGCCGGCGCGCCAACGTCAATGCGGTTGCACATTGCGAGAGTTAGGCACTTAGGCACTTGGAAAACTACCTCCTCAACGTTGTGATGGGAACGAGCGGTATTTGGTCCTACCTGGTGATTTTCGCGGTGCTCGTGGTTTGCGGACTTGGAGTTCCGCTGCCTGAAGATATCTCGCTCGTTTTGGGTGGATTCTTGGTGCACCTTCAGAAGGCGCATCTGATCCCGATGATCGCCACGGGCTACC
>JBGSMZ010000055.1:0-2933 GCA_041739845.1 Myxococcaceae bacterium
TCGCTTTGATCGTTTCTTCAGGCCGGTCACTATGTGCGCCGCGTCTGATCCACGCTTGCCACCCCAACGCACGAGGGTTCAATGATGCAAATGCCAAACAGACTTCGCAGACCTCGAGGCGCATTCAATATTCTCACCTTCCTGCTGTTGATTGCCCTCGTGGTCTCGATTTGGGGAGCCTGGCTGTATGTGCCGCTGATGCTCGATCACATCGACTGCAAGGAAGTCGTGTCCCAGGCGGCGAGCAGCGTGTTCCTAGACGGCCCGGAGATCGCAAAGGCGCGCGCAATGGCACGGCTCAACGGGAGCATCGGCTGGCACGATGCGCTGGATCCGACGACCGGACAAACGAAACGGGCCCCTGGACTTGGCATCGATCCTGACCAACTGACTATTGAATCCGACCGCGATTCGAACCAAGTCCAGGTTCGACTGACCTACCGCCGCACCATTCAACTTCGCCCGTTCCAGGAGTGGCGCAGCTTTGACTTTGCGGCGGAGAGGGCCTTGAGCAGACCATGACGCAAGCCCTATTGGTGCTCGCGGACGGGACAACATTTGAGGGCCAATCTTTTGGCGCAACGCCGGAAGCAATTGGCGAAGTCGTGTTCAACACTTCGATGTTCGGCTACCAAGAGATCCTTACGGATCCGTCCTACGTTGGACAAATTGTGACGATGTCGACGGCGCACATTGGCAATGTGGGAGCCAACCCGGACGACGATGAATCACCGAGAGCCACCGCAGCAGGAATGGTCGCACGAAGCTTTTCCGAGGCTTCGAATTGGCGAGCGCGAGAGTCCCTGGAAGCATACTTCAATCGCCGGGGAATCGCGGGAATTGAAGGAGTCGATACCCGTCGCTTGGTTCGCCATTTGCGTTCGAGCGGGTCTCAATCAGGAATCCTGGTCCAAGGCAGTTGGAAGCTTGAGGACATGGCGAGCAAGGCAAGGTCAGCCCCCTCCATGGAGGGGCGTGATCTAGCAACCTCAGCCTCGACGACCTCCGTGTACCACTGGGAAGAACCTACGCCCAACGTCCTAGGAGATTCGCCAACACCGAAGGCTTTCGTTCGCAAGCGCATTGTCGCTGTGGACTATGGCCTCAAAGCATCGATGTTGCGCCAGCTTGTGGACGCTGGTTGCGCGGTCACTGTTGTCCCCGCGTCCATGACGGCTCGCGAAATCCTCGATTTTGGTGCCGACGGCGTTTTCCTCACCAACGGGCCAGGGGACCCGGCGGCGGTACGCGGGGCGTCGAAGACCGTCGAACACCTCTTAGGGAAAGTGCCGATATTCGGAATTTGTTTGGGACATCAGATCCTCGCATTGGCGCTGGGAGGGCGGACCTACAAGATGAAGTTCGGTCACCGCGGAGCAAACCAGCCGGTCCAAGAGCTGGCCACCGGAAGGGTAGCGATAACCTCCCACAACCACGGCTTTTCGGTAGACGCAAAGAGCCTGGGGAAAGGCGTGGAAGTCACGCACATCAACTTGAACGACGACACCGTCGAAGGGATCGCTGCTCCATCGCTGAAAGCGTCCAGTGTTCAATACCATCCCGAAGCGTCTCCCGGCCCTCGCGAAGAGCGAGCGCTTTTCGCGCAGTTCGTTCGATCGCTCTCGTGAACGCCCCCCATCAGCAATGGCTCGATGCGCTCATCGATTGGGTGACCAGTGGGGCAGCGACGGAAGATGTCGTCCATGCGAAGCACGACTTCTTTCAAAAGACTGGGACTCCGTTTGAAGATGATCCGCAGTTCGAGCAGAGAATGGTGGGGTTCCTTGAGCACTACGTGTGCGAGCGGAAGCTCCCCGAGCGAGGCGCGACTCCTGCAGTGTACTTCTACCAAAACGCACTCCAGGAAGGGCCGGCTGAAAAAGCGCATGGATTCGGCGCCCTGACGCGCACCCATCACGCACTCTTTGAAGTTGCCAAGCACCTCCCGGAGGCTGTCATCTTGACATCGGTATTCAGTGACCTGGTCTATCGGGTGTCCGAGCGCCGCAGCCTCAAAGGTCTCAACGACGGCGCACTTCTCGAATGCCGACTCGTTCCGTGGGATGGGACCTACTACTTCACCGAGTCCTGGTGCCTCCATCCTCGGGAAGCGACTGCGCTGGTTCGCAAGCGGATCGAGCTACTGCGATCGCAAAACCAAGCGATCGACGAGGAGGTGTTTGTGGCACAATGCGCCCAAAGGGCTCTGAAAGCGGATCGCTATCGTCAGATCTCGGTGAAGAAAATCTACGATTTCGAGTCCCGAGTGTTCTAGGGTTCGAGTAAGCTTCCGCAAGCCGCTGGCCTCAGCCCCATGGAGCACGGCGACGGATGGCAATTTGCGTTACGAAACCCTGACGAGCTGGTTCTAGCTCACGAGCATGCAATGACATTTTACGAAGCGGCCTTGCGCATTCTCGAAGAGTCTGGGGTACCGCTCCACGTCAACGAAATCACCAAGCGGGCGCTCGAGAAGGACCTGCTCTCGCACGCCGGAGCGGACCCCGAAGCAACGATGCTCGCTCGCCTCGCAGCCTTGGCGCGGCGCCCGCGCGATCGGCGCATTCTGGTTTCCGCAAAGGACACCTTGGCGCTCACTGATTGGATGATTCCTGAGGACCCTGAAGCGCTGGCAGCGATGGGGGCGCAGCAGGCGGAACCCGAAGTGGAGGAGCCACCACACCGACCGGAGGAGCGACATCCGGAACCCCACGCCGAGTTCGCTCGAACCGTAGGACGGCAAGGAGATCGAAGGCGCGCACGGAGCGAAGAAAGCGGCGGCCGTCGCCCGCAAACAGCGGACCTCGCTGAAGAAATCCTTTCAGCGAGCGAAGGCGGGCTCGCCGCTACCGAACTCCTCAAAGGCCTTGGTGAGCGGACTTCCGAACTTGCGACGATGACTCCCCAAAAGCTCTTTGAGGCGCTCGCACTCG
>JBGSMZ010000078.1:0-12964 GCA_041739845.1 Myxococcaceae bacterium
GGCCCAAAACGCGGCGCGCACGGAGAGCGGGGCCTCTACCAATTTGGTGATGGTCGCGTCCCAATCGCGACCTTGGCGATCATAGAAAATCCCATTGCGCCCGATGCTGAGGTTGGAGTCATCTCCCGCAGTGATGGCAGCAACGATGGTCATCGTCTCACCGCCACCCGCTGGCCGCGTACAATCGCAATACGCCAGGTAGGCGTTCGAATGTGCGGCCATCGCCGCGTGTTTGGCCGAATCTGCGACGGTGATGGTGAGGTCACACGCTCGTTGGTCGAGGTAGAGCGTCCCCGCTTGGAAGGTGGCCGAGCGACGCTTGTAGAAATCCTCGAAGCTCACGAAGTTGGTGGCGAGTTGGTAGAAGTCGCGGTGAAAGAGGACGAGTTTTTCTGCGCTCGCGATGGCCTTGGCTGCCGGCTCCTCCGCTTTTTCTCGCTCCAAGAGCGCGTCGATGGGGGCGCGCGCTCCCGCGCGAGCGAGTTCTCGTATTCGCTCCGGCCCGAGCTTCTCGACGGCGGCACCCGTTTTGAGCTGCTGCCAAGCTTCAAACGGCGCCAGCGTTGCCTGAAGCTGGCGCCATTGGGCGACGGTCAATACCGCCGTTTCACCCAAGAGTGGCTTCACTACTTGGGTCGCAAAGGTACGGATTTGTTCCTCCCAAGCGGGATTGATGCCGTTGATGAGGGGAAGCGCGCGCAGGGGCTCGACACGAGCGAGGGGCAGGGCGGCGATATCCTCGATGGACGCTGAAAGGAGCTTCGCGGCCATCGCCGCGTAGTCTTTCTCATCGCGGTTCACGGCTGCGAGAGCGCGCCCATCAAAGGCGGCGAGAGCGCAGCGCGCAAAAAAGTCATCGATTTTCGCGTGCACTGCGTGCATCGCGTTCCACGCGGGAGTGGTGCGGTCACCGAGGGGTATCGCTTTTGGTTCAGCAGTACCGAGCCAACTGGCGTGCTCTCCGATCGCTTTAAAAAAAGCGTCCGCAGTTTCGGCGCTGAAGCCGAGCTCGCCGCTTCGATCCTGAACTCCTCCCAAAGTAGCTACAATCTCCTTGGCGATAGCCAACGCTGCCCCACTGGCCGAAGTGGTCGGAACCACGCCATCTCCGTTAAAGGGAATCGCGTCGTGCGCCTTCATCGCGGCAGTCGCAAGCTCGACGGTCAGCTTGTCGGTGGGAGCTTTTCCATTCTCGCGAAGAATCTCGCGGAGCGTTTCCGCAAGGACTTTGCCGTCTTCGGTCGCTGCATTGATTTCCGAAACCGCCAATCCGTCGCGTTTTTCTAGGAGCGAGTCTGGCGAGTTGAGGAGATTCCCTATCCACTTTGCAGCGGCGATGACTTCCGGCGCTCGGATTCGTCCGTCGCTGTCCGCGTCGAAATAAGCGAGCGTTTGCGCGTCGAGGGCAATCCCTTTAGACGGGCACGCGAGGGCCACCCAAAGCTTTTGATCGAGCTGCTCGAGCTCTACCAGGTCCGCACCTGTCAAAAATTGAACTTGATTGAAGCCGCCAGATTGAAAAAAGGAAAATGGTCGTCCCATGGATTGGTCGCTTTAGCCTCGCGTGGGACGCGTCCTTAGCAGTCAGCGAAGGCGTGTCCACGGTAATATCCAAAGCATTGGTAAGCGGAGCCGGCCTTTGCGCGCCATAGGGAATTTGCGCCCTATACGAAAGCGGCTTTGATTTCAGGTCGACTCAGCAGGACCAACGCCCAAATGCCCCCGACGGTGCTGAAGCAGAAACAACAAGTACATGGAAGTATCGAGGCAAGGGCGGCGACGATCGCCCAACGATAGGACTGGGCTCGATACATCTTGAGCCCTCCGAAAATGGCGAGGCCCGACGTGGCGAGCCCCAGCAAGCTGAAAAACCAGGTCGTTCCCACAAAGAATCTGGAAATCAAATCGTGAATTTGGTTCATCGTTTCCGGCGGCAAGCCTGCACCAGCAAATCCCGAATAAATCGCTTCGAACTCAGCGGGATCGGTTGGTGAAGCGATACCGTACAAAGTCCACAAGAGCGAAACGCCAGCGCTCGCCAGAATCAAGATGGAAGGGATGCGAAGGGCGTTGCGCGCTGCCTCGTTCGCGCCGAAGTCAATCTCTGGGACCATCGCATCAAATTGACCGGTCGTTCGTCATTCGTCAACGATTGCCTAGCGTTTCGGTCAATTTCGTCGGAATCCAGCCCGAATGGCTGGGCTGGTGAGCAATACGAGCGCCCAAATTCCAATCAAAAAACGAAGGCAGGCACATGATCCTGGCGGGAGGAGAGCGAGGGCTGAGGCTGCAACTGACCAACGGTAGGATTCGCCGCGATACATCTTCAGCGCCCCAACGATAGCGGCAAGGTACATCCCAACGAGGATCGCGCCGATGACCAGGACGAAGAGCCGAAACGCGGGTTCTTGGAGTCGCGTCAACGTCGTCGCAACGTCCTCCGCCGGAACCTCCAACTTCTCGAGGAGTCGCGTCACCAACTGCGGCCGAAAGACCGTGAAGGAGATTGCGAACACGGTCGTCACGACGTCGGCGACGCCGATGACAAGCAAAAGCACCGCAGGAGGGCGGAGCCTCTCCACTGCAGCGTCGCCCTCGATTCCACCGCTGATCATCGTATGCTTGAATCGCATTCGACGAGGGAGGTCAACAGAGCCCGCCACCTCCCGGTCCGCCGCAGCGCGCTCTAGGCGCCGCCGGCAAGCGCATCGACGAGTTCAGGAATATCGCGCTCCGCGACGCTGCACAACGCGACCCGCAGGCCCTCCTTTTGCGGAATGACGAAAATTCCTTTCTCTCTCAGCTTCTCGGCATCGGCGGCGGGCTCGGCGCTAAAGACTGTGACGAAGAACCCTCCATCATAGCGCGGATAGCTGAGCCTGCTCTTGGATGCGCAGTGATTAAATGCCTCGACTCGACGGGCCAAAAGCGCGCACAAGTCCGCTCTCTCTCGGGCGCAGGAATCTCGAAGGGCAGGTTCACTGAGCAAACGCGCGACAGCGAGTTGACCGCCGCGAACGCAATTCGACCAGGTGCCGCGGCTCGCGTAGGCGAGCGCTGCTTCCGCAGCGGTGCGAGAATCAGCATCGGGGTCACACGCTACGATTGCTCCAACGCGCAACCCATAGTGGGTGAAGGACTTCGATGCGCTCCATGCGAATGCCAGCCCAACCTTGCCGAGGAGCGGCAAGAGTTCCGCATGGTAGGCGCGGGGATCTCCAAGGGCAAAGAGCCAGTAGGCCATATCGACCATGAGTGTGACCGGTGCATGGGCGTGGCGCAGGAGCGTGGCGACCACCTCCCGCCACTCCTCCCTCCGCAGCGAATACCCGCTCGGATTGTGGCAGGGGTCATTGAGGATGAGGAGGGCTCGCCCTTGGGTCGCCAGGATGTCTCCAAGTGCGCTGTCCAAGGCTCGCACATTGAAATGGTGCTGGTCGTCGAACATCGGAAAGGTCGTGATCTTGCGTCCATGCTCGTCGCCGATCGTCTGGTAAGGTCCCCAATAGGAACTCGTCGTCAACGCAGTCTGTCCGGCTTCGAGATAGGTGACCAGCGCGTGCCGAAGCGCTCCCGTACCTCCGGGCGTCGCTACCGCGAAGGCCGACTCCGCGAGGGACGGTTGGCTCGAAAAGGTGTCGGCGATGACGCTTCGACGGAAGAGCGCTAGCCCGGCGATCGGTGCGTATGCTGCCCACTCTTCGGGAGGAACTTCCGCGACGGCACTTTGCGCGGCGGGAATGATGGCGAGCGTGCCGTCGTCGTGAAGGAGCGTACCAATGGTCGCATTGATGACGCGGGCGCCGGAGCGTCGACGCGCCTCAGCCTCCGAATGGAGCGCGAAAATCGGGTCCTTCGTGGGTCGGTGCGTTCGGCTTGGAATGACAGTTTGCACGGGAATGCCTTAGCGCATTCGGGCGTCCTGCTCTTCAGCTTTTTCGAGGTCCCGATCCCATGTTTGGCAAGCCTCTCCCCAGGAGGTCCTTCGCATCCGCTCCTGGAGGGCGTGGACGATGGCAACCGAACGGTGCCGTCCGCCTGTGCAGCCAAAGGCAATCGTGAGGTAGGTCTTTCCTTCTCGGCGATACAGCGGAACCATGGCTTCCAAGAACGCAAATATCCTGTCGAGAAATGCCTGCGTCTCAGGGCGATCGAGCACGAAATCGGCGACCCGTTGCTCGCGGCCGCTGAGCGTGCGGAGGTCGGGGTTGAAAAACGGGTTTGGCAGGAACCGCGCGTCAAAGAGGAGATCCGCGTTTGAAGGGATTCCGTACTTGAAGCCGAATGACACCAAAGTGAGCGCCATTCCATCGCTGCGCTCGGTAGCAAAGCGCTCCGTGCAGACTCTCCGAAGCTCGTGCACGTTGAGCGCGCTGGTGTCGATGATGTGCTGAGCTTGTTCTCGCAGCGCCGCGAGGGCAGCGCGCTCTTTTGCGATGCCCTTATTGATGCCATCGTTTGCAGAAAGGGGGTGGCGCCTTCGCGTCTCGGAATACCTGCGCGTGAGAGCCTCGTCGGTGGCGTCGAGAAAAAGGACGTCGACCCTGTGCCCTGCTGCGCGAAGTTCGGCGAGCGCTGCCGGCGCTGCTTCCAAATAGACGCCTTCGCGGACATCGACGACGAATGCGAGGAAGTCTTGGCCGACGCCGAGGGCAGCGACCTTCGGGAGGAGCGCTGCCGGCAGGTTGTCGATGCACCACCAGCCCGCATCCTCAAGCGCCCGCGCGGCAGTACTCTTTCCGGATCCAGACATTCCGGTAATCACGAGGATCCGATGGAGTGCGTTCACTCGGAACTCTCTTCAACTTGGTCTTGCGGCAGGCGGAGAGCCGGAAGCCGCTTGGCGCCCCCTTCAGAAATCTTTCGCGCAATGCGCTCAGCGAACTCCTCGGCGGAATGGTGACCGCGCAGCTTGAGGAGGAAGTTGCGCGCCGCAACTTCTACGATGGTGGTGAGATTGCGTCCAGGGCGCACCGGGACGGTCCCTCGGGGCACATCAACGCCAAGGAGATTGAGGCTTTCCTGCTCAATTCCCAGCCGGTCGTAGTCCGCTGTTGGCGACCAGTCGATGAGCTCGATGACGAGCTCAATCTTCTTCCGGTCGCGGATAGCCGCGACCCCAAAGAGCGCTTCCATATTGAGGATTCCCAGGCCTCGGATTTCCATGTGGTGCTGGATGAGGTCGCTGCCATTCCCGTAAATGTCGCCTTCCCGGCGCACCAAACTTACGACGTCGTCGGCGACCAAACGATGGCCGCGCATGATGAGGTCCAGTGCGATTTCTGATTTTCCGATGCCGGATTTTCCCATCAGCAGAACGCCCACCCCAAATACGTCCAAGAGTACCCCGTGAAGCATCCCAGTCGCGGTAAGCGTCTCTTCGAGAAAGCCCTGCACCTGACTGATAAAAGCGCTCGAAATGAGCGCTGTGCGCATCAACGCCAATTTGCTTTGTTCGCACCCATCGATGAGCGCTTTGGGCATCTCCAGGCCCTTGGTGACGACAACACACGCCATTGGCGACCCAAAGAGCTTCGCGATGACTTCGTGTTGCTGGCTTTCGGAAAGCGTGCGCAGGTAGCTCATTTCGGTGCTTCCAAAGACTTGGACGCGGTCCGGGTGCAGGTGCTCGGTGAAGCCGGTCAGTGCGAGACCGGGTTTTTGGATGCGCGAGCTTCTGATGTGCCGGTCGAGGCCGTCTTTGCCGGCGACCAGGCGGAGTCGGAGGTCGTACCCGGACCCTCGAAGAAGGGTGGCTACCGTGATGCTGGGGCTTGCATTGGTGGGGACTGTCATAGTGCATTCCGTCGCGTCAGAGAGCAGTCTAGCTTACTTCAGCATGCTCGCCGCAGCCGCTGCGAGCGCCGCTGCGTAGAGCAGGACCATCGGTCGCGCCCGGTAGTGCGCTGCGGCATAGGTTGCCGCACCGAGCAGAAATCCTCCGAGAATATCTTCCATCTCCGCGATGGGCCTACCTCTGTCGATTTGGGCGACCAGGACAGTACCCGCGAAAGCTGCTGCGCCAGCAGCAAGAATGCGAAGGCGCTGGTTCCATTTGGGAAGCTGCCCGGCACCGAGCACATCGACCAAGCCTTCCGCGCGCTGCCATCCCACGCGAAACATTTGGGCTCGAAAGAAAACATGCACAGCGTTGAACGCGATGAAGAAGGCAAGTGCCGCCCAACCCCCAATCCATGGCGCGAGCGCCACCGATACCGCACCCAGAGCGGGGCGGAGTGAAAGCCAGAAGAATCCATCGCCGAGTGCCGCCAGTGGCCCCATCAACGAGCGCTTGAAGTGCAGGACCGCTTCGGGCGACTCCTCGCCGCGCGCAATCCGTGCCTCGTGATTCAAGATTCCGCCGATGAGTCCTGCGGCAATGTAGGGATGGGTGTTGAAGACTGCCAGATGACGACGAATCGCGTCGCGACGGCGTTCTGGATCGCTATACAATTCCTCGATAGCAGGCTCCAACGCGTAGATGAGCCCGAGGGATTGCATGGCGAGAGGATTGAAGCCGGCTTGAATGAAAAGAGCGCGGCGGAAAACGCGCAGGAGCGTCGCTCGGGAAAGCATTGGGGGCGCCAAGCCTTCTCGATGGTTCTGGCTCAACGGAGTGCTCCGTAGGTGACAGCGACGATGATTCCCGCCGCTGCCCCCACCATCCAGGCGCGGTGCGGCGCTCTGCACTCGCCGACTGCAATGGCTGCGGCGGCAATTCCAAGCCCCGCGTAGGCCACGGTGAGGCTGCGAGACAATCCCGCAGACACCCAAGGGAGGGCGAGGGAGAGGAGATTTCCTAGGGCGACGGCGGCACCGCAAATGGCCGCATACATGGCGAAGGGAGGCCACATCGCGATTAAATTCTGCCTTCCTGCTCGCCGTAGTTCGCCAACTTCGGCTGCGCCAACAGCGAGCCGAATGTAGCGCTGGGCGCGCAAGTCGAGACGATTTTCGAACCACCGCCCGAGCGCTCCCAAAGGGGCGCATAAGAGAATTCCGACCGTCCACATTGCCGCGTTCGAGGGCTGGCCGAAGGCCGTTCCAAGTTGAGAAGCGAGCGCGGTAGCAGCGACCGCCGGAAGCGTGTCGTGATCCGCTTGCGCTGCTCCCAGCGAAGCCCGGTTCAAGAAGAAGAGTTCGAAAACGAGCCCGATGTGGACCCCCGCTGAGATGTCGCCGAGCAATAGTCCGGTCGTCGTCGCGGCGATCAGTGGCCGAGAAATCATCGCTTGCAAGAAAGCTCGGCGCTCCAGCCCCAGAAGCCCTCCCCACAACGCGATGAGCAAACTGTGAAGGATCATCGACGGCTCGGTTAAGCCACTGCAACTCGAAGATGTCCACGCCCGCGATATGTTTTTGGAAGTAAGCCCGTTGATACGTAGAATGGCTTCTCTTGAGATTCATAGCATCGCTCCTTCCGCCCAGTTCGCGGATGGGGGGACCCTCGAGGCAAAGGCGCTCAAGGGAAATCGTTCCGCCTGGGATGCGCTGGTTGCGCTCCACGGACGGCGCGTCGAGCTTGTGCTTCTCTCCCAAGGAATCCTGCCTGCCGAAGCCTACGACCTCGCCCAGGAGGCTTGGGAACGACTGATCCTCCAGTCCCGTGCGGGGGCGCTTACGTTTTTGAAACTCCCGGGCCTGGCGATTCGGCAAGCCCTCTTCTTGGCCAAGGGCCAAGCATCCCAAGAGTTTCAAGGTGTTTCCGAGGAATGGATCGAGGGCTCCTCGCCGGAAACGAGCTACTTGGCCCGGGATCAACTGCTGCGCGCGCGGGCTGCCGTGGCGCGCATGCAGCCTAGCGCACGAGAAGTCTTCGGGCTTCTCTACGGGCATCCCGGCTACGCGGTTCCGGAAGTCGCCGCGCGATTGGGACTGTCAATTCAGCGGGTGCGACAAATTGTCTGCGAGATCCGCAAGGTGCTGCGCATGGAGGTTGAATCGTGAATCGCGATACGCATGTGAAAGCCGAGCAATTGGAATCCTACGTTACCGGTTCGGCCTCGCCGGTCGACGAAAAGGCAATCGAGGCGCACGTTGCGCAGTGCCCGATGTGCGCCGGTGCGCTCGCGCGGGAAGCGCGACTTGAAGTGCTCTTCGCTGAGGTCGGCTCAGGTCTCCCTCCGGCGGTGCAGGTGCCAGGGCGATTCCTGCGGTGGATCGCTGCCGGCGTGGGCACTGCGGCGGCGCTGATAGCCGCACTCTTGCTTGCGTTTCTCAGTCCCCGATGGGCCCTAGACCAAGGCAGTCGTCCAGAAATCAATCGCTGTAACGATGCGCATTCCGCAGCCAAGTGCATCACCCAAGGGCTGTTCAATGGCGAAGTCTCGATTGGACCTGACCAACAGCTCATTATCCCCCGTTATGAACACGTCGAAACGGAGTAACCCATGAAACGAAATCTGCTGGGAATGGTGGTCGTTGGAGTGCTGATTGGGGCGGGCTCGGTGAGCGCGCAAGAGCGAGAAGGTTTCGAAAGGCATCGCCAACCATTCTCCGGAGTCCCCGCGTGGGGTGCCTTCCGAGAGCCAAAGCCGCTTGCAATTAACGGCAACCTCACCGGCTATGTGATGACAGGAACCCGGGTCAACGCCTACGAACTCGCATGCGACAGTGGCTACATGCCGGGATGTGACGCGATCATCCTGCGAAGCCGCCTCTGGGCGAGCGCCCCTTACGGCATGGTGAGCGTGAGCCACATCGAAGATGCCAAACCCTACCTCGGCAAGCGGATCGAACTCTCTGGGGACTTGCGGGCTGGAGGTCTCGACGGTTGGGCTGGGATGTGGGTTCGAGTCGACACCAAAGCAAAAAAGCCAGTGGCCTTCGACAACATGCAGAATCGGCCCATTGAAGGAACGACCAGTTACGAGAGACATCGTGTCATTCTGGACGTCCCTCTCAATGCGGAACGGCTGTACATGGGCGTGATGCTCCATGGGCCTGGCGCCGTCTTTATCCGCGACCTCCGCCTGCGCATTGTCGATGATTCGGAGCCGCTGACGGACATGATGCCCAAACTCAAGAAAGATGCTCAGGGCGGTGCGGTCGCTGCGCCCTAGCCAACTGCCTCCTCGCCCGGCTATTGCTCCAGAGCATCTTGCTCCTCTCTTGAAAGCGCATTCGCGAAGTCGAAGCCGGTTCGGTCCTCGACTTCGCGAATCGTCGTTCGATACGACTCCCACGATTGCGTCGCCGTCGGCGCATTTGGAATAGCGACCGCGAGCCCCCATGCGGTGGCTGTCCTTGTTGCACCCGGCGGCGGAGAACCCCCGAATCCAACCACGACCTTGAAGAGCGCTTGAGGAACCCAGAGCCGGGTACTTGTCCAGCCACCGCGCCCCGGGATTGGGCCAGCAAAGGAATAGATGGTGGCGCCTGCGCGAACCCGCGCGACCAACTCTCGCTCTAAGGCCGCCCAGGCACCTGCGTTGGGTTCATGTACCTGGGGCACAATGTTGATGAAGCGAAACGTCTCGCGATTGTCGTCTCCATTCGCGGTGCGCTCATCGCTCGGACACAAATGCCCCCTATCGAAGCCTGAGTGGGCGTAGCTCTGTTCATCGGGTTGGGCCGCGCTAGCCAGCTCTGGCGCAGGCGCCCAACAATTGCATCGCGGCGTTTTCCCGAGATTGGCTGCGCCGGTCTTCCACGCGACCCAAGCCGGAATCTTTTTTTCAGTATCGAATGCCACCGCGTACTGCGGCTTCTCGACGAGCCAACGGGTAGGCAGCCCAGGTGCGGCGGGACTTGGATACCCGAGTGCCGCGTGCGGCGAGTTGGTCCCCTCACCACATGCTACCACTATGCCAAATACCGCTGCCCAGGCGCGCATGGAACGCTTCGCGTGCAAGATTGATGTCGCTGGTCGGCGAAGCATCTCCACCCGACACTCCTCAACACAGACCGGCGAGTCTGCTATTCAAACCGGGTGCCTGGCCAGAGGAACAAGAACGACGCTTCCGACGTGCACAACGCCCGGGGAATCGAGCTCGCCGATCGCGGCTGGCTCGACGAAGCGATTCGGGAGTTTCAACTGGCCATCGAACTCGATGCCAAGTCGACGCACGCCCGCGACAACCTCGCAACCGTGTACGCTGAGAAGAAGATGTTCATGGAAGCCTTGTCCGAGTATTTGGAGGCTGTCCGCTTGGAACCTGAGAGCGCTTCGGCGCGGTACAACCTTGCGAGCTTCCTCTCCTTTCACGCTCTCGACTATGCAATTGCTGAATACAAGGAGGCCATCGCGTTGGAGCCTGACGACTCCGATGCGCACGTGAATTTGGGTCTCACCCTCGCGGATGTCGGACGAAGTGACGAAGCAATCGTGGAGCTTGAGCGGGCTATTTCGCTCAACCCTCAGGATTCCGGTGCGCAACACGAACTCGCCGGCTTGCAGATGGACGGTGGCGAATTTCGAACGGCCATTCGTCACCTCAAAGAAGCTGTGCGCTTGGACCCGGAAAACTTTGAAGCATGGGTCGACTTGGGCATTTGCTATGCCCAGAAGGGCTTCTATTCAGAGGCGGAACGGTCCTACCGGCGCGCGAACAAACTCAACGGCGAGGACGCGTTGCTGCTGTACAACTTGGGCGCCCTTTACGCGCAGTGGGATAGGCACCAAGAAGCGCTGGCGCAATTGAAGTTAGCACTCGCACAGGATGCGCAGCGGGTGCGCACTTGGCTGAAGACGGACGCGATGTTCGATGCGCTCCGTGGGGACCCAGGTTTCGAGGCGCTGCGTTGAACGATTGGCTTGGGATCCCCTTCGCTTTCGGACTCGTTTTCGCGAACGCGTTCTTTGTCGCCTTTGAGTTTGCACTGGTCCGGGTGCGCCCCACGGAATTGCAGACGCTAAAGGACACAGGGCGCGCCCAGGCAGAGGCGACGCTGGCGATGCGCAATCGTCTCGACACGTGGATGTCCGCTTGCCAGGTTGGAAATACGCTGGCCGCGCTCGCCCTCGGATGGATCGGCGAGCCGGCCTTTGAACACTTGGCTGTGCACTTCTTGTCGACGGTGGCGCCGCAATGGGACGCTGCGCAAGCGCTCGTCCGGCCGATGGGCATCTTCTTTGCCTTTTCGACCATCACCTTTCTCCACATTGTGATCGGTGAACAAGTACCGAAGATGTTTGCGATTACCTATCCCGCGAAAACGGCGCTCTCGCTTGGCGTATTCATGCGCGGGTTTCGCTTCCTGTTCTTCCCAGTCATCGTCGTACTCGACGCCGGAACGCGCCTAGGGCTTCGGCTCTTGGGTTTCAATTCTACAGCCAATGCGGTCGATGCACACAGCAAGGCGGAATTGCTGCTCATCTTGGAGTCCTCCGCGCGCGCAGGACAAGTGAGCGCGGACCAGGCCGAGTTGGTCGAGAATGCCCTCTTGGTGATGGAGAAGACGGCTCGCCAAGTGATGGTGCCGCGATCTCAAATGGTTGTCTTGGATCTCGACGACCCCAGCGAGGAAAACTTGGCCACTGCGTTTGCCGCCGGTCCCACCTGGCTGCCGGTGGTTCGCGGGTCGCTTGACAACGTCGAAGGAGTCGTCAGTGTGAAAGACCTGGCGTATCTGCACTGGCGTCGCGAGCTCACGTCGTTGGCCCAGGCGCAGCGCCCGATTTTCTTTGTTCCCGAGACAGTAACAGTACAACAACTCCTCATTGAATTTCGGCGCCGCAACAAGTCCATCGCAATCGTGGTCGATGAGCATGGCGGTACCTCTGGGTTGGTGAGCATTTCGGACGTATTGGGCGAACTCGTCGGAAGTGTCGCGGACGCCGGGCGCGCGACCCTTCCCTTGCAGGCTCTCTCCGGCGGACCCCTCGAACTCGCCGGAACCGCCGACCTCAAGGAGGTGGAGAGGACCTTCAAGATTGTATTTGATGTCGACCACGCGGAGGTGACGACGATTGCTGGCTACCTCATGGCCAAGTTTGGGAGAATCCCCAAAGTCGGGGATACTTGGTTGATTAACGATTTGCGTTTGGTGGTCACCGCTGTCGATGGACCGCGCGTACTGGGTGTCCGTATGGAGCCCAAGAGCGCCCTCCCGGTTCCAGCAGCGGTCGCACCGCGTCCTTCCGCGCCTTCGCCAAGTGCCCCTTAATCCCTGGGCCACTTCTGTTGCGCTGCGTCCTCACTGGTCGCAGGACATGAGGAACCTGGGGGAGCGGGTCAACGCAGCGTGACCCCTGGCGTTAGGGCTCGGGGTCATCCAACGGAACACCCGCGTGACGAAGTACGGCGAGTGCGTTGGTCGACTGGACGATGCCATCGCGAAGCCGGTAGTCAAAGGTCATGAGATCCCCTTGCGCGTCGTCGCGGAAATGGACGTTGCGCACGGACCTTCCGGGCTCGTCGGCGAGTTCGCAGAGGGCGAGGTCGTGGGTGGTAATCACTCCGCTAGCTCCTGTGGAGAGGAGGCGCAACAAGAGGGAGCGGGAAGCGATCTGTCTCTCTTTGGTATTGGTTCCCATGAAGAGCTCATCCAGCAGGAAGAGGCAGCGTCCGCGGTGCGCTTGCGCACCCTCCAGCAACTTCTTTACGCGCAAAACCTCCGCATAGAAGTAGGAGATGCCGCGCTCAAGGGAATCTGCGATGCGCATCGAAGTCAACGGTTGCGCAATTCCCGTGGAGAGTGCCTCCGCGCATACGGGCAGACCAGCGTTGGCCATCACTTGAGCAAGGCCGATCGCTCGCGCAAGCGTGGACTTGCCGCTCATGTTGGAGCCGGTGATGATGAGTGCGCACCCTGGCTTTGGAAGAGACACGGAATTGCGAACCGGCGCTTCCAAGAGCGGATGACCCAACTCGGTTGCCTCGAAATGGCAGAGGCCATCATCGACCTTAGGAAAGGAATCCTGAGGACGTTCAAAAGACCAACCAGCAAAGGAAGACAACACTTCGAACTCTGCCAGCGATTGAAACCACCCGGCGACTTGGGTCCCGTAGGTTTCGCGCCA
>JBGSMZ010000083.1:0-8351 GCA_041739845.1 Myxococcaceae bacterium
AGCATCGCGAGCGCTAGGAACCGCTCGGCGCCACGCGCATCTTCCCCACGCTGGAGTCGAACCAAGGCTTCCGACCAAATGGCCGTCGCACTCTTCGGTCGCCGGTGCGCCAGCGAAGCGGCGATGTCGAGAGTGAGTTCCGCGGCTTGAGGGTCCGGAGCGAGGAGCGCAAGCAGGCGTTCGACAGCAAAGGGGTGACTGTCGCCATTCGCCCCCGCTATCAGGTACGCAGCGCGCGCTTCATCGAGGTGGTTGGTCGCGATGAGTTCCTCAGCACCCGCAAAAGCGCGGGCTCCTTCGATGGTGAGGAGCAGTTCTTCATCGGGAGGTGCAGGGGGAGGAAGCGCCCCCGAACTGAACCGAAGCTTGATTCCGGATGCGTCGATTCTCGCCTCGGAGACCCGCGCTTGGTCGACGATGGGGACCTTGTATCCGCGGGCCACGGCGGCACGCTCGGCAAGCGCAGGGAGAATGCGAAGCGCAAACCCAGTAGCCCCGCGGCGTTCGACCCGAGGAAGGATGCCGGTGGCAGTCAACGCATCCGCGACGAGTGGCCCGATGACTACCGCAGGCAGCGGAGAATAGGCGTAGAGGCGCGTGTCGTAGAGAAAAGCCCGAACGAGGTCTCCTTCGCCATCGAGTGCAATCTTGAAGGTCACTGGCGTTCGCGTGGCGCCGGTGAGGCGACCCGCGACCTCCAGGTGTCCATTGCGAAAGTGTATCGAGAGCTGGTCAAGTTCCGGGAGGTGCGGTGCGAAGCGGCGAATTCCACGCTCCAGAAAATCGGAGGTGACGCTGACCTCGAGGACTCCGAGTTCGAGGTTTCTTCGCTGAAACCGAAGGGGGGCCGCGGAGATATCGAAAGGAAACGCGATCTCGGGAACCAGGAGCGCGAATTCGGTGATCAGCACCCCAGGTTCCACCTCCAGCGGTGGAAACCCAATGTACGCGCGCCTGTCGATAATGCGAAGTTCAGGGGCGTCGTGCCTCGCTGGACTCGGACTCTGAGCTTCGGTCATCGACGCGCCTCCAGACGTACCACCCGTACTGGCAGTGGGTATTCCCTACCCCACCTTCCTTCATTGGAAAACGCCGATGGTTTGCAATGCTGCTAGTGAAGGCATCTCATGAGCGACTTCACCTCCTGGCGGTGCCCGTGCTCGCCTCGCGCACTAGGGCTTGCTTCAGCGCTCTTGGGCATTGGGTGGGCTCCGTTCCAGGCGCATGCGGACGGAGCGGTGTCGGGTCCAAAGCGCTCCATGGTGACGGTTACACTCACGGTCCTTCACTGCCCGGGACCCGACGGGGGCAGCCACGACGAGACTTTGACCGTATGTACGGACAATCCCTTGTTCATCAAGCGAGCCGAGGAACTCGCACGCAGCAAAGAAACGACGGGTATTTGCATGGCGCTCTACCCAGGGAAAGGGTGCGATTCGCGCTACCGGTGGAGTGTGGATCCCAAGCGGGTAGTGTGGGCAGAGATGCTCGCCGCTGTATGGGGCTTGTACTGCCCGAGCGATGTCGAAAAGAATGTGGGCTATTGGGTGCCGCCCACAGGAAAAGGACCGGGGCGAGATGGCTCTCTCTGCTTGCCCGAGGTCAGAGTCGCATCCATGTCACCGCTTCCGCGTAGAAAACATCCCCCGAAGCTCCCATCGGCTTCGACAAGAAAGCGCAGTGCTCCATGAAGGCCTTTACAGAATACCTATGGTTCGAAACGAAGCAACGCAGGGAGCTCGTTCGGATAACGGATGCCGTTTCAAAGGCAGTAGAGCAGAGCGGCGTGCTCGAGGGGCTCGTCCTCGTGAGCGCAATGCACATCACTGCCGGCGTCTACGTGAATGATAACGAATCCGGGCTCTTTCAAGACATTTGGAAATGGCTCGAAGAACTCGCGCCGGCGAGGCCAGATTACAAACACCACCACACTGGCGAAGACAATGGTGACGCCCACCTCAAATCCCTGTTGATTCACCACGAGGTGACTGTCCCGATTACCAAGGGCGACCTCGACCTGGGTCCCTGGCAGCAAATTTTCTACGCTGAATTCGACGGTCAACGTCGAAAGCGCGTCGTGGTCAAGGTCCTGGGAATCTGAGACGCGATTCCAGCGGCGGACCCGCACCGGTCCTGGATTGCGATTGCTATCGACTGCGCCACTGGCCATCGGACCGAAAAGCGCTGCGCCGTTAGGCTGAAACCAAGGTGAGCACGCTGATTTCGCCTCGCGCGAAGACGCGCACCGGAGGTCCCCAATAGCCGGTCCCTGGTGAAGTGTATGTCAATACGCCGTTGATGCGCTTCAGACCGCTCAAGACGGGCTGTGCCAACCGGACGATGAGTTGAAAAGGAAAAATCTGTCCTGCGTGCGTGTGGCCCGAAAGCATGAGTGCTACCAGCCCGTCTGGGACAAACTTCGCAAAGCTCGGTTGGTGGGCGAGCAAGATAGTGGTCGCCTCTGATGGCGCTCCCGCCAGGGCCTCTTCGACAGAAGGATTTCCAGAGTTGTAACGAATGGCCTGAAAGTCAGGGACTCCGGCGATGACCAAAAGCGCCTCACCACGTCGTAGCACCTTGTGTTGGTTGTGAAGTGTGGTGATTCCGAGACCGCGCATGTGTGCTTCCCATTGCGGACCGCCGTGAAAGTACTCGTGGTTTCCGGTCACGTAATACGCACCATCCGTAGCGCGCAGCTTCCCAAAAGGCTCCACCTGGGAGCCCACTTCGTGCACGCTTCCTTCGGCGATGTCGCCGGTCACAGCAATCAGGTCTGGCGCTCGCGCATTGACCTTGCTGACGATCATTTCTGCGAATGCCCTGCCAAGCGTCTCACCGAGGTGAAAATCGCTCACTTGGACGATGCAATAGCCGTTGAAGGCCTCTGGCAGGCCCTTCAATGGCACCCGAACTTCGCGCAGTCGCGGGCGTTGTGCGACGTAAATTCCGTCCAGCAACAGGCCTGCTGCAATCGCAAGTTCGACGGCGCTGCGTACCCGCACCTTGTCGAAATCCTGGCGCCATCCGAGTGCGGAAAAGAGAATGGCTCCAATGGCGGTCACGCCTAGCAGGAGTGAAAGCGTGGCGAGGGAAACGTAGCCTATCCATTGGATGGGTCGCGCAATGGTCGGGGGGGCGAGCCGTCGAATCGGCAGCGCCAAAAGGATGGCAATCCAAAGAAAGGCAAGGCCAATCCAACCAGGGATAGCCTCTGGTGTCCCTGGAACCCAAAGGTGCCGACCCACGGCAATCACCATGAGCGCTGTGACGAAAGAGAGAATTGCAAAGAAAGGAAGCATGACGGAGATCCGAAATGGGAGTGGCCGTTCCTCCGGTGCTTCGGCAGAGGATGATGAAATGGCTTTCATGTTCGGCAGCTCGACCGTCGGAGGGTGGCCTTCGAGGGGAAAACGCTATGGCGCAGCGACGGAGAAGCGCCAAGAACCCATACGAGTCGCACAAGAGAGAGTTCGCGTCAATTGCACCGGGGGAGCACAGCGCATATGTTGGGAGCGCCTCCTTGCAAAATTGTGCACAGCAAGCGCGGACCGCCTCAATGCGGACCGCCTCGCGTTCTTGCGCCGCTAGCTGCGCCGAGAGGCCGCACCCAGTTCCGCGATTTCTTCCTGAAGGAGCATCTCGTCAGGAAACGCGGAGGCTTCCGCCGCAAGGTGCGCGAGCACCGCCGAATCGCGGGTCGTACTCCCTCGGAACTTTCGAACCTCCGCATACAGGGTTGCGAGCGGCGGTGGCAACGCATCGGCTTTGTGTTGTCGCGCGACCTCTTCGCTGGAGCCAGCTTGAAAGGTCTCCAGCGGCCCAAAATACGCGTCCCATTCTCCGGGGTCGGCGGCGCGCCCTGCGACGGAAGGAATGTCCTCGGCCACCAACGCATAGACCCAGGTCGGAACCTCCAGTCTCTCGCCGTGCAGCCACAGGTGAAAATCGACCACTTCGTGGCCAGCGACGACGTAGCCGGAAGCATGCACTCCCGACGCAAGGCGAAACGAAAAGTGTCCACGGGCAGGGAGTCGCGCCGCGCCGACGAGAATGATGGCGTTGATCCGCTTTGGCTTTTCGACGCACTTGTAGCTTGTGGAAATCATCGTCGGCCCCGCGATTTCAACGACTGCGACGGTCAGCCCTCGCCTCGTCGCTTGCGTCGCGCGATGAAGTGCCCGCAGCTCGCCCGTCACCTCTACCTGGCTCCCATCGGATTGTTTGAGGACGAGGTGGTTGACCGTGTGGCTGCGCAGCGCTTCTTCGAGGCCGTAGTCTCCTCCGCGGACCCAAGCCAGAGTCGCCTTGAAGGTGTTCAGCACCTCCGCCAGGTGGGCAAAATCACGAGCAACAAACAACCGCGGCTGCATCTTCGTAATATCGAATGCGGCGTGAACACACTCCTCGGTCAGCGGGACCTTTTGAACGGCGTCGGACAGACAATGTTCGCCCTCACTGATGCTCGAGAGCAACCCAGCACCGTAGAGCCGCGGTCGCTCAATGCTGCCGATCAACCCATACTCGGCGGTCCACCAATACAGGCGGCTGGCCATCGTCGATTCTGAAAAGTAGCGCACCGAGCGCGCGGCGGCTTCGAGGCGAAACTCGGCGTGCGCTATGTCGCCTTCGGTGGCGTGCGGGTCTTCTTTCACGACCGAAACATTGCGAATGGCTTCGAACAGTGCGCGGTCCTCGGCAGAATCAATGGCCTTGAATCCGACCTCTCCGCAGGCCTGCAAATAGGAAGCGTAATCCGCATCCGCGATGATGGGGGCGTGGCCGGCGCTCTCGTGAAGGATATCCGGCGCTGGCGTATAGAGGAGTGTTTTGTGACTGCGAATATCGGCTGCGATCGCCAGCACCCGTAAGCTCTGGAGCTCCGTAAAGACCGGCGGTGGAATAAACCCACGGACAGCGACGCAGCTCCAGCCCAAGCGGCTCAACTTCTCGTTCATCTCGCTGAGGCGGGGTATCGCCTCGCTGTCGATGCCGGTCTTTTCGAGTCCGCGCAAGTACACCGGATGTGCTCGGGTTTCGAGGTGCATTCGAAGACGGCGCAAGACATGGCGCCATACGGCGTGATCGCGAGGTGTGTACTTGTCGTACGCTTGATCGACAACATAGCGGCGCAAGTGGGGAGGCAGGGACTTGCCGGGTGCGCGCGACGGGGGAGCAGATTGCACAGTACAAAAGTAGCGGACTCAGACCTCCCTGAGAAGGGTTTCCCACTTGAGGCCAATTGCTACGGACGGCAAACGACCGATTTAGTAGCGATAGTGGTCCGGCTTGAAAGGCCCACGGGCCGGGATTCCCAGGTAGCGCGCCTGTGCGTCGGTGAGCTGACTCAGCTTGACGCCGACCTTGTTCAGATGAAGGTGGGCCACCTTTTCGTCCAGTTGCTTTGGCAAAGTGTAGACCTTGCCGCGCTCGAAACGCACGCCAATGGAGAGCGCGCCGTAGAGTGCAAGTTGCGCCAAGACTTGGTTGGAGAAAGAGTTCGACATCACAAATGACGGATGCCCAGAAGCGCAGCCTAAATTGACCAGGCGACCTCGAGCCAGGAGGAGGATTTTGCGACCGTCAGGGAAAACGAACTGGTCGACCTGAGGCTTGATAGAAACTTCCTGGACGCCCGGCGCCTTCTCGAGCCAACTCACCTCAATCTCGGAGTCGAAGTGTCCGATGTTTGCGAGGATGCAGCCATCTTTGAGCATTGGGAAGTGGGCCGCGGTGACGACGTCGCAGCAGCCCGTCGCCGTGCAGATGATGTCCGCTTGTGGTGCAGCTTCTTCCATGGTGACCACCTGGAAGCCTTCCATGGCAGCTTGCAACGCGTTGATGGGATCGATTTCGGTAATCAAGACCCGCGCCCCCATCCCGCGGGCTGACTGCGCGCAACCTTTACCGACGTCGCCGTAGCCGGCGATGACGACGACCTTGCCGGCAATCATCACGTCGGTGGCGCGCTTAATTCCATCGAGGAATGACTCGCGGCACCCGTAGAGATTGTCGAATTTCGATTTGGTGACCGAGTCGTTCACATTGATCGCTGGGCACTTGAGTTCACCTGACTGCGCCATTTGGTACAGCCGGTGGACGCCGGTCGTGGTCTCCTCAGAGATTCCCTTGATGCCCTCTAACAAGCCCGGATGGCGCTGGTGTACCCAGAGCGTAAGGTCGCCTCCGTCGTCGAGGATCAGGTTGGGAGGTTTGCCTCCCGCAAAAGCACGAAGCTGTGCCTCGAGGCACCAGTCGTATTCTTCGAGGGTCTCACCCTTCCAAGCGAATACCGGGATATTGGCCTTGGCCATCGCCGCGGCTGCATGGTCTTGCGTCGAATAGATGTTGCAACTCGTCCAGGTGACTTCTGCGCCCAACTGGACGAGCGTTTCCATAAGGACCGCCGTCTCAATGGTCATGTGGAGGCAGCCAGCGATGCGCGCCCCCTGGAGAGGCGACTTCCCAGCGTACTCTTGTCGGAGCGCCATGAGTCCCGGCATTTCTTGCTCCGCAATACCGATCTCCTTTCGGCCCCATTCGGCAAGGGAGATGTCGGCAACGCGGAAAGGCGGATTGTCGTTTCGAACGTCCATAGGATTGACTCGTCGGTGTAGTGCCCGAGGGAATCACCCTTCGGACATTTGGGTAAGGTGCATGGCTGCACGCATCAACGGCATACCATGCGGCTGCGCACTTCTCAGCTGGTCTTCGGCAATCTCCATTCAGCGCAACACATCGTCCATGGAATAGAGCCCAGGTTTTTGCGCGATGAGCCATCGCGCAGCCCGCAGGGCGCCTCGGGCAAAGTGATTGCGATTCGTCGCGCGGTGCACAAGCTCGATGCGCTCTCCATCTCCAAAGTAGTAGACGGTATGTTCTCCGACCACATCGCCGCCGCGAAGCGATTGGATGCCGATTTCGGAAGGACCTCGTTCGCCGGTGAGGCCACTTCGCGTGCTACGAATCTGCTCCTGAGAGTGCCCTTGAGCGGCCGCGATTTCTCCCGCCAGCCACAGCGCGGTGCCCGACGGGGCGTCGCGTTTGCCGCGGTGATGGGTATCCAGAATCTCGATGTCGACGGACGCCCCCAAATGCGCTGCAAGCGCCTTTGCTGCGCGGACCATTTCATGGACACCCACCGACATGTTTGGCGCCAAGACGATGGGAGTTCTCTCTGCAGCCCGCGCAAGGCGCTCCCTTTGCTCGGGGGCAAAACCGGTGGTCCCGATGACGATGGGGAATCCGCAATCTGCAGCAGCCTCGGCGTGGGCTACGGAGGCGATGGGGACCGTAAAGTCAATGAGGACTTGCGCAGCGGCGGCCGCGTCCTGCACGGTGACCAGCTTCGAAAGCCCAAACGTCCTCCTGCGGGCATCCGAGGCGGAGCCCGCCAATGCCGGTGCCACTGCCGCCACCAGTTCAAGGTCTCGGGTAGCGCCAATGCACGCGGCGATGGCGGAGCCCATTCGTCCATGGATTCCGGCAATGGCAATTCGCAGGTTCTCACTCACGGGAGCTTCCCTTCCGCGGGACCGACGACGATGCGGCGGAGGTGGGCTCCCAAGCGCGTAAGCGTTTCGTAGCTTATGGTTTGCGCCCAACCGGAAATAGCTTCAGCGCTCACTTGCTCATTTCCGTCGCGGCCTATCAGCGTTACTGAAAGCGGTTCGGGTCCAGGAGGAATCCCGGTCACGTCAATAATCACGTGATTCATCATCACGCGCCCAAGAACCGCACAACGGCGACCTGCCGCGAGCACGTGCGCTTTCCCTGAAGCAAGCCTCGGGTATCCATCAGCATACCCCACCGGCAGCACAGCGATTTGGGTGCGCTCATTGACACGGGTCGCGCAGCCGTACCCGACATAGCTGCCCGGTGCGAGTTCCTTCCGGAGCTGACTTTTTACGCGCCAAGAGAGTACCGGCGCAAGGTCCGGAACCGTTCCCAGCACCACCCGAGCGGAAAGGCGGGTCTCCGCCGAGGGCCACAGGCCGTAGAGCGCGATTCCCGCCCGGACGACATCCAAGCGTGAGGCTGGCAATACGAAGGCGGCAGCGGATGCTGCGATGTGGCGCACCGCCGATGCACACAAGCGGCGCTCCTTCAGGAGCTCCTGGGCGGCGGAAAACGCAGCGAGCTGGGCATGCGCAAACGCTTGCTCCGTCACGTCTTCGGTATCGGCAAAATGGCTCATGACCCCAACGACGAGAAGGGCATCGGACGCGGGAGGGAGGAAATCGGCTGCCCCACGAGCGAGCTGCGCTACCGTGAACCCTTCGCGACTCAGGCCGGTGTCGATGTGCAAATGGACCTTGAGGGTCAGCTTGGCGGCGCGCAAAGCGGAAATGGCT
>JBGSMZ010000117.1:0-13958 GCA_041739845.1 Myxococcaceae bacterium
GTTGGCACCAGGACCGAGGCAGGTCGCGAAGCGAACCTACTCGGTGCAGCGGCTTCCAATCCCGCGGGGCCTCACGGCAGAGAAGCTGGCCACGAGCTACTTCGCATGGGTCGATGAGGCAGTCCCGCTCGTCCGAGTGAAAATGGTGGGAGATCGGATTTCGTTTTTCATCGCTGGCGTGGAAGCATTGGTGTTGGCCTTGGCTCGCGGTCAGCAAGAGGACGATGTCTGGCCTTACGAGGTGGTTTCGGGGAGAGCAGTCGCCAAAGGGAGCGTGTCAGGAGGCCGTTTTGAGTTCCGGATATTAATCGATGGGAGCGGAGCACTCGCCGCGCTCAATGCTTACCGACCAGCGCTTCCAGGTCCCCTGTACCGGGTCACCCAAGCGCTCCTCCACGAGCGCACCATGGCGAAGTTTGCACTGCACCTGGAGCAACGAACAGCCGCCTCGACGTAGACTGTTTCCAGAGCTCTGTGAGCAGGGTAGAGACCTCCCCATGGATGCGTGCATCTTTTGCAAGATGGTGGCCGGCACAATACCCGTCAAAAAAATTCACGACGATGACGCTTGCGTCGGAATCCACGACATCAATGCGCAAGCGCCGGTACATGCGCTCTTCTTCCCGAAGCGACACATCGCGACACTCAACGAAATCGGCGTGGAAGATCGCGAACTTCTTGGGAGCCTGATGCTTGCAGCGACCCGCTACGCCAGCGAAAGCGACATTGCCGAATCCGGATTCCGATTGGTGATGAACTGCAACAAGGATGCGGGCCAAACCGTCTACCACATCCACCTCCACCTCCTCGGTGGTCGAACGATGGCGTGGCCACCAGGATAGAGTTCAACTACGCGATGGACGCCGTTTCTACCCCAACCACCTTAGAGCCCTTGGATGTCACCCGAGCATTGAAGGGGAGACGCGTGCTTTTTGCCGGGGTCACCGGCTTCGTCGGCAAAGTAACGCTTTCGATGTTGCTCCATCACTACGGTGAGACTCTCGAGCGCGTCTATGTCGTCGTGCGCAAAGGGGGTTCGCGAAACGCCAAAGACCGCTTCCTCGACAAGGTCGCTCGGTCGGAGCCATTCCAGCCGTTGCGCGACAAGTACGGCGATACTGCAGCGCTCCTTTGGCTCGAACAAAAGTGCGAGGTCCTCGACGGCGACATTTCACAGCCCTGGGCGGGCATCGAAGAGTCGACGGCGCGCGCATTGAAGGGAAAAATCGATGCGGTCGTCAACTGCGCGGGTTTGGTGACCTTCAATCCACCTTTGGAAGTTGGCTTAAGTGCCAATACGCGCGGCGTTCGCTATTTGGCCGATGCCTGCGTTTTTTGGGACGTGCCTCTGGTCCACGTCTCAACGGCATTTGTGGCGGGTAATCGCTCGGGGCTCGTTTTCGAGAATGAGCCGCTGGCGCACTATTTCCCTCGGCAAGAAGAGCTTCAAGCCGACTTCTCGCTCGCCCAGGAATTGCTCGACTGCGAAAAGGTGGTCGCGCGCTTGCGAGAAGCAGCGGAGGATCGCGCGCTTGCGAGCGAGTTTCGCGAACGCGCGAGCCAACGGCTGGCAGCGGAGGGGCGCGACGCGAAGGACGAGAAGACGCTTCGCCTCGCCATCGGGCGTGAGCGCAAACTGTGGCTTTCAAACAAGCTGGTTGCAGCAGGGATGGACCGCGCACACCAATGGGGTTGGCCCAACACCTACACCTACACCAAGTCCCTCGGGGAACGGGAACTCGAGGGGACGCCGGGCCTCGCCTACGCGATCGTTCGACCGTCGATTGTCGAGAGCGCCATGCACTACCCTTTTCCAGGCTGGAACGAAGGGTTCACGACTTCAGCGCCCATGATTTACGCGATGTTCAAGAGCTTCATTTCATTGCCCGCCGGCAACAATGCGATTCTCGACATCATCCCCGTCGACATGGTCGCCAGTGCGCTGATCGCGGTCCTCGCGCAACAACTGCGAACGCGAGAGCGGAAGGTGTACCAAGTAGCATCCGGCGACACGATGCCGCTGGAGGCTGATCGCTCCATCGAGCTCATAGGACTCTACAAGCGGAGGCGAATCCGGCGCCGCGACAACAGCGATTCTCTGGCGAACAAGATGAAATCGCGCATCGAGCCGCAAGCGCTCAGCAAGCGCGCATTTGATTTGCTCTCAAGCCCAATGTTGGGCCGCGGGAGCCGATGGCTTCAAAGTCTCATCGACCAGCGGCGCCCCAGTTGGGGTGCGCCGCGCGTGAGTGCCCTTTTGGACAAGGCCAAGGAACGCTTGGGCGACTTCGCAGAGCAATCGGAGCGTCTCTCGACCGTCGTCGACTTGTTTCTGCCGTTTTGCTGGGACAACCGGTTCATCTTTCGCTGCGACAACACTCGGGCGCTCTTCGCTCAGATGCCGGCGGCCGATCGCTTCAAGCTCCATTGGACGCCTGAGGCTATCGATTGGCGGTCCTACTTCTTCGACGTTCACATTCCCGGTCTGGAGAAGTGGGTGTTCCCAGAACTCGATGAAGAGACCAAGCTCCGAAAGGCCGTTCGCGCCTACCGCGACCTGCTGGAACTCTTTGACGCCTCCGTTCACGATTGGCGCCACCGGGTCGCCTTTCGCATGTACGAGGGCGATGAGATTCGCACCCTGTCCTACGGTGATGTGCAGCGCTACGCGGACCGCGTCGGAGCCTTCTTATCGGCCAAGGGAGTTCTGCGCGGATCCCGGGTGATGTTGCTTTCGGAGAATCGGCCAGAGTGGGGAATCGCTTTTTTTGGGATTCTTCGCTGTGGCGCGACTGTGGTTCCTGTGGACAAGGAACTCTCAGATGCTGAAATCATCAACGTGGCGAAGCGCTCTGGCGCGAGCCAAATCCTGGTGTCAGATGCGCAACTTCTCGAGCGCCCGACGTTGATTGCGCAGTTGCACCTGGCCAAGCTCCAGATTGCCGCCGAAACCCTCGGGAATGCGATGAGCGGAACGCAAGCCGGCGATGACCTGCCGGTGCTCCCCAAGAAGCAGGTCGCACCAGATGATGTTGCGGCGCTGATATTTACGAGCGGAACGACAGCGACTCCCAAAGCGGTGATGCTCACGCACCGCAACTACGCTTCGCTCGTCGCCAAACTCGCCGGGGCTTTTGATTTGAGTTCGAGCGACGGCGTCTTGAGCGTACTCCCGCTCCACCATACCTTTGAGTTCTCCGCGGGTTTCCTCACCCCATTTAGTCGAGGTTCGGAAATCACCTACATCGATGAGCTGAACGCGGATCGCCTGGGCGAGGTACTCGATACGGGACGGATATCCGCGCTCGTCGGCGTGCCTGCGGTCTGGCAGCTCCTCCACCGACGATTGCTCCGAGACTTGTCGAACCGACCGCGGCTCATCGACGAGGGCGTGCGGGCGCTGATGGGACTGAATGAAGAGCTTCGGAACCGACGCGATCTCAATCTCGGGAAAGTATTGTTTTGGCCAATCCATCGCAAATTCGGAGGCCATTTACGGGTGCTGGTGAGCGGTGGTTCGGCGCTTCCAGACGACGTTCATAAGGCATTTCACGCCCTGGGCTTCAATCTCGATGAGGGTTACGGCCTCGCCGAGGCAGCGCCGGTGTTGAGTGTTTCCCGCGGAGGGAACAAGCGCATGCCCGGATCGGTCGGCAGGGCACTTCCGGGAATCGAATTGAAAATTCATGATCCCGATGCCGAAGGAATTGGTGAAGTCATCGCCAAAGGTCCCAACGTCATGGCCGGCTACTTTGAAGATCGCGCTGCGACCGACGCAGTGCTGAAGGAAGGGTGGCTCTATACCGGCGACCTTGGTCGCCTCGATGCGGAGGGCCACCTCTTCCTCGTCGGCCGACAAAAAGACGTCATCATCGACGCGAACGGAAAGAATGTTTTTCCCGATGAAATCGAGGAGCTCTACGGGGCTCACAAACACATCAAGGAACTCTCGGTGGTTGGCCTCAGCGACGATGCGGGAGGAGAAAAAGTCGCCTGTCTTTGTGTGCCCGAATACTTGGGGCGCCCAAAAGACGATGTCCGCCGCGAGCTTACGGAGCACTTTCGCGTCGTTTCGGCAGCGCAACCCTTTTATCGCCGCGTGAAACTCATGCGCTTTTGGGAGAGCGACCTCCCGCGAACGTCGACCCGCAAGGTCAAGCGGCGCCTCGTCTCCGATGAGCTTAAGAAGCTCGAAAGGCTGAGTGCGTCTCTCGAAGCAGGGCAGGCGGCAGCATCCAATTCAGGGAGCAATGATTGGCTGTTGCAAGTTATCGCCGATGTTCTTCAACGCCCGGTTTCCCAGGTGCAAATGAAGTCCCAGTTGCAGACCGACTTGGGCTTCGATTCCCTGACGCTTGCGGAACTTGCAACTTCCCTCGACGCAGCCGGCGTTCCGCGAAGCGCCGTCGACGACTTGAGCAAGCTGGGAACGGTAGAAGAGGTGCTTCATGTCGTCCAGGGAGCTGGCTTCCAACACCGTGGCTCCTCGAAAGGTACCGGCGACAGTCTCGACGCTGCGAAAGAGGCCAGCGACGCGAGCCCTACCGCACTGGAGCTTGAGCTCCCCGAACCGGTGGTGAATGCAGGAGCGCGGATACTGGCACTCGGCCAAGGCGCCCTCTATCGACGCTTCTTCGACGTGAAAGTGCAGGGGCAGAAGTTTATTCCGCAGAACCGAAACGTCCTCGTCATCGCCAACCACGCGAGCCATTTGGACATGGGGTTGGTGAAGCACGCGATGGGCGAGCAAGGGTCGCGTTTGGTCGCACTGGCGGCGCGCGACTACTTCTTCGACACTCCCCTCAAACGGGCCTATTTCGAGAACTTCACGAACCTGATTCCTATGGATCGCAAAGGTTCGGTGCGGGAGTCACTGCGCCTCGCTGGGCAAGCGCTCTCTCAAGGGTATAGCCTCCTCATTTTCCCCGAGGGCACCCGAACAACCAACGGAGAGATGCGGCAATTCAAGCCGACCGTAGGCTATTTGGCACTGACTTTCGGTGTCGATGTGCTGCCGATGTACCTCCAGGGCACCTTCGACGCGTTGCCCCGTGGAGCCGTGTGGCCCAAGAGGTCGAAGCTTCAGGTCCGCATCGGAACCGCGATCTCGGTCGAATTTCTCAAGGGCAAGACCGCCGGGCTCGCTCGGAGCGATCGCTACAAGGTAGTGACCGCAATGGGCGAACGAGCGGTACGCGCCCTCAGCGAGGGACAAGTTCTCGAACAAGAAGCACTCATGGTACCAATCGTCCCAACGCGCGATCGCGTGAAGCCTCTTCCGGTTGGTGGAGAAGTCGATTGAAAGTACTGGTGACCGGCGCTACCGGTTTTTTGGGAAGCCACCTGGTGCCGAAGTTGCGCGCCGAAGGGCATCACGTCCGAACCATCGCGCGTTCGAAGCCCCCTCCTCAGTGGAGCGTAGGCGACAATCCGGTGGAGGCCATCGAAGCCGACTTGAGCAATCGCGCTCTGCTTCGCAGCGCAGTCCTGGGCGTCGAGGCGGTCTACCACCTGGCTGGGAAGGTGAGCTTTCGCAACGAGGATGGGCGAGCGATGTACGCCTTGCATGTCGATCGCACCCGCGAGCTGCTGGAAGAACTCGCAGCGCGCAAGGGCTCCAAAGCTCGAATCATTCTGGCTTCGACGTCCGGCACTATCGCCGTTTCGCGGGTTGAAAATGTTGGGAACGAATCAGACGATTATCCCATTCGCGAAGTCGGCAAATGGCCGTACTACATGTCCAAAATCTTCGAAGAGAAGATGGCAATCGCGTTTTGCCGCCGCCATGAACTGCCGCTCATTGTCTTGAATCCCTCGCTCTTGCTGGGACCTGGAGACGAACGCCTCTCGTCGACCTGGACCATTGTGAAGTTCTTGGAGCGGGATATTTCCGCGATGCCAGGCGGAGGAATCAGCTTCGCCGACGTGCGCGACGTCGCCAGTGCGGCGGAAGCAGCGTTGACCCGAGGCGAGCTCTATGGCCGTCATCTCATGGGCGTAAACATGTCGATGCGGGAGTTTTTCCAACGCCTCGAACGCATGACAGGAGTCGCAGCCCCGCGCTTCCGGCTACCGCGCGACCTCACTATTCTGGGCGGAAAGCTCCTGGAGAAATGGGCGCGCTGGAAAGACACCCGTCCAGCGCTCGATCCACAAGAAGTCGAAATCGGAGAACATTGGTTTTGGCTCAACGCCGCCAAAGCCGAGCGCGAGCTTGGCTATTGCGCCAGGGATCCGCACCAAACGCTGTTCGAAACGGTCGCCTACGTGAAAGCGCGAATTGAAATTGCCTCCCACTCCAAGCAAGCATGGCAAACAAACTCCATCTCTTCATGACCGAGGAGGACGAGTTGGCTCTGGTGCGCCAGCTCGCGCATTGGACCTTTGAGGTCTACCCACGTCGCGTGCCGCCGGATTGGCAGCCGTTCCAAATCAGTGAGAAGGCATTTGAAGCCCTGCCGAAAGAAGAGATGTATTTGGCGGCCTCTGATATCGGACCGCCGCTCGTCGATCTGGTGAAGCGAGGCCCAGACAAAGGCTCGCTGCGCATCGACGAGGTGCAATCGCCGGTACTCTATTGGGAGCGCTGTCAACGCAACGATGCGGGTGAGTTGCTTTCTGGGCAGCTCTGGTCAGAGCTCACAGGGCAACCGGCGCAGGGGAAGCAATGGTCTGCGCCCGATCCCTTCCAGCGGCGGATTCGGGAGATCGAGTCGTGGATTCGAAGCACTTTTCGGAAGAGTGCTCCGAAGGGGTTTTGGATCGGCCCCAGATTGGCGAGGGAGATGAAATCCCAAAGCATCACTCTTCGGGAGTCGGTGCACCGGGGTTCGGTGGTTGCACTGGCATCGAGGTAGGCGTCGGACGAGATTCCGCCAGCAGGGCTGCCACATCAAGCATTAACACGGTACTTCTGTCCGAAAGCTCCGTCGTGCCGGCGATTCCGGGAACTTTTGCAAGCACGCCCCTCAAGGGCTTCAAGACCACGTCGTGTTGGCCTTTGACGTCATCGACGAGAAGCCCAAAGCGCTCCTGAGAGACGCCTAGGACGACGATCAGGCGTCGACTTTCCGCCGTTTCGGGGTGGCCGAAGATTCTTCCGAGGCGAAGGAGGGGAACGCGAATGTCGTTGAGCAAGAACCGTTCACCTCCCCCTGATTCGGTAATGGAAACGCCGTCCTCGGTCAGCAGTTCCAATACCGAACTAGAAGGCAGCGCATAGCTGCGACCAGAGACTTCAATCACCGTCGCCTGCGTAACGGCCAGCGTGAGCGGAAGCGTGAGTACGAATTTGGTACCTTTGCCGACACGGCTTTCGACCTCGATATGCGCCATCAGACGGGCGAGGTTCGTCTTGACAACATCAAGTCCGACTCCGCGCCCGGAGAGCGCTGCGGACTTGGACGAAGTGGAGAAGCCAGGATTGAAGATGAGCCGGACAATCTCGCTGTCCGTCATCGCGCGAATCTGGTCCGCAGGAAAGATGCCGCTGCTGAGGGCCGTCGCCGCTATCGCTCGCCGGTCGAGGCCGCGCCCATCGTCTTCGACTTCGACGACAACCCGATTTCCAACCTGCCGCGCCTCAAGCGTAATGCAACCTTCAGGTGGCTTCCCGGCCGCTTTGCGGGTGTCTGGGCGCTCGATGCCGTGGTCGATGGCGTTGCGCATCAAGTGCATCAACGGCTCGGCAAGTTCCTCTACGATCGCGCGGTCGAGTTGGACATCGCCGCCAGCGACTTCGATACGCACCTGTTTCCTCGACTTTTCGATGGCCGTGGCCATGAGGCGCGCTTGCTGCTCAAAAAAAGTGTGCACCGGGACCATGCGAACATCGAGCAGCTCGCGTTGCAGTTCGCCGAGGCGCGTTTCAAGGGTGCGCGTTTGAAGCCTCAGTCCCTCCAGGAACTTCCAGGGTGTGTGGGCGCCCTCCACGCCTGCCTCGGACGTGGCAAGGCGCTCGAGGTTGCGTCTGACGACCTGCAGCTCTCCCACGGTCCCCAGCATCGCGTCGACCTTTCCCAGTTCCACACGGATGCTGTGGCTAGAAAGGTCGAGGCGGAGTTCATGGAGATGGTTCGCGCTCAGCTCGGGAGAGAGCCTTGCACGGACAACACTTGGATGTCGGGCCGAACCAGAAGTTGCGAGTGGTGAACCTATCAATTCCACTTTTGCCTTTGGGCCTACCGCTTTGGAAATGCCGGCAGCATTTTCTTGCGTACACACCAAAAGCTGGATCGGGACCTTCGATCGGTCCGGCGACTGAGGTGCGGGGAGCGTGCTGACGACTTCCCCGATAGCACTGAGCGCCTTGACGGTGACTTCCATGCCGCGCTCAAGGGCCGAAAGATTCCACGTCATTCGAACCCGGTACAGTGCGCTTCCTCGCGCGAGATTGACGAATATCCGGTGTCGCTCGTACTCGCTCAAGCCAGCGGCGAGTTCTTTGTCGGAGAGAAGTGCCACGAGATTGGCAGAGGTGCCAAGCGCCGGTTGGGCTTTGGCGAGGAAAGTGCTGAAGTCTGTGATGAGCTGGCCTGCCTCGGTCGCTGTTTCCGGCCGTGCTTCGCCGCGTTGTCGCTCAGCGACTTGGCTCTTGAGGATGCTACCAGCGCGCTGAAGGGCGTCCGCAAGTTTCGGCGTGAGGTCGAGGCGTCCGTGGCGAAGCGCATCCAGAGCGTCTTCCGCACTATTGGCGAGGTCTGCAACGGAATCGAGGCCAAACATGGACGCCAACCCTTTGAGGGAGTGGGCTGAGCGAAACACCGAGTTGAGCCGAGCGGGATCCAGTTCTCGCGAAGTTACCAACTCCGAGAGGTCGCTTTGAAATGTCTGAAGGAGCCGAGTGGCTTCTGTGACAAAGCTTTCAAAAACGTTGGCCATTCGTCAAAGCATGCGGTTCACAGTGACGATGCGCTCAAGTACCTGCGGACGATTTCCGTAATCGTTTCCGATTTGAGTGGCTTGACATGGTAGTCGTCGGCGCCAAGAAGCATGCAGTGACTTCGAATATCCTGGGAATCTTCAGAGGTTACGACGACCAAGGGAGTATCTCGATAGCGGGGATTCTTCTTGACGAAGTTGATGAGTTCCAGTCCGCTGATGTCGGGCATGTTCAGATCGGTGATGATAAGCGCAAACTGATGCCGAGCGAGCATCTTCAGGGCGTGGAGCCCGCCATCGGCGACTCGCACCTCAACCGAACTTCCCGCGCTTTGCGCAGCTTGGGCGAGAAGCAGTCTTGTGACTTCCGAGTCCTCGATGATGAGGACTTCTTGGTGGGCCATCGAATTCTCAAGCTAGCATGTACTGCCAAGGTGGTCGCTGCGCACCCGAAAGCAGACGTGCTCTGCTATGGGTCAATTCTACCCATGCGACGAACGACCATCGCCATGGCAGCGATCCTCGGCTGCGCATGCGCACATCGACCGGCACTTCCGTTCCAGGGATTCCCTGGGGACCAAGGAATCCGCACGCCACTGGCAGAATCTCAAGCCGCCCAAGCGGATGCTGCGCTCGCGAAAGCCACCGACCGCGCGAGCAAGGGCAGTCAAAGCGACGGATTGACGGCCTACTTAGAGGTGCGCCGCAAGTACCCGAACACCCCCGCAGCTCTCGAGGCGTTGTTTCGCGCTGGCAAGGTCGCATACGCCCTCCAAGACCTTCCGACCGCCGAGAGTTGCTTGAGCGAACTTCTCATCTCCAACGGCGGGGGCGAGCGGGCGCCAGAGGCGCGCCTGTACCTTGGGCTCACCTTGCTCCAGCAAAAGCGCGATAGAGAGGCCGCCAAGCTTTTGCGCGAAGCGGAGTCTTCCCTTTCGGGGAGCGACCGACAAAGGGCGCGCGATGCGCTGGTTCGCGCTGAAGCGAGTCAAGCCAGGGCCCCGGAGCCACTTCAAGATCCCCTTCAAGCTGCGCTGCGGAAGTTCGGTGAAGCCAGTGCGAGGGAGCGCGAAAGCGCGACCAATGCGCTCACCGAGGCTCTTGACGCGGCACCCATGATTTCGGTGGCGCAAGCTTGGAATAGCACCCGACCTTCGGATCCCGCATGGGCGCTGCTCACCTACAAGATGGCGCGCATCTACTTGCATCTGGGCGACCAGGCGAACTTGCTCCAGGCGCTCAATGCTCTTGAGCGGGAAGCGCCTCATTCTCAATGGGGCGCTCTGGGACGCGAACTCTCCGCAAAGCTAGCGGCTAGCGCCATGGCGCGGCCTCGTGTCGTAGGCGCATTGCTTCCGATGACCGGACGTTACCAGGCGTTCGGAGAAAGCGCGCTTCGAGGATTGAAGCTCGCGTTTGCGCAAAGTGGAATTGAAGTGGTCGTGAAGGACACCCAAGGTGACCAGACATTGACTGGCCAATTGGTGGAGCAATTGGTCGAGGGCGACAAGGTCATGGCGATAATCGGGCCGCTCCTGACAGACGATGCCCGACGTGCTGCGCTCGTCGCCGAAGACTTGGGCGTCCCTCTCATCACGCTGTCGCGCGCGGAAAAGCTCACCGACTCTGGCCCGCACATTTTTCGGCTCATGGTGACCAACGAGCAGCAGGCCGATGCGATAGCGAACTATGCGTTTACGGCATTGGGCTTTCGAGACTTTGCTATCTTGTATCCGACGACGGCGTTTGGGGATGAGTTCGCCCAAGCATTCCGGAGATCCGTTGAACGCCGCGGGGGACGGATTCGCGGAGCCGAAACCTACGACTACGACCAGAAGACCTTCACCGACGTCGCCAAGAAACTTTCGGGACGCTACTACCTGGACAAGCGCAGTGACTACCAGGCCAGCGTTCGCGAAGCGACGGCCGAGGCGCGTACGGATTTCGCACGGCGCAAGGCCATCGAAAAAGTTCGCTCGAGACTCGAACCTATTGTCGACTACGAGGCAATGCTCATTCCCGATTCCTGGCAAACGGTGTCGCTCATCGCGCCTGCCTTGGCCGTCGAAGACATCGTTACCAATGCCTGCGAGATCGGGAACCAGAGCAGGGCGCAGAAAACCTCAGGGAGAGCGAGGCTTCCAGCGGTGACGCTTCTGGGGCCTAGTACGTGGTCCTCACCCAAGGGACCCTCAGGACTGCCAATGCTCCTCGAGCGCGGCGGAAAGTACGTGCATTGCGGCGTATACGTCGATGCGTTCTTCGAAGATTCTGGGCGGCAAGCCACCCGCGACTTTGTTTCAAGGTACCGAGTCGCGTACGGGGATACCGTGAATATTACGCTCTTGGACGCCATGGCCTACGACGCGGCGGCTTTGGTCCGATACGTGATGGACAATGGGCGACCCCAGAATCGGGAAGCCTTCCGCGAACAACTGCTGCTCGTGCGCGGATTCCAAGGGGCTACCGGGGAAATCACATTTGATGACCAGCGAGAGGCGCAGCGGCAAATGTTTCTTCTGGAACTCACCCGCGATGGGATTCGAGAGCTTGCTCCTGGGCAAATGCCGATCAACTGAAGGGGCGCTAATCGTCGCTGCGCACGGGAGTCGGAGGGCCTAAAATCGCCGACGGTGAGCGCATAGCCGCAGAGCTTCGCGACGAGGCAATGCGCCAAGGCTGGACGTTCGCTTCATGCCCGGCGAGCCAGCGGTTCAAGGCAACGACGGCCGGATTTTGGAGCGCGCTCGGAGCCAAACCGGTCACGCGGTGGGTCGGGATGACAACGGAGAGCGGATTCTTGGCGACCGCTGTCGCGACGACCCCCGCGGATTGCTTCTTGCCGAGGTCTTCTGCAATGTCCTGGCAGGTGCGTGCTTGACCCCAACTTATTTTTCCGACTTCTCCCCAAACCGCCTTCTGGAAGTCCGTGCCCTTCGGAGAAAGTGGAATCGTGAAGGTTTCAAGCCTTCCGCGAAAGTAGGCCTCGATTTGGTCCCGAACTCCGCAGAACGCTGCGTTGTCACGCTTCAACCCGGCGAGTTCTGGAACGCCAGGATGCCCCACTGGATACAGGCCGGTGAGCGCTTCTTCGCTCGAGAAAAGAATCAGGGAGCCGCAAGGGGCTTCCATCGTGCAGTAGCGAATCGGAGTATCCGGGGCACCCCCGGTATCGGAATCCGAACGCTTGGCCTCCGGCGAGCCTGCTTTGGGTCCGGCGGAAATCATGGGTCCCTCACGGTACAGCAAAGTTCCGAAACGCGTTGCGATGTAGACCACGATTCTGCTTCTCCAGGTTCATTTCTGTCGCGCAATCCAAACTATCCGGGAATCGCCATCGGCGGGAAGCTCTACCTAATCCATATAGCGCATTGCACTGGCGACGCGACAAGACCGTGCGCGACGAATTCAAGCGAAGCAATTCTAGGTGCTTGCGCGGGGAAACTACCCATCTGGGTGGAGTTCCTAGCGACCTAGGGCCAGCCGCGAAGGTATTCGGTGAGGCCACGAAAGGCCACTGCACCCCACACTCCTACAGCGACGGAAATCGCAGAAAGCGCGAGCGGAAATGCTCGGCGCAAGTCCCATTTTCCCAGAAACACCAGGAGGATGATGTAGGGCGTGTAGTCGATGCTGAAGCGGAACCCGAACTGTGCGTAGCCGCTATTTTGGTAGAATAACCCAGGCAGCAGGCACACGAGCAGCGTCGCCAAGACCGGCGCAAATAGTCGCGGTGAATCCACTGCCATGAGTTGCTTTCGGGCGAGCATCGCAAAAAAAAGGAACGCGCCGAAGAGCCCTGCCCAGACCAGCGCCGAGCGGCTGCCGATCGGCTCCGCTGAGGTTCCACCGGGGAGTTGACCGAATAGGCCGGAGAGAATCAGCACACCGAGCATCACTCCGGCCGCGGCGAGAGCGCGCCTTGGTGCGGATGCGGGAACAAAGGCGAGCGCCAGAACGGGGAGCGTGATGAAAAGCGACAACCCCCAAGGGCTGTATGCGAGGCGCGTCGTTCCATCCGTGAGCGATGGCAACAACAGGAAGGCCGCGTCCAAATTACGCGCCAAATAGTGGAAACTGAAGAGTCCGTAAGTGTCGATATCGACGTTGACACGGTTGTTGAACAGGTAGCTGTGGCCAAATTCGCCGAAGCTTCCAAAGCGGGTGAAGTTGCTCGCTGCCGCCAACAGCGCAAGGGGCATCGCTCCAAGCGCAAACCGGACCAGAGGACGGAGCTTGGGAGCAGGGTTCTTCAAAAAACTCCGCAGCGCATCGCGGCGGTGACCATGCGTCGGGGCAATCACCTCCAAGAGGAAGAATAGCCCAGTGAAAAGCAGCGGAGTGCGGGTGAGAGTAGCCGCGGACCAAGCGATGCCTGCGAGGAGCGGAAGGCGCGCGCCAAGCGCGGCGGTAAGGTAGAGCGCGGTAAGTGCGACCCCCATGACCTCCGCGGAAAACCAAACCTCTCCTCGGATCGCCGCATAGAAATAGAGAGTACCGAAGCCCAGGAGCGCGGCAAAAGTAGCGTCGCGCATCGGAGAGCTTTTGACCTCCGCGTCTCGACTCAGACGACGCAGGAGCCGGTAGAAGAGAAGGATTCCAAGCGCACCGATGAAGACGCCGAAGGACGTGTCGTTGAATTGGTAGCCGTAGACAGCCACAAACGGCAACATCACCAAGGAAGGAAACGCAGGAAAGCTTGAGTACCACTTCCCCGATTGCTGCGTCGCCGATGTGCACCGTACCGCTTTGCCTTGCGGGTCGTAGTGAACGCAGGCCCAATCTTCCTCGCCGGGCAAGGCGGAGCGGGCAATGTCTTGATGCCCTTCGAGCCACGCCTTGGCTTGGTAAACAAAGTGCGGCGCCTCGCTCTGCCGCGTAAAGCGCATGGCGCTGAAGCCAGCCAATACGAAGAAGGAAATGGCGAACACACCGAGCTCGACGCGGTGGAGATTTATCCAATGGAAGGCAGGTGCTGCGAAGTCCCAAGAAATCTTGCCCTGGGACGCGCTCGCCGGCGGTGCGGCGATTGCCGCGGCGTTGGCTTGCAGTAGAGAAGGCGCCCTGTCGCCCTCGCT
>JBGSMZ010000118.1:0-6481 GCA_041739845.1 Myxococcaceae bacterium
CAGGCGCGTGCTTGGGCCCCGGTGCGCCCCGCGTAGTCGTGTCCCAAACCCAGGATCCACACTTCGTCGACGGCCTGGAGCATTGCAGTGAACGGCTCGCGTCGAAGGTAGCCAGTCCACCGAATTGCCCCGCCAATTCCAAGAGCGTTGGCGCGGCGCCGCAATTCTCCGTGGAGGGGACCGTCGCCAACGATCAGCATGCGCGCTTCCGGGTGCTCGGCACGGACCCGAGAAAAAGCATCCAGACCAAGGGTATGGCGGCGCGATTGCTGAAGGCTAGAAGCCATGCCAATCCATAGGCCATCCTCCATGCCGAGAGACTGGCGAAGCGCAAGGCGGTCAGACGGTGGAACAAAGGAGGGACCCAGGAGCGCGGGGAAAACGGCGCAGCGCCCAGGAGGAAACCGCGGGAGCCACTCTGCGCTGGGAACCGTCCACCCGTCGACGCTGGGTCCTCGCGCGGGCTTAAACGGCGGCGTGTGGAGCGAGCGCAGCAAAACCGGGCGCCTCGCCCTGAGCGTCGTCGTGAGCCACGCCACCCAATGGTCGTGACTGGTGTGGGTGTGGAGGACGTCAAAATGCGAGCGGCGGAGCGCGGCGATGTCGCGAACCACGGCAAGCGGCGAAGCTTTCACCGAAAGGCGGAGCGGAAGATCGCTTGCGATGCCCGCAGCGCGCAGCACCGGAATGGCTGCTTCCTCGAACGGCGGGAGTCGGGTGGAATCAACGGCGACGAACGCCTGGTGACCGGCGCGGCGCTGCGCCTCTACGAGCAGCGCCACCGACTCCATGGGCCCTGAAAAAGCAGGCGATGCTAGCAGATGGAGAATGCGCACTTACGCCTCCAAGAGGCGGGTGAGCCGAACCGCATTGGCCTCAGCGGCGCCGCGGACTTCTCTGATGGCAGCCGCCGCGCGTTGGCCCTGGAGCATGAGCTCATCTGGGCGACGCAGCAGATCGTCAACAACCTTGGCGAGCTGCGCACCGTCTTTCACTTGGACGGCACCGCGCCCGAGGAGCAAGCGGACAGCCTCTTCGAAGTTCTCCATATGCGGACCAAAAAACACCGGCTTCCCGCGCGAGGCCGGCTCGAGAATATTTTGGCCGCCCCGCGCGGTAAAGGATCCACCGACGAAAACGACGGTCGCAAGTTGGTAGGCGTCTTTGAGCTCTCCCATGGTGTCGAGGACTACGACTGGAACTCCAGAAGGATTTCCCTCAGAGCGCAATGCACAAGGGAAGCCCGCATTCCGCGACATCGTGGCGATGCGCCGAGCACGATTGAAGTAGCGCGGGGCGAGCACCAGGCGAAGATGAGGGTGATTCTTCAGCAATTGGGCGTAGGCCTTCAGGACTTCTTCTTCCTCGCCGACGTGGGTACTCCCTGCGACCAAGACTTGGGCACCATTGGGGATTCCCATCGCCAACCGGAGCGCCTCGGCGCTCCCGGCATCGCTTTCTCCCGCTCCCAGAGCATCGAATTTGGTGTTTCCGGTAACCGCAATCCGACTTGGCTCAACGCCAAGCGCTTGGGCTCTTTTGGCCTCGTCGGCGTCGCGCATCATCAGCAATGCAAGCGCGTCGAGCGGCTGGCCTGAAAGGGCGAAGAGGAGCCGATAGCGCGGGAGCAAATGCGGCGAGAAGCGCCCGTTGGTGAGTGCAATTTTCCCGCCCTGATCCCGAACTGCGTGGATCAGATTTGGCCAAAGCTCCGCATATTCAAGCACCAGGAGTTGGGCATCGATCGCGCGCGCAGCGCGCTGGGTCGCCCCCAAAAGGTCCCAGGGAGCGTAGACGACCGCATCGATCTTTCCCTGCAGGCGATGCGCTGCCATCGCGTGACCGGTGTTCGTTATGGTGGAGGCTACGAAGGCCGCATTCGGGTAGCGGATCCGCAAGCGTTCGATCATGGGAGCAAGCGCCAGTATGTCGCCGGCGCTCGCTCCGTGAAACCAAAGCCGCGGGTGCCCAGTCTTCGGGAGATCAGAAACCCGGTAGAATCCAAGCCTCTGCCAGAAGCCTCGCCGCGTCTTTGGCAAGATCGCCAAGAATGGCCATAGCAAAAGGTATGCGCACCAAGTCGCCAGCACGTACACCCAACGCATCCGTCTCTCCCTTAGCTGCCCGCTGCCGCCAACGGTGGCGTCGCTGCCACCGGCTTTCGTTCCGCCGTGAAGCTGGACGCGCCAACTTCTCGCTCGAGATAGGTATAGCCGGAGAGCCCAGCCTCGTAGGCGCGAAGGATCTCGCGAGAATCGTCCAATGTGATGGACCCATCTCGGAGTGCGCGCTCCGCAAGGAGGCGCACCCGGGCGACGAGGTCGTCGCGATTGTAGGCTACGTAGTTGAGCACTTCGGTCACCGAGTCCCCTTCGACGACGCGATCGATCAAGTACCCTCCGCCGGGGGCCAGCGACACTTGGACTGCATTGGTGTCACCAAACAAGTTGTGGAGGTCGCCAAGAATTTCTTGATACGCGCCAACCAAAAAAATCCCTAGGTAGTACTCGCCGTCTCCCAACGTGTGCAGTTCGAGATCATCTTTCACCTCCCGGCGATCGATGAATTTCTCGAGTTTTCCGTCGCTGTCGCAGGTGATATCCGCCAGGACGACGCGCCGGGTGGGTCGCTCGGTCAATCGATGGATTGGCATCACCGGAAACAGTTGCTCGATTGCCCAGGCATCCGGCAATGATTGAAACACGCTGAAGTTGCAGAAGTAGGTGTCGGAGAGGCGGTGCTCCAAAGCTTCTAATTCTTCTGGGAGGTCACCGCCCTCTCGGGCCGTGCGGAGGACTTTGCGACAAAGCGCCCAGAACAAATTTTCCGCCAGAACGCGCTGCTCCAATCCCAAATGTCCCAGGGAGAACAAGCTCAGCACTTCGTCCCGATACTCGGAGGCGTCGTGGTAGGCCTCCAACAGGTTCTTGTTGCTGACATCTCGAAGTGCGGCGAAGAGATTTTTTACGACCTGCGGCGTATTGTCCGGCAACGCATCCGGCAGCGCAGGGACGTCGAAGTCCGAATTGCCCAACACCTCGGTCACCAGCACAGCGTGGTGCGCCGCGACGGCGCGCCCAGACTCGGAGACCAGGTGCGGGTGGGGAACTTTTGCCGCATCGCAAATTTCCATCACCGAGAACACGACGTCGTTGGCGTACTCCTCGGAAGTGTAGTTCATCGAAGAGGCAAAGTTGGTTTGAGACCCGTCGTAGTCGACTCCGAGACCGCCCCCGACATCCAGGTATTGAAGGGGCGCACCCAGGCGAAAGAGCTCGACGTAGTAGCGGCCGACTTCGCGCACGGCATTCTTCACCTGTCGGATGTTCGAGATTTGGCTGCCGAGATGAAAATGCAAGAGTTCGACGCAGTCCAAGAGCCCAGCTTCACGGCAGAACCCCATGGCATCGAGGACTTCCGCCGCATTGAGCCCAAATTTCGATCGGTCTCCACCGGAGGATTCCCAGCGCCCAGCTCCGCGCGTGGCAAGGCGCACCCGCAATCCCAGCCTTGGGCGAATCCCCTTTCGCGCGGCGACCTCCGCGATCAGCTGCAATTCGCTTGGCTTTTCCACGACCAACACCACTTTGCGGCCGAGCTTGGAGGCAAAGAGCGCGGTCTCCACGTACTCCTCATCTTTGTACCCATTGCAGATGATGAGCGCGTCGCCGTCATGCAGCATTGCCATCACCGCCAAGAGCTCAGGCTTGCTTCCGGCTTCGAGGCCGTAGTCATACTGGCGTCCCACATCGACGATCTGTTCGACGATGAAGCGATGCTGGTTGACCTTGATGGGAAACACCCCGCGGTAGCGACCTTTGTAGCCGTGGTCCGCGATGGCATGCCGAAACGCTTCGTTGAGGTGAATCACCCTGTCGCGCAGGATGTCTGTGAAGCGAATCAGCAAGGGGGGATTGATTCCGCGCCGACGGACTTCATCGACCAGCTCTTTCAAATCGATACTTGGCGTACCGGGCCCATTGGGATGCACGGACACGTGGCCTTTGGGATTGATCCCAAAGTACCGGGCCCCCCACTGGCCAACCGAGTACGTCTCAAGACTGTCGGGAATCGTCCAGCGAGGCGGGCTTGATGACGTCATTGGGCAACCTTGCGATTTGGCGGTGAGATGACCATGGGCGCCGCTGGCGAAGGAACCACCGCCGCTTGAGCGCCTCTTAGCGGAATCGTGCTGGAGATTGTATACGACCTTGCTTCCGGCGACCATCGCTGTGACCTCGGTGCTTTCCCTGACTCCTCAAGCTTGTGGGAGCGGAGCGCGCTCCGCCTCAGGCCGTGGGTTGACGCACGCCCCAGCACGCGCCAGGCGAATGACCTCACTCGAATCACCGAGTGCGCGCCCCTCTCCGGAGGCACGGGATCCAACAATCTCCACGACATCGCCGCGCAGGAGTTCGAAGAAGGGAGCGTTGGCCTCGGTGCGGTGACGCGATTGGAGCGCCAGCCCCCACCTTCCCATCGGGCCGCAACCGATGTAGCGGCGCCGCCCTTTGCCGGGCAGCGGTTCGGAAACGATCCGATAGACTTCCCCCGAAGGAGGTGCGGCCCAACCTTCCGACGGCGGAGCGAAGCCGATCGCACTCATTTTCACAGAATCTTTGTGAAGACCCGCTGCGGCAGCAATCTTGGCGACGACCTGAGGTGGCTCCCAGGGGCGATCCGCATGACACCAATCGCTTGGCTTCCCAAGCGCAGGACAGGGCCCCCGGAAGAAGCATGGAAAGCGCACCGCAGCGCCGCTGGCGACCAACGCGTCGCGGACCTCAAGCAACCCCCGAGAAGTCTCCTTGAGTGCGGGCTCAATGATCAGGAGCGTTCCCCCTGGTTGCAGGCGCGCCAGAGCCGCTTGGGCAAAAGCCTGGCGCGCAGCGCCGTTCTGCGCTCCAACTTCGTTGAGGAGGTGACCCATCAGAATCAGATCGCTGGCCGTCCCAGGAATCCCCTTGCCTACCTCCCATTGGCGCGTTCGCAAGGGCAGCCCCATCGCCTTGGCGAGTGCGGCCGCGATCCGCAAGGCGGCTTGACTGCGATCGCAGGCGAGAACGTCTCGCACCCCGAAATCCAATGCAGCAAATGCGAGTGGCCCCGGTCCGGAACCCAGGTCGAGGACAGTGATCGGCCGCGTCGGAAGCTCGCTCAAGAGCGAGCGCGCTTGGGAGTAACTCACTGGCCAGTAGAAGAGGAGATAGGCACCGAGGAGTTCTGGGTTCTCGAGGTAGGGCGTACCTGCGAGCGCGCGATCCCGCGTCAAGCCATCGGACAGCGCTCGAACGCCGCGGGCGACGATCCGTTGCTCCTGGGAACTCAGATCATCTGCCGGGCCCCGGGCATGCGAAGGTCCGCGCAAGCTGCGCCACTGCGCGATGAGGCGCGGCATCCACCGGTGGAGATCGCTCGTGGAATCCTGCACGCGTCGGGAGAAAGCCTAACTTCCTCGCTGTGTCAAACAACCGTGGCCAGCACGGTTTTGCTAGAAGCCCTCGCTGATGATTGAACTTCAAGAGCTCTCCAAGCACTACCGCGTCCATAAGCGTCCCTCGGGAATGGCAGCGGCGCTTCGCTCTCTCGTCAAGCGCCAATACACCATCGTCAAAGCTGTCGAAAAAATCTCCTTTTCCATCGCCGCCGGAGAGCGGGTTGGATTTCTTGGACCAAACGGCGCCGGGAAGACGACGACGCTCAAGATGTTGTCGGGCCTCTTGCATCCGACGCATGGGACGGTTCGGGTCGACGGGTACATCCCGCAAGCGCGGGAAACGGCGTTTCTCAAGGGCATCATGCTGGTGATGGGGCAAAAGCAGCAGCTCCTCTGGGACCTGCCCCCGGTAGAAACCTTTGAACTGAATCGCGCGATCTACGAAGTCCCGAGAGCGGAGTACCGCAAGCGCCTCGACGAACTCGTCACGCTCTTGGACATCAGCGAACACATCGAGAAACCAGCCCGCCAACTTTCGTTGGGCGAGCGGATGAAGTGCGAACTCGTCGCCGCACTCATTCACGCTCCGCGGGTGCTGTTCCTCGACGAGCCGACCATTGGCCTCGACGTATCGATGCAGGTCGCGCTGCGCGATTTCATTCGCCGCTACAACGAGGAAAAGGGAGCCACCCTGATTTTGACGTCCCACGATATGGATGACGTGGCTGCGCTCTGTCCGCGGATCATCGTCATCGACAAGGGCCAGCTCACTTATGACGGAGATCTTCGTGCGCTCGCGCAAAAACTTCGCCCGGAGAAACGCGTCTCGCTTCGTTTTTCGAGAGTCTTAGAGCGCGCAGAGGTCGAAGCACTTGGCCTCATCATCTCTCATACTCCAGGAGCCACTGTGGTTCAGGTCCCCCAAGACAGGGTCAACAGCACCGTATCGAATGCCCTCGCCAACCTCCCGGTCATCGACTTGAACGTGGAAAATCCACCCCTTGAGGAAATCATGAGCGAGCTCTTCTCGCGCAAGCCAAAGGT
>JBGSMZ010000132.1:0-4598 GCA_041739845.1 Myxococcaceae bacterium
CAAGCGCTTCAAGAAGGCCACCGAAAAGGCCGGAATTCTGTCGGAAATTCGCAAGCGAGAGCATTACGAGAAACCCTCCGTGAAGAAGAAGAAAAAAGCGATTGCCGCAAAGAAGCGCGCCGTGAAGAAGTCGCGACGCCCCTACTAATCGTCTCGTCCCTTTCGGCTACCGAATAGCTAGCCCGCAAAGGAGTGGGAGCACCATGGCCACCATTCGCGAACGGCTCGATTCGGACTTGAAGGCCGCAATGCGGTCCCGAGACGAAGTGGCACTCACCACGATTCGCTCGATAAAGAGTGCCGTGAAATACAAAGAAGTAGAAGACACGGCCAAAGTCCTGGACGACGAGGAAATCGGTGCGGTCGTGGCGACGCTGGTGAAGCAGCACCGTGATTCGATTTTCGAATTCACCAAGGCGCAGCGGTTGGACCTCGCTGCGAAGGAACAGGCAGAGCTGGAGTTATTGCTTGCGTACCTGCCGGCGCAACTGACGCACGAGGAACTCATTGCGTCGGTTGCCGCCGGAATTTCTGAGGTTTCTGCGACTTCAGTAAAAGACTTGGGCAAAGTGATGAAACTCCTGAATGGCCGCCTCAAAGGGCGCGTCGAAGGCAAGGCGTTGAGCGAAGAAGCGAAGAGGCAGCTTGCTGGTGGATAAAACCAGCGCACGCGGTGGGCATTGATGGCCTTTTACATTCCTGATGCGAAAATCCAGGAAGTTCGAGAGCGGGTCGATATTTTGGCGCTCGCAGCTCGCCAAGGAATCGAGCTCAAGCGCGCTGGGCGGTCTTTCAAGGGAAGGTGCCCCTTTCACCAGGAGCGAACGCCTTCGTTCTACGTTTGGCCGGACGATAAGAGTTTTCATTGCTTCGGCTGCCAGGCGCACGGCGACGCGATTACGTTCATGCAGCGGCTATGGGGCAAATCTTTTACGGACACGGTTCGTGAGCTTGCATCTGAGTTGGGCATCGACATCCAGGCAGATGCGGATCCAGCCAGCCGCGAACGATCGCAGGTCAAAGAAGCCACCGATTTTGCGGCGGCGTTTTTTACGAAGAACCTTATGGATCGCAGCCTGGGCGCAAATGCCCTCGCCTACCTCCGAGGCCGAGGATTGAGCGACGCCACTATCCGCACTTTTTCACTCGGTTTCGCGCCTGCCGAATGGGGGCTATTGGCGCAGGCGCTCCAAGGGCAAGGCCTTATCGCCCACGGCGAGAGAGCGGGACTCATCGCTCCGAGGGCAAGCGGCAAGGGCTACTACGACACCTTCCGGGGTCGGATCATCATTCCCATCCGCTCACCCGAAGGGCGGACCATCGCCTTTGGGGGACGCCTCCTCGGGGAGGAAGAGGGCCCTAAGTATCTCAACTCTAAGGAAAACCGCCTCTACAACAAGTCCGAGACGCTCTACGGCATGGATCTCGCCCGCGATACCATTCGGAGGACCCATCGGGCCGTGCTTTGCGAAGGGTATTTCGACTGCATTGCGCTCCACCAAGCAGGAATCGGAGAGGCCCTCGCACTCTGTTCCACAGCGCTCACAGTCGGACATCTTTCCTTGCTCGCGCGCCTCGAAGTCTCTGACATTGTTCTGCTTTTGGACGGCGACGCGGCGGGGCGCGCCGCCGTCGAGCGCCTTGCCCCCGTCATTCTCGCCCAGGGAGCGTCCAGCCGGGTTGCTTGCCTGCCCTCTGGAGAAGATCCCGATACGTTCGCGCGTAAGTTTGGCGCCCAAGCTATCCAGGCGTTGATTTCGGCAGCGCAACCCTTGAGCCGGCATTTGCTCGAAATGACGCTGCCCGATGGCATTGCGGCGACCTTCGAGGCGAAGATGAGCGCGATCAAGAGGTTGAGCCCCCTGGTGAGCGCGGCACCGGTTGGAATGCGCAGAACGAGCATCATCGAAGCGATCGCCTCGCACTTTGGGTGGCAGGCCAGCCAGGTGGCCGGCGAGCTTCAGAAACGCCCAAGCACTCCCGCCGCGCAACCTCCGCGTCGGAGCCCTCGGGCGACAACTTCCGGCGGCCCCGACGTGCTTGAATGCACCTATGCCGCTTGTGTGGTTCTTCGCCCAGACCTCGCCTCCCGCGACAACCAACGGGCAGCAGACGACCTGAAACACCCGGGAATTCGCATGCTCGTCGACGCGATCCAAAGTGGTATCCCCCCGGCGGACGCACTCTTTGACTGTCCGGAAGACTTGAAGGCACAAATCGATCAGGCGCAGCAGGCGCACGTCCCCCGTGATGCGGCAGCGCAAGAGTCCGCATTTGAGCAGCTCTGCATGAACTTGAAGCGGCGGACGCTAAAGGCGCGCAGTATTGCCAACGCTCGCTTGGCGAAGTGCGCAGTTGGCGGCGCAAGCGACTTGACCCAAGAGTCCCGCGACCTCTTGGAGGAGCAGGCATCGCTTGGTCCCGCCATGGTGGCAATCGACCGCGAACGCGGCGGAGCGTCTTCATGACATTGTTCGCGTATGACTTTGTTCGCGTCAATCTGGCGAGTTCCTTTTGATTAGGCTAAACATTCACCCCTTCACGCATCGCCATGACGGCGCGTGTTAAAGAAATCGCTACCAATGGCACCGAAGAAACAAGCAAAGAAATCGAAGCGCGCTCACGCCAGCAAAATGCCCACCCGGAAGAAGGCGACCCGCTCAAAGAAGGTCCTTCGAGCGGCGACCAAGGCGACCAGCAAGAAGGCTGCGCTCTCGACCAAGCGTAGCGAGCTTCCCAAGCGCATCAAAAAGGTCGCCAGGCTCCCCATGAAGGCGGGAAAGCTCGCGAAGGCTGCGAGTCGCCAGGGGCAGCGGGATGTTGCCGCATTGGCGCGAGAGAAATTGAAGAAGCACGGCAAAGGCAATCTTGTAGTCGACGGAGATGAAGTTGAAGAGCGCGCGATCGGGATGATGCGCGACGCGGAAGTTGATTCTGAAGCGGAGCGTGACGACAGCGAAGAGGAGCAGCTCCGGGAGCGCAAAGAGATTTCCGATCTCATCGCCCAAGGCAAACTGAAGGGATTCGTCACCTACGAAGAGGTGAATGATGCGCTTCCCAACGACGTCGTTTCGCCCGACCAAATCGATGATGTGATGTCGATGTTTGGCGACAACGACGTCGAAGTCGTGGACGCCCAAAGTGCTGCCGATCAAGGAGAGACCAAAGCGACCGCCGTCGCAGACGACGAGGCTCCGACGCGAGATCGGGAACACGAACGGGAGCGTGAGGAAACAGAAGCGCGGCAAGGCGCGCAGACAGTGCCCTCCCCAACCACGCTCAAAGCCGATGAAGCCACCAAATCCAATGACCCGGTCCGCCTCTACCTGCGAAGAATGGGAGCCGTCTCGCTCCTCACCCGCGAAGGTGAAGTCGAGATCGCAAAGCGAATTGAACAGGGCGAGTTTGAAGTCATGCGAGCCCTCCTCGATTGCCGCGTCGCCGTCCAGGAGATGGAAGCCATCGGACCGCGTCTGCGAACGGGCAAGCTGCGGATTCGCGAAGTCTTTAAGGACGCGCCGGAAGAACCCCAGCGCGAATCCGACGAAGAAGAGCCCGAGTTCGATCCCCCCGAGACCGAGAGCGAAGCTGTCGAAGGAGCGGCGCAAGCAATTCAATTCAATTCGGCGGAACTGACCCGGATCGAAACCATTTCGAAGCAACTCGGCGTACTGGCAGAGCTCCACAAGAAAGCCGAGGCGTTGGATGACGAAATCAATTCCAGTCGTCGCATGGCGGAATCCAGGAAGAAGGACCTCAAGCGCGCCTTGACGGAAATTCGCGACAAAATGATGGGCGTCGTCGAGGAAATGCGGCTGTCGAAGAAGTTGGTCGATCGCATTGCAGCGCATGTACGCGACTTGATCCTCACCATCGATCGTTCAGAGAAAGAGCTCTGGGATTTAAAGCGGCAGTTTGGCGTTGGTGCGGATGACATCCCGGCGTCGAGCAAGGAGTTCGCAGCGTTGCTTCGACGCAAGCACAAGCGCCTGCGCCTCACCGACGAACAGCTGGAAGCTGTAGAACGCGACATCCGCAATGCCAAAAAGCGCATGAAGCGGGTCGAGGTCGAGGCTGGAATGCCGATCCCGCTCTTGCGCAAGAAGCACAATGCGATTCGCGTGGGAGAACGAAACGCGGAGCACGCCAAGTCCGAGCTCGTCGAAGCCAACCTTCGGTTGGTCGTTTCCATCGCGAAAAAATACACCAACCGGGGACTTCAATTCCTCGACCTCATTCAAGAGGGCAACATCGGCCTTATGAAGGCTGTCGATAAGTTTGAATACAAGCGTGGCTACAAGTTTTCGACGTACGCGACCTGGTGGATTCGCCAAGCGATAACCCGTGCGATCGCCGATCAGGCCCGGACGATTCGCATACCGGTCCACATGATTGAGACCATCAACAAGCTCATTCGAACGAGCCGCTACCTCGTTCAAGAAATCGGTCGGGAGCCGACGCCGGAAGAAATTGCGGAAAAAATGGAGCTCCCGTTGGACAAGGTGCGGAAAGTCCTCAAAATCGCCAAAGAACCGATTTCTCTTGAGACGCCAATCGGTGAAGAAGAAGACTCGCATCTCGGAGATTTCATCGAGGAT
>JBGSMZ010000138.1:0-6513 GCA_041739845.1 Myxococcaceae bacterium
TTCCTCGAACTCTCCCAACTCGCCGCCTTCGGCATGTACGACGACGCCGCCCCCGCCGCCGGCCTCATCACCGGCATCGGCCGCGTCAGCGGACGCGAGTGCCTCATCGTCTGCAACGATGCCACCGTCAAAGGCGGCACCTATTTCCCAATCACCGTGAAGAAGCACCTCCGCGCACAAGAAATCGCCCAAGAAAATCGCCTCCCCTGCATCTACCTGGTCGACTCCGGCGGCGCCTACCTCCCCAACCAAGACGAAGTGTTTCCCGACAAGGAACACTTTGGACGCATCTTCTTTAACCAAGCCTCCATGTCCGCAGCAGGCATCCCACAGCTCGCGGCGGTCCTTGGCTCCTGCACCGCCGGCGGCGCCTACGTCCCGGCAATGGCCGACGAGAGCATCATCGTCAAAGACCAAGGCACGATTTTCCTGGGCGGACCTCCGCTCGTCAAGGCCGCCACCGGGGAAATCGTCAGTGCCGAAGAATTGGGAGGCGGCGACGTTCACACTCGCCTCTCCGGCGTCGTCGACCACTTGGCCGAAAGCGACGACCACGCGCTCGCCCTCCTGCGCCGCATCGTCGCCAACTTGAACACCACCAAACGCCCGCGCATCGACCTCCAACCCGCCGCTCCTCCCGCCTACCCTGCCGAAGAACTCTACGGCATCATCCCCGCCGACGAGAAAAGGCCCTTCGACGTGCGCGAAATCATCGCCCGCTTGGTCGATGCCTCGGAGTTCGATGAATTCAAACCGCGCTTCGGCCCCACCCTCGTCACCGGCTTCGCGCGGCTCCACGGAATCCCCGTCGGCATCCTCGCCAACAACGGCATCCTTTTTTCCGAGAGCGCACTCAAAGGCACGCACTTCATCGAGCTGTGCTGCCAGCGGCGCATCCCCCTCCTCTTCCTTCAAAACATCACCGGCTTCATGGTCGGTCGCCGCTACGAAAACGAGGGCATCGCCAAACACGGCGCCAAGCTGGTGACCGCCGTCGCGACCGCCCGCGTGCCAAAGCTCACATTGATTCTTGGAGGCTCCTTTGGCGCCGGCAACTATGGAATGTGCGGGCGCGCCTTTGGGCCGCGCTTTCTCTTCACCTGGCCCAATTCCCACATTTCCGTCATGGGCGGCGAGCAGGCGGCAACGGTGCTCGCCACAGTGAAGCGCGACGCGCTCGAGGCCGCGGGGAAGAGCTGGAGCGCCGAAGAGGAGGCCGCGTTCAAAACACCCATTCGCGACCAATACGAGGCGCAAGGCAACGCCTACTACGCGACTGCGCGCCTTTGGGATGACGGAATCATCGACCCTGCAGACACCCGCGATGTGCTGGGCTTGGCGCTTTCGGCGACCCTCAACGCTCCGATTCCGAAGACGACGTTTGGCCTCTTCCGAATGTAGTGCGCTGTACTGGCCTCTCGCCTCGGAAGCGCTTGCGGAACGCACTCGGCACCTCGCCTGAGCGCGCCTTGAAGAATTTTACGAAATTCGTGGCCTCGCTGAAGCCCAAATCTGCACCAATGGCGTCGATGGTCTCATCGGTGTGGGCGAGGTAGCGCTTGCTTTCCAAGAGCACCCGCGCGTCGATGCGCGCTTTGGCAGAGATTCCAGTTGCTGCGCGACAAGCTCGGTCGAGCGTCTTCGTCGACCATCCCAACGCAGTGGCATAGTCCTGCACGCGTCGCGTCACCCGGTAGGAGCGCTCGAGCGCCGCGTGGAAAAGCTGCATCCGCTGCGCGTCGCTTTTCGAAACCTCCGTCGGCGCCGTTGCGCAACTCCGAAATACATCGAGCAACGCAACCGCGACCAAGTGGCCCAAGAGTTCCACCGACACCGCCGAATCGTCTGAGTCTTGCAGCGCCGCCTCCAGTTTCGCAAACCACGCGAAGACTCGCTTTCGGTCATTGCTCGGCAAGGTAACAACGGCCGGCCCCGCATCGTCTTCGACGAAGCGACGGTAGAGCCCACCGCGCTGGCGCGCGGGAACAGGTGGCATCCAGGCCGGAGCCATAGCCACCACATGACCCTCCAAGCCCGCGTGCGGGTACCAGCGGTGCACTTGCCCTGGCCGAAGGTGAAGGACCGTCCCCACCTCACAATCCAAGACTTCAAAGTCGACCATCTGTTTGCAGGCGCCCTTGGTGAAGACGACCCAAAGGTGAAACTGCAGGCGCTGCACGGCCTGCAAACGCTCCGCTGGGGCGCGGCGAAAGAGGTCAGAGAGCGGAAAGGCCTCGAGTTGAAGCGTCGGGTGTCGCGAGTTTTGAAACTCGAGGAGCAGCACGTCTGCAGTGGCCGCATGTCCACTTTTGACCATCCGCTTGACCCTAGTGCACCTTTTCGATTGCGCAACAATCTTGCATTCAGGCCCACGATTCATACCACCCGCTTCACCAAGGAGTTGGCAGCATGAGTGAAAATCACCAAGGAGTTGGCAGCATGAGTGAAAAGGCGCAGGTCGTCGCGTTGATCAAGAGCATCGAGAGCGGGGACCATGCTCCCATCGCTTCCATCAACCCCACGAAATACATCCAGCACAACCAATCCGTCGGCGACGGACTTGCCGGATTTGGCGCGGTAATGAAGCAACTTCCTCCGGGCTCAGCGAGGGCAAAGCCCGTTCGCGCGTTTCAAGACGGCGACATGGTCTTTGCGCATACCGACTACAACTTCTTTGGCCCCAAAATCGGTTTTGACATCTTCCGCTTTGAGAACGGAAAAATCGTCGAGCACTGGGACAACCTCCAGGAGAAGTCGCCCTCCCCGAACCCCAACGGCCACACGATGACCGACGGTCCCACGGAAGCGACCGACCTTCACATGACGAAGGCGAACAAGGCGCTCGTCCGCGCTTTCGTCACGGACGTGCTCATGCATGGGAAGATGGACGTTCTCCCTCGCTACATCGAGGGAGACGCCTACATCCAACACAACCCGAACATAGCAGACGGCGTCTCCGGGCTCGGTGCCGCTATGGCTGCGATGGCAAAGCAAGGCGTCACCATGAAATACGACGCGATTCACAGAGTGCTCGGCGAAGGCAATTTCGTACTCGCCGTCAGCGAGGGAAGCCTCGGCGGCACGCCCACGTCCTTCTACGATTTGTTCCGCGTGGAGAATGGCAAGATCGCCGAACACTGGGATGTCGTCGCAGCCATTCTTCCACCCTCAGAGGCAAAGAATATCAACGGCAAGTTCTGACCGGGGAGTCTCCAATTCCCAGAGCAGCCAGGCAATGTTTCTTGCCATCGCCGGGCGACTAGTACTTCTTCCGCAAAACGCGACCGCTTTCTCAAGACCGATGGAATTTCAACCACGTGGAGAATGCGCTTGCCCTGATTCGCATCTGAGTTGCCTTGATATCGTCCGCAGTATCTGGTAGAATTCTTGGCCGGTGAGCTTCCATAGCCAGCGTTCCCCCTGTTGTCGCCTTCACCGCGTGACCGCGTGCACCTGTACGCGGCCGGCGGCGTAGGCACCGGGCGAGTCACCACTCCCTCGAGTTCCTACGCGTGCCGGCACCGGTTGGGCTGACGGTCCTTCGATCGTCTCCACCCCAACCATCGCATGCGCGTCCCAGCATTCCGCATCACTAACCAGAGGCTCGTCGGGGCCGCGTTATAAGGTGAGTTGCCCCGCGAACGTAAGGAGCTACCCATGCCGCTTCCCAATCATCGCAAGCTTCGTTTCGAAACCCTGCAAATACACGCGGGCCAAGAGCCCGCTCCCGGCACCAACTCGCGGGCCGTCCCTATTTACCAGACGACCTCCTACACCTTCGACAGCGCCGACCACGGCGCTCGGCTCTTCGCGCTCCAGGAGTTCGGCAACATCTACACGCGCATGATGAACCCCACTACGGATGTCTTCGAGAAGCGGGTGGCCGCGCTCGAGGGCGGCGCGGCGGGACTTGCCACGGCGAGCGGGATGGCGGCACAGTTTCTAACCCTGAGCACCATCGCCCAGGCAGGCGAGAACATCGTTTCCACCAGCTACCTCTACGGGGGCACCTACAACCAGTTCAAGGTGACCCTGCCGCGCCTCGGGATCGACGTGCGGCTGGTCGAAGGCGACGATCCGGAGCGCTTCCGGCGCGCTATCGACGCGCGCACGAAGGCTATCTACGTCGAGAGCATCGGCAACCCGCGCTTCAACATCCCCGACTTCGAGGCGTTGGCGAAGCTCGCCCACGACCACGGCATCCCCCTCATCGTCGACAACACCTTCGGAGCCGCTGGCTACCTGGTCCGCCCCATCGACCACGGCGCAGATATCGTCGTCGCGTCTGCCACCAAGTGGATCGGCGGGCACGGCACCTCCATCGGCGGCATCATCGTGGACTCCGGCCGCTTCGACTGGGGCAACGGCAAGTTCCCGAGCTTCACCGAGCCCTCCCCCGGCTACCACGGGCTACGGTTCTGGGAGACCTTCGGCCCCAAGGGGCCTTTCGGCAACATCGCCTTCATCATCCGGGCGCGCGTCGAAGGGCTGCGAGACCTAGGTCCCGCCCTCAGCCCCTTCAACGCCTTCCTTCTCCTCCAGGGACTCGAGACGCTCTCGTTACGAGTGCAGCGACACGTCGATAGTACGCTGGCGCTCGCGCAGTGGCTAGCCAAGCATCCACAGGTCACGTCGGTGAGCTACCCGGGCCTGGAGGACCACCCTTACCACGCGCTCGCCCGCCGCTACCTCAAGCACGGGTTCGGCGGGGTCCTCGCCTTCGAGATCAAGGGCGGTCTCGAGGCCGGCCGGCGCTTCATCAACGGTGTGAAGCTCGCAAGCCACCTCGCTAACGTCGGCGACGCCAAGACGCTGGTCATCCACCCGGCCTCGACCACCCACCAGCAGCTCAGCGAGGAAGAGCGCCTTGCCGCCGGGGTGACGCCCACTCAGGTTCGGGTCTCGGTCGGGCTCGAGCACCTCGACGACATCAAGGAGGACTTCGAGGAGGCGTTCGCGCATGCGCGCGGCTGACCTCGCTGGGCTAGCTGCCGCGGACTCGATCCGTGAGAGCTTCGTTTCGCCCGTAAACCTCCAGGGCCTGCTGCTCGAGAATGGCGAACGATTGCCGTCGCTCGAAGTCGCCTACCATACCTGGGGCCGGCTGAGCCCGCTAGGCGACAACGCGGTGGTGGTGTGCCACGCGTTGACTGGTTCCTCTGACGCAGCGGACTGGTGGAAGCCTCTGTTTGGCGCCGGCCGCGCGCTCGACCCCGAGCGCGACTTCATCGTCTGCCCCAACGTCCTCGGGAGTTGCTACGGTACGACTGGGCCGACGTCGATCAGCCAGGCAAGCGGACGCCGTTTTGGGCCCTCGTTCCCTCGGATCACGATTCGGGACATGGTACGAGCTCAAGCCGCGCTGATCGCGCACCTGGGCGTCACCCGGATCCGGATGGTCATCGGCGGCTCGATGGGCGGGATGCAAGCCCTCGAGTGGGCGGCCATGTACCCCGAGCTTGTCGAGACGGTAGTGCCCATCGCGGCCTCCGGGCGTCACTCCGCCTGGTGCATCGGGCTCTCGGAAGCGCAACGCCAGGCGATCTACGCGGACCCTCTCTGGAACAACGGTAACTACGCCCCGGAGCATCCGCCGGTGGGCGGGCTTGCCGTCGCCCGAATGATGGCGATGTGCACGTACCGGAGCCGCAAGAACTTTGAGTCGCGCTTCGGCCGCAACCGCGCGGGACACGAACTCTTCGAGATCGAGAGCTACCTCCAACATCAAGGCGGCAAGCTGGTGGCTCGCTTTGACGCAAACGCCTACGTGGCGCTCACCTGGGCGATGGACTCGCACGACCTCGCTCGTGGACGAGGAGACTACCAGCTGGCGCTGAAGCAGCTCCGGCAGCCGGCACTGGTCGTGTCGATCACCTCGGACGTCCTCTATCCCCCTGAGGAGCAGCTGGAGCTCGCCCAGCTGATGCCGCAGGCGGAGCTGGCCCTGCTCGAAGCCCCGCACGGCCATGACTCGTTTCTCATCGAGATGGAGACTCTGAGTCGGCTGGTTGCTGATTTCCGGCGACTCCACGAGGAGCGACGTGCCTCCGCGCCTCACGCTGTCGGCATCACCGAAGGGAGAGTGCGCGATGAGACTCCATGAGGACGGGCTCGGAGCTATCTGGCGGTCGCTGCTGGCAACACCGGCGTGGGCATGGCGCTCGTGGCGGCGATCGAAAGTTTTCGCTGCATCTACGCAATGCCGGACAGGATTCGTGAGAACATGGTGAGCCTCCTCAAGGCCTATGGCGCCGAGGTGGTGATCACAGCGACCTCCGTGCCTCGTGATTCCCTGGAGAGTTACAGGGGCGACACCGAGTCGTTCGCCATGGCGCGCCGCGGGGATAGATTTTCACGGAGGGATTCGCCGTGACCGCGGCGCCCTGGCGAGTCCTCAAGTTCGGTGGGTCCTCGATAGGGGGGCCTGAGCGCCTGCTGCGCGTGCTCGACATCATCGAACGCGCACGAGTGGAAGGTCCTGTCGCCGTGGTGGTCTCGGCGATGGGTGACACC
>JBGSMZ010000168.1:0-7424 GCA_041739845.1 Myxococcaceae bacterium
CAAGGTGAGCGCATTGATGAGGGGATGGAGCTGGCCGGAGTGGCGAAGTTCAGCAAAGCCAAGAATGCGGGCGAGCGATGTCAGCTTGGTGACTACCGGAATCTTGTCTGCAACGCCTGCTTTGAGGCGTTGCAGCGGTCCTGCGACAAACGCTTCCTCGTCGATGGATGCGAACGTGTCCTCAAAGCGAACGAAGCCCTGCTCCGAAATACTGATTGCTTCCCAAAGCTGCCGAATGGGACCACGGGTGATGAGAATGACGAGGATTTGGAGCACCAAACCTGCTGCGAATCCCAGTCCGGATATGCCAGCGACGAGTGCCGCGAGGCCTAGACCTAAGGTAATCGGTGGCAACACGTGCGCGAGCGGAAAGGCCCAGCGAATCCGCCGAAGAAGGGAAGGGGCGCCCGCCCAACGTATGAAGCGAGCGGGGTTTGCCTTGGCGTCTCCAGTAAGGCGGGACTCCACGACCAGGCGTTGGCGAAAGTCGACCTTGGGAGCAAGCTCGCGAACGGATTCTTGGCGTTCGGCGACGATGGTGGCTGAGGCCTGAGGGTTCAAGAGCCAATCCGCAAGCATCCGCTCCGCTGCGGCGGTTCCTGTTTCATCGAGGCGCTGAAAGAGCGAGGCCCGACCTAAGACGGAGAGGTCGGCCGCATAGGGATGGTCTTCCGTCAGGTGGGCGACGCCGGTGCTCGGAAAATCGCGCCAAACGCCATCGATTCGAGCGATGCCGCGTTCATTGAGTTGCAGCAAAACGCGGGTGCGCTTCTCCTGCTGGAGGGCGCGCGCGTGGATGACCACCAATGCGACGTACGCAACCAAGAAGAGGAATGCGATGGCAAAGGCTTCTCGGGGAAGCACCGCAAAGATGGCGGCCACCGCAAGTGCCGCCGCGCCGAGAAAGGTGAGCGTGCGAAGATTAGCCAGCCTCGCCCCGCGTCGGTCGAGGGCGACGAGCCCATCCCGGGCGCGGTTTGCCCGCAGGCCGTACGCTTCCCGTGGCGTTGGTTGTACGGTCATAGCGTCTGAAAAGTTGCCTGGATGCGAGCGTCACGTACCGTCAGGTCACTTAGGCCAAGCGGCTGGTCATGCTTGGAGGTGACTGCTTGCAACTTGCTCTTCAACCGCTTCAGACTCAGGACGAAAACCTCTCGCGCCGTTCGTACGCGCAGGGTGCGCATTGGCGCCTCTACGGCGGCGATTCGCTCAAACTTCTCCACGCTTTTCCAAATGAAAGCATGGACCTGATTTTCGCGGACCCACCCTATTTCCTCTCGAACGGGGGGACGACGTGCAGAAGCGGACGCCGCGCTGCAGTAGAAAAAGGAGAGTGGGACAAGAGCCGAGGCGTTGAAGACGACCAGGCCTTCACGGAAGCGTGGCTGCGCGCGTGCCAACGGCTGCTGAAACCCAGCGGGACCATTTGGGTGTCCGGAACCCACCACGTGATTTTTCACCTTGGGTTTGCCATGCAGAATCTCGGCTACCGCCTTCTCAATACAGTGACTTGGTACAAGCCGAACGCGAGTCCCAACTTGGCGTGTCGGTACTTCACTCACTCGACGGAGCTTTTGATTTGGGCCTCGCCCACGGCGCAAGGGAAGCTCAGGCACACGTTCAACTACCGCGACATGAAGGCCGAAAACAGCGGAAAGCAAATGCGCGACGTCTGGGCGCTCCCGCAGTCCGGCGACGAAGAGCTCGAAGACGATTCCAACGGACGGGTATGGACGTTGACTGCGCCGAAGCCTTCGGAAAAAGCCTTTGGGCGCCACCCAACGCAAAAGCCGTTGGCACTCCTCGAGCGCATCCTCGATGCGTGCACCGCTCCCGGGGATTCGGTTTTGGATCCCTTCTGCGGCAGTGGCACCACCGGGGTCGCAGCGGTTTCCCGCGGCCGAAAGTTCGTGGGGATTGAACGCGACCCGGCCTATCTGGAGCTTTCTGTTCAGCGCATCCAGGCGGCGGACGCGGCGCGAGCGCAAGTCCGTCGCGCCAGCTAGCGTGCCAAGGCTCCTTCGAAACCGATGCAGCCGAGCAGAGGAGGTTAGTACCCAGGCGATGGCGCACTGCCGAGGTCCGCAAGCGCCCAGGAGGCGGCTTCGGCACCCAGCGGGTTCGCATCCTGCGCGAGGCGTTCGAGGGTCGGCGCCGCAGTGCTCATGCGAAGTGCTCCCAGTGCATAGGCTGCGTTACGGCGAATTCCATCGTAGCCCGCACGAACGAGTGGCGTGCCACGAGAAAAGCGCTCCCAATCCGCCGGCGTGAGCGCGGCGAGCGCTTCGAGCGTGAGCTCTGATACCGGGCGCGGGCGAAAGCGCTCCCCCGCTGCCAGCGGAGTACGATTGTGAGGGCAGACCTCTTGGCAGATGTCACAACCAAAACTGCCTTCACCGAAGGCTGGGCGCAGTTCGAGCGGTGCGGGGCCCTCGTTTTCAATCGTTTGGTAGGAGAGGCACTTGCGCGCGTCGACGGATCGGTCACCGGGCAGCGCTCCGGTGGGGCAGGCGAGCAGGCAACGGCGACAGGGTCCACAGGGATCCCAAACTACAGAAGCGCCAGTTTCTCCCGTATAGAAATCCATGTCGGCGTTGAGAACCATCACCGCCAAGAGCACCCAGGAGCCATGGCTACGGGTGATGAGGCAGCCGTTCTTGCCGATGGCGCCGAGGCCGGCTTTCACCGCCCACACTTTCTCCATCACCGGGTTCGCGTCGACGGAGCCGTAGTCAGCTACCCAAGGCCATTTCGCTTTGAGCAAGCGGCGTAGGTTTCGCAGCCGGTCACGAAAGGTCCAATGGTAGTCGCGCCCGCGCGCGTAGCGTGCAATCGTCGAGGGATGGTCATCGCTCCAGTAGTTGCACGCCAGGGCGAGCACGGTGCGCGCCGGGGGAAAGAGCTTCGTCACGTCGAGGCGGACCTCTATGTCTCTGGCCATCCAATCGAGGTCTGCGTGGAATCCTTTCGCAAGCCAATCCTTGAGTGGGCTGGGGTCCAAGGGCTCTGCAATCGCGGTTCCGGCGAGATCGAAGCCCACTTGGCGCGCGAGGGCCAATACCTCGGCGCCGGGAAGGGCTTGCGCCCCTTCAAGCGAAGCATCCACGCGCGCTTGGGCTTGGCCCTGGCCGAACTGCGCGCTCGGATTGGACTTCACTGTCGGCGTTTGGGGAGCCATGGCGTCTCAGCAACGCCATCGCGCACGGTGGCGGCGCGCGCCATGACGAACAATGCGTCCGAGAGGCGGTTTAAGTACACGAGGACATTCTTGGGGACGAGGTTTTCGCGAACCAGGCGGGTAACCCTGCGCTCAGCGCGACGACAAATGGTCCGAGCGAATTGAAGCGCTGCGCCCCCCGCCGAACCCCCCGGGAGGATGAAGGTAGACAACGGTGGAAGCGTCGCTTCGAGCTTGTCGATGGCTTCTTCAAGCGCGGCTATCCAGGCTTCTTCGACCTCTGGAATCGCGCTCGCCGCTTTGGACCCTATCGGAGTCGCGAGGATTGCTCCGACGGTGAAGAGTTGGGCTTGGACTGCTCTCAGAAGAGGAGCCAAGGTGCTCACATCGTTTGTCAAAACAACACCCAAGGAGGCGTTGAGTTCATCGACGGTGCCGTAGGCTTCGACGCGGACGTCGTCTTTGGGAACGCGACCTCCGCCGAAGAGGCCAGTATCGCCGTCGTCACCTGTCTTTGTATATATTTTCATCAGTCATCTGCCTTCTTCCTCTTGAAGACTACATACTGTGTTCCTGGGGTCTCGCCTTGCGCGCGCGAAACTTCGCGCCATTCTCGCGGTGAAAGCGAAGGGAAGAACGTATCCGCATCTGGAACATCCCGTGCGAGTTCGGTGAGGTAGATGGTGGTCGCTCTCGGGAGCGCCTCTGCATAGAGCGCGCTACCGCCGATGACGAAGGGGAGCGGATCGAGGCTGGTTAGCTCCAGCGCCTCGCGGAGGCTCGGGGCAGCCTCGCAACCAGGGAAGGGACCGCCCTTGCGGCTGACGACGATGTTTCGCCTCCCAGGAAGCGCTCGCCCGATAGATGCATGGGTGTTCCGACCCATGATGATGGCATGGCCCATGGTCAGTGCTTTGAAGTGCTTCAAGTCCTCCGGTAAATGCCAGGGGAGTTTGCCAGCGCGCCCGATGGCGCCAGCGCGCGCTACGGCAACGATGATCGCCAAGGGCTTCACACTGCGACCGGGGCCGGGATAGCGGCATGCGGTGTATAGTCTTCGAGCGAGAAGTCCTCATAGACAAAGGATTCAAGCGTTTTGCGCGCTGGATTGAGTCGCATGCGCGGCGGTGCTGTCGGTCTCCGCGCAAGCTGCAGGCGCGCTTGTTCCAAGTGATTCAGGTACAGATGGACGTCGCCAAAACTGTGTACGAAATCGCCGGGGCTGGTGCCGGTGCATTGTGCGACGATCGATGTCAGCAGTGCGTAGCTTGCGATGTTGAAAGGAACGCCGAGGAAGAGGTCTGCGCTTCGCTGGTACAGGTGGCAAGACAGCTCGCCGTCCTGCACATGAAACTGAAAGAGCGTGTGGCAGGGCGGAAGCGCAACTTCATCGGCCTCGTTTGGATTCCAAGCTGTTACAATGAGGCGTCGACTCTCGGGGCGCGCTTGAATGTCTTGCATGACTTGCCGGAGCTGGTCTTTGCCATCGCGCCGGTAGGTTCCATCTGCATTGCGACGCGCTCCGAAGTTGCGCCATTGGTGGCCGTAGATTGGCCCCAAGTCGCCAGCCTCGCGCCGAAAGCGGGCGCATTGTTCCGCCGTTGCCCATTCGTTCCAAATGGTCACCCCGGCTGCTTGCAGGGAGGCGACGTGCGTCTCGCCGCGAATGAACCAGAGGAGTTCGTTGATGATGCTCTTGAGGTGGAGCTTTTTCGTCGTAAGGAGGGGAAATGCCTTCCGGAGGTCGAAGCGAAGCTGTGCCCCAAAGAGCCCGAGGGTGCCTACGCCAGTTCGGTCCTTGCGCGGCTTTCCCTTGGAGAGGACCTGTTCGAGGAGCGCAAGGTAAGAGGTCTCACTCATGCGGGCCTCGTCCTATCAGCACCGAGGGCTCGGAATCTGGGGAAATCCACCTTGTGGTAGCCTGGGCGTCAAATGGGATGCAGCGCACCATTCTCGAAGCGGAAATTTCTGGGTTGCAGGGGGCGCTTCCTCGGCTTGAGGTTGTATGAGGTAGGGGAATACTCTAGGGTTTCGCTAGCTTTTCGACGGAAGGGGGCCATCTGGTGCACTTGAAATCGTTCGTCCTGCTATCCCTGGCCGTCGGGATACTAGGGTGCAAGAAGGATGTTTCGAAGGTTGAAGGGAACCGGGCGGTTCCTGCGAAGGCAGCACCTGCGAACGGTTCGGACACTATTCTCTTCGGCCACGTGGCTTCGCTCACCGGTGAGCAGGCGACCTTCGGGCTTTCATCCGATGAGGGCATTCGGCTCGCAGTAGAAGAGCAGAACGCCAGGGGCCTCGTCCGCGGGAAAAAGATCGCCGTGAAAACCTATGACGACCAGGGCAAGTCGGAAGAAGCGGCGATCGCGGCGACGCGTCTCATCGTAGAAGACAAGGTCACGATACTCTTGGGCGAAGTGGCATCGACGCGATCTCTCGCCTTCGCTCCCATCGCCGATGAGAAGAAAGTTCCAATGATTTCGCCGTCGTCGACCAACCCCTCGGTCACCAAGATTGGCGGCAAGACGCGCCCCTATGTGTTCCGCGTATGCTTCATCGATCCTTTCCAAGGCACGGTGATGGCAAAGTTCGTGCGCAACAACTTGAAGCTTTCACGGGTGGCGATCCTCAAAGACGTGGGGAACGACTATTCCGTGGGCCTCGCCGACTATTTTGCGAAGAAGTTTGTCGAACTCGGGGGAACTGTCATCAGCGAGCAAAGCTACAAAGACGGGGACCAAGACTTCAAAGCGCAGCTGACGCAACTGCGCTCGAAGAAGCCGGAGTTCATCTACGTTCCCGGCTACTATACTTCGGTTGCGCTCATTGCCCGGCAAGCGCGCCAGCTTGGGATCAAAGCTCCCTTTGGGGGTGGCGACGGTTGGGACTCTGCGAAGCTGTATGAAATCGCCCAAGGGGCCCTCAATGGATCGTATTTTTCGAATCACTATTCCGAAGAAAACCAGGATCCGCTCCTCCAGAACTTCATCAAAAACTACAAAGCCAAGTACGGTGCGGTTCCAGACGCCCTCGCAGGCCTCGCCTATGACAGCGCCAATCTCGCCATCGATGCCATCGAGCGCGCCAAAGATATGTCTCCAGAAGCTATTCGCCAGGCCATCGAGGAAACCAAAGGCTTTCGTGGCGCCACCGGAACCATCACCATGGACGCGGATCACAATCCGGTAAAGCCTGCAGACATTATAGAGATTCGGAACAATAGGGGCACGTACAATACCACCGTCGAGCCATAACCTCTGGGCGCCAGCGATGCGAAATCATGGAGACGCCTTTATGAAGGCGGATGCTTGATGACGGAATTCTTCCAGCACATTGTCAACGGGATTTCGGTAGGGACAATCTACGCCTTGATCGCGCTCGGGTACACCATGGTCTACGGTGTTCTCAAGCTCATCAACTTTGCGCACGGCGACGTTTATATGGTCGGTGCCTTTACCGGATACTACCTGGCCAACGTGATGTCCAAGGGAGTGCCCCCGTCCCTCTGGGGGACCGCATTCATCACCATTGTTTCGATGCTGGTTTGCGGGTTGCTCGGATATGCCATTGAGCGATTTGCGTACCGGCCACTGCGCAATCGCCCACGTCTGACGGCGCTCATCACGGCGATCGGGGTATCGTTTCTGCTCGAATACGGATTTCAATTGTCACCGATTATTCGCTCGCCGATCGAGTTCCCCCCGGGGCCGAGTCCGCGCTTCTTTCCGATACTCCTCGACTTTGGGGACAATCCAACCATCGAATGGCTTGGCGTCGTCATCGCCAAAGTCGACATCTTGGGCTTCCTGGTGGCGGTCTTTCTGATGGTAGTGTTGCAATATATTGTCTTTCGAACAAAGTTTGGCACTGCGATGCGCGCCGTATCCTTTGACCCGGACGTAGCAGGATTGATGGGAATTCCAGTCAATCGCATCATTTCCGTGACGTTTGTCATTGGGAGCATGCTTGCCGCCGCGGCTGGAATCATCAACGCCTCCTCGCACCCCAAGGTGGATCCGCTGTTCGGGCTCATCAGCGGACTGAAGGCATTTGTGGCAGCGGTACTAGGAGGCATCGGCAGCGTTCCCGGGGCCATGGTCGGTGGAATGATTTTGGGAATGGCCGAGGAATTTGTCGCCGGCTATGGAAGCTCCTCCTACCGGGATGCCATTGCATTCACGATTCTCATCCTCGTCCTTCTGGTCAGGCCAACGGGGATATTTGGACAGACGACTCAGGAGAAGGT
>JBGSMZ010000009.1:0-3960 GCA_041739845.1 Myxococcaceae bacterium
GTCCTAGAATCCCACCGGAACCAATCGACATCATAGACTCGGCGACCTGGTAGCCAGATCCTTGGCGATTCGCCCAGGGGTCGAGGAACGCAGTAATGCGCCGCATGCGGTACGGTGAGGATGCGATTGCCGTATAGGCAAAAGGGATTGCAATGAGCACTGTCCCAACCAGGTACGAGAGTTTCGCTCCCGCCGCGAACAGCGCAACCCCCAAAAGAAACAAGAGGCAGACTGCACTGCCGAAGTCCGGTTCCAGCATGCAGAGCACGACGAGAAGGATTCCCATGACAAGGTGGGGGAAGAAGCCAATGGAGAACGACTTCACCTTCTCCCGCTTTTTTGCGAGCGAATAGGAAAGGTAGATAATCCAAGCTACTTTGGCGAATTCAGCGGGTTGCACCGAGATGCCAGGTGCTCGCAGCCATCGCTTTGCGCCCCCGAGCGCGGTACCAATTCCGGGGATCAATACTGCAATCAGCATCCCTATCGCCAGCAGCAGCAGCGGGTAGGCCAACCGCGCTGTGCGCCGGTAGCCAATGCGCATGGCGGCGGCCATCGCAAACAAACCCAAGCTTGCCGCCAAGAGCTGGCGCTTGAGGAAGAAATAGGCGTCTCCGTATTTATCGAACGCGGTGATCGCTGACGCCGAGTAAATCATCACCGCACCCAGGCCCACCAAGGCAAGCGTCGCGAATAGCAGGAGAGGATCGTAGGCAAACCGACGGGGAGTCATTGCCCTGAAGCTCCTCTGACGCCGCCTGGCAGCGCGTGGACGAGCGCTTTGAAGGCATCGCCGCGCTCTTCGAAGTGCGCAAATTGGTCATAGGAGGCGCAGGCGGGTGACAAGAGGACCGTATCCCCGGCGCGAGCCATTGCGTGGGCGCGGGCGACGGCACGATCGACGCTTTCACAGGCGTACACCGGGGTGGTTTCGGCAAAGGCGCGCGCAATCTCCGCTGCGTCGGCACCGACGGTCAGCACCCCTTGGACTTTGCCTTTGCCGGCGGCGACGAGGGGGGCATAGGAGGCGCCTTTGCCTTTGCCTCCGGCGATCAGCCATACTCGGGATGCGAGCGCTTCCAATGCCACGACGGACGCATCGACGTTGGTCGCCTTGGAATCATTCACCCATTCGACTCCGTCGATGATTCCAACAAACTCCAAGCGATGGGCGAGCCCAGGAAAAGTATCAAGGGCAGCCTGGATCTCTTGGGTATTTGCGCCAGCCAAAGTGGCCATCGTGGAAGCAGCCATGGCATTGGCGATGTTGTGCTTCCCGCGCAGGGAGCGGTTCTTCAATCGGAAGTGCTGCGTCTGTTCCACGCGCACCTCAAATCCGCCATCGACAGCGACACAAGTTCCCGCAAACCCGCCACCCTGAAGCGCTTCGGGGTCGGAGGCGAAGGCGAAGCGCCGTGCTGCGGTCCTTTGCGACAGGCGTAGGACTTCCGCGTCGCTCGCGTTGACCACCGCAAATCCAGCGGCCGGTTGGCCCGCAAAAATGCGCGCTTTTGCCCCGCTGTAGGCGCCTGCGCTGGGGTAGCGGTCTAAGTGGTCTGGCGCAATGTTGAGGAGTGCAGCGCCAAAACAAGGAACGGCACCCATCGCTTCGAGCTGAAAGCTCGAGAGTTCAAGCACGTGCCACGGGCGTCCAGGAGAGGACGGATCGGCGTAGGCTTCTGTCAATGGAATGCCCAGATTTCCCCCTACGAAGGTCTTTGGCCAGCGCTCTCTGAGCGCGGCTCCCAAGAGCGCTGTCGTGGTGCTCTTTCCGTTGGTCCCGGTGACGCCGAGGATCGGGCCAGCGTCGGTGGGAAAAAGGCGCCAGCCAAGCTCGATTTCGCCGAGCACCGGGATGTTCGCCTGGCACGCCCTCGTCAACTTGTCGAGCGGAACGCCGGGACTCACGATGATCGCATCGAGCCCTTCCCAGAATCGCTCCGGAAATTCCCCCAGGAAAACGGGAAAAGGGGCCGAGCCAGCTCCGAGGGAGAGCTTCGGGTTCTCGTCGAAGCCGCGAAGCCTGGCTCCACGGGCGAGGAGGGCGCGCGCCGAGGCAAGGCCGCTCCTCCCGAGGCCTAGGATGCCAAAGGTACGCCCGCGGGGACGAAAGTCAGTCATCGAAGCTTCAACGACGACAACGCCACGCCGCCCAAAAGGACCGAAATGATCCAAAAGCGAATGACGATCTTCGTTTCCGACATGCCGGACTGTTCGAAATGGTGATGGAGCGGTGCCATCTTGAAAATGCGCTTCCCAGTGGCTTTGAAGCTCGCGACTTGCAGTATGACCGACAGGATTTCCACCAGAAATACCCCGTGGATAATCGCGCTCAGCAGTTCGTTCTTGGAAAGCATCGCCACCGCGCCAAGCGCCCCACCCAGGGCAAGCGCTCCCGCGTCCCCCATGAACACGCTGGCCGGGTGAGCGTTGAACCAAAGGAAACTCGTTCCGGCTCCGATGATCGATGCGCAGAACACCGCAAGCTCTGCACCACCAGACACCTTGGTGATGCCCAAATAGTTGTACACGGGGATCGCAACCACTTGGCGGACGCCATTGACGACTTCGACGTCGGCGATCGCAAGCGAAGTTCCGGCCACGTAGCAGAGCACCGTGAACACCAGCGCTGAAATCATCGCAGGCGCAATGGCGAGTCCGTCGAGTCCATCAGTGAGGTTGACCGCATTGGAGGTTCCCACCACGACGATCCACGCAAATGCGACATATCCCCAACCCAAGTCTGGGTTGAGCCGATGGGTAGGAACGAAGGGGACCGTAATTTTTGTGGCGATCAACAATTGGGGCCCGTTGCTCCAATCGCAAAGCAACCCGAAGACGACGGCGAGGAAAGCGAGCGTTTGCAGCGCAAGCTTCGCCTTCCCCGGCAGACCCTGGGAGTCGCGCCGCTTGAGCTTGAGCGCATCGTCGAGAAATCCGATGAGGCCAAAACTGAGCGTGAGAGCCAGCGCGGCCAACACCACGCGGTTTCGAAGGTCCGCGAAGAGGAGCGTTCCGAACGCGATTCCCAGGAGCATGATCAAGCCTCCCATCGTCGGGGTCCCGGATTTCGTCAGGTGGCTGGTCGGCGTGTCCTCGCGAACATTGGAATGCCCCGCTTGAAAGCGCCCAAGGGCGCGAATGATGCTCGGGCCGACGAGCATCCCGATGACGAGGGAAGCGACGACGGCAGCGACGATGCGAAATGTTGGGTAGCGGAGAAAATTGAGAAGACGCGCGGCATCGGGGTCGCTGCGCAAGGCCTCGTAGAGCAGGTAGAGCATGGGCTATGCTGCTTCCCGTTCCATCAGTGCGTCGGCGACGCGATCGAGACCAATGCCGCGGCTGGCTTTCACCAACAACACGTCGCCGGGGCGCAGTTCTTTCCGCACCCAGGAAATCGCACTATCGGTGGAATCAAAATGGTGCGCGCGCGCGCCCATGGTGGCTTCTGCCGCCTCCCAGGAACGGCGCGAGCTTGGCCCTACAAATGCGCACTCCCGCACCGGAGATTCTGCGACGAGGTGCCCCAATTGAATGTGGTACGCGGCACCGTGCTCGCCAAGCTCGAACATGTCGCCGAGCACGGCGATCGCCCGACGTCCGGATGCGAGCTCGCTGAGGACGCGCAGCGCCGCGCGCATTGAACTCGGATTCGCGTTGTAGCTATCGTCGATAATCGCAGCTCCCCCGGGAGCTTCTTTCCATTCCAATCGTCGTGGCGCAGGCACAGCTGCTGCCAACCTCTCTGCCCCGTCACGCGGATCGATTCCCACCGCGGCCCCCAGTGCGATCGCGGCGACGGCGTTGAAACCGTTTTCGGCTCCCAGCAATGGGAGCAGGAACGAGAACTCCGAGCCTTCCCAACGGAGGCGCACTTGAGACCCCCTTCGCCCGCGCGATGCGATACCCTTGAGGCAGAGCGCCGCGCTAGCAGAGCTACCGAATGTGAGCATTCGC
>JBGSMZ010000098.1:0-28627 GCA_041739845.1 Myxococcaceae bacterium
AATGTCCAGGTAGGTCGTGTTGATGAGCGCCAAGTTCACCGCAAACCAATCGAGAGCAATGAAGCGGAAGCCAAGGCCGAATTCAAAACCTGGTTTGACTCCCCGCACGTTGGGGTTTTGGGACTCGCTCGTCTTCGTCCAAACGACTCCAGCGCCGCCGAGCAAGTAGGCATCGAAATAGCGAATGGAGTTGAAGATTGCGAATTTTCCGTAGAGCAAGCTCCACTCGAGATCCGCCATCCCCGATGCGACGGGCTCCGAATAATAGACCGTCGAATTGAAATTCCTACGCGCCGTCCGTGCATCATCCGTTTGCGAGACAAAATAGTAGGCGAACCTGAGGGCCACCGCCAAACTGTCAACCGGATAGAAGGCGAGCCGAAGGGATGGCCCAAGCTTGGTGAAGAAGGCATCGTTGACGTTGACGAAAAAAGAAGGTGCGACCTCGAAACGATGTCGCTTGAGATAGAGCTTCTTCTGGATCGACTTCACGCGGTCCCCCCGCGTAATCGAAACCTCATAGGCTTCGCGTCGAGAAATCGTCGGTGCATCTGGAATCGCCTCAATCGGCGAGAGTGGAAGCGTCGACAGCTCATCCTGAGGCACTCCAGCGTCCACAGGCTTCTTCGAATTAGGAACGGTCTTTGGCTTGTCGGATGAAAGGTCCAATCCCTCAAACCCACGGTCTTGAGCGCGTGCGCTGGCTGCTACCAGCAAGGCGCATGCGACCGCAGCAACGTAACGATTCAATGCAATCCTCCGCTGGTGAGTCCTACCTTCAATAACCGGGTTCAAACTGGTTCCTGTACTTTACCCAGCTTGCACGCAAAGTGAAGTCTTCTCGATCTGTTGTAGCGCCGTGCTAGGATGCTGGCACATCTTTGGCGAGCAGATTCTTTTCTGGGCGCTTATTTTCAGGAGGCAATACCACTTCATGACCCGCGTGACGCAATTCACAGCATTGGCCCTTGGGCTGTCGGTTGGAGTCCTCTCCTGTTCGCGAACAGACCTCAATACGAGGTGTGTGCTCGTCAGAGGAATTCCCCTTGACGGAGGCGGAGCGACCGCTGTCCCTCTTACGGAGGCGGACCTTATTGCGGAAACCGGGCAGGCCGCAGATTACATTAGTCGCACCGTCGCTTGCGATCAGGCTTACTGCGTTCGGGATCAGTACTATATAGCTGACGCTGGACCGAGCGAACCCGCTTATGGGTACTGCTCGGCACCTTGCGACCCGGCCATCGGGAATTCATGCGATTCGGCAGATTCGAAGCTCAACTCCGGCTCGACCAAGCTCGCTTGTCGCGCACTGCTCCTCACCGAACGCACGCTCAACGCCATCACAAACCCGGACTCTGGTTCCACGGGCTCTGTCGGGGGAATCTACAAGCCTTACTTCTGTGCCCGAGGGGACGCTGGAGTAACCCAATAGTTAGTCGTGCTCTTCGGTCACCGCAATCCCGCGAACCCCCTCCAAGAGAACTTTGAGCCCTGGTGCAAGGCCGATTTGAGAAGCCCACCCTCCAGGAACCTCAAGAACGTACTTCGCGATTCCTCTCGGCTCCCGAATGGAGAGAGAGCCCGGCGTACAGCGTTCTATGATGTCCACGATTTCTCCGGACACATTGATGAACACCATGTCGAGAGGGATGAGCGTGTTCTTCATCCAGAAACTCAGCTGTCCTTCCGCCGGAAAGACAAAGAGCATTCCCTTGCCCGGGGCAAGCTGGGTCCTCCACATGAGCCCGCGAGTCCGCGAGGCAGAAGTCGCGGCGACTTCCACGACAACCGGATGTCGCAGGCCGTAGGCATCGGTAACGATCACGCGGGCATGCGGGAGTGCCTGCATCCTGAAGTCTTTGGCCGTGACGTCTCCATCCGGTTGGGAGGGCGCGCTTCCAACGAATCCCACAAAAATCCCCACAACCAACAGACCCCTGCTGCGCGAAGTCGCGGTTGAAAAATTCATGTTCCCTCCATTGTATGTCGAGAACGCTGGCGTGGGGCACACCTCATGCAGTACCTCCCTGGCGTGTGCGCCTACGAGTACCTCAGAGCGGGCGCGAGCGCCTATGAGAACTGACATTTTGACAGCCGCGCAGCGAGCCTACTGCCGATTTGGGACCGCCCCCAAGCCTCGCTCGGTCTTCGTCCCCTTATGCGTCGCGATGGCGCTGTTGGCTTCTGGGTGCGCCTTTCGGAAGATTCCTGGGACTGAAATCGAAGATAGCCCTGCCTCGCGCGCGGTCCTTGCAGTCGTTGGACGCTATCGTGAAGGCGTCGAAAAAAACGACGTTCCGATGATCGTTTCCCTCCTCGACAGCAGCTTCTATGACGATGGAGGATCCGTCGACCCCGACGACGACCTCGACATCAGGAACGTCGTCGACACCCTCGCCAAGCGTTTTTCTCAGATTCGCGACCTCCGCTTCTCCCTCACGGTGCGGCGCATCGAATTCGACGAGAAGCACACCAGGGCAACGGTGACTTACACCTACCAAATCGTGTTCCGAATGCCGAAATTTGCATCGCGTATGCAGACCGAGAGCGACATCAAGCAGATGCGCCTCAAATACTCAGAAAAGCTCGGATGGCGAATCGTCAGCGGGATTTGACTTCTTGTCCGGTCGGCGCGGACGCGAATTTTGCGCGGAGGCACGTGGCGACGTTCGGTGGAACCATCCCGTCAACATTCCCGTGGAAGTACGCGACTTCACGGACCAAGTTCGAAGAGAGGTAGAAGTTATCCTCGCCTGTCATCATGAAGACGGTCTCACAGGTAGGTCGAAGCCGGCGATTCATGTTGGCAATTTGGAACTCAAACTCAAAATCGCTCATCGCTCGGAGACCCCGAAGGATGATGCCCATCCCGCGCAGCCCGACGTAATCGACGAGGAGTCCGTCAAAGGAATCGACTTCTACCCGCGCGTCTTCATGCATTGCCCCGCGGATCATTTCCTTGCGCTCCTCCACCGTAAAGAGCGGCTCCTTTTTTGGATTGTTTGCTACCGCAACCACCAGCGAGTCAAAAATCTTGAGCCCGCGGTGGATGATCGACAAGTGTCCATTGGTCAGTGGATCGAAGGATCCAGGGTAGATCGCCGTTCTCATCGCGTCCTCTGTTCGTCGATCGCGGCCCGGTGCTCAAAGGAGAAGATCGTCACCGCTGTGCGACCGAAGCGGCGGCGGTCGGTTGCTATCAAAGACCCCACCCGGTCGAAAGCCGCATCTGTCGCTGCCTGTTCCAGGACGACCCTGGCGTCGGGTGCCAGCAAACCCGCATCCGCCAATTCGGCGGGAGTTTCCCACGCCGCCTTCTCCCGATAGGGTGGATCGAGAAACACGAGGTCAAAGATTTCTTTGCGGGACCTCAAGTGCCCGACGGCAGCTCTCGCCAGCATCTCCAGTATTTCAACCTTCGCTGCAAATCCAAGGGCGCTTGCGTTCTTTCGGCACAACCCGACAGCCTCCCGGCTCACGTCGACAAGCGTGGCTTTGTGCGCACCGCGAGAAACAGCTTCCAGACCCAAAGCACCGCTGCCGGCGTAGAGGTCCAGGACGCGCGCGCCATCCATCCACTGTCCGAGAATATTGAAAATCGCTTCCCGAACGCGATCGCTCGTCGGGCGAATGTCTACGCCTTTGGGGATCGCAGCCAGCGTTCGGCCGCGCGCAGTTCCGGCAACGATTCGCATCGAATTAGGGTGCGCTTCGTGGAGGTATCGAAAAAGTCATGCCTGGACCTGAGCGCGGAGCGCGTCGAGTTCGTTGACGAGCGCGCTCCCGAAGGCGGCTCTTAATTCCTCTCGCGCTGCATCGTAGACCAGAACGCCTTGCCGACCACAGATGAGGTCTTCCCGAAGTTCGCTGCTGGGCATGAGGATTCCTCGATCCCACGTCAGTGGGAACAGCCAACAGACCCGAGGCTTCAGCTGGTGATAGTCGCGCTGGGAGGCCATCGCGAATGCGTGAATGCCGCAACCCCGACCGTGAACGTTCGAAAATGCGCAACGGCCGTTCATGGTGTTGGTGCGCACGCTGGCTCCACTTTCGAAATCCGGATCCGCCCGTTCTTCTTTGGCAAACCATTCTTCAGGCGATCCCACAGTCCAGGCGGCGAGTTCTGAGCCGACCGCGCGCAAGCGCGTGCGTTCCTGCAGGTCTACGTCGCACCCCCAACTGCAGCATTGGTCGAAGCAAAAAGTGCAGCCCATGCAGTTTTGGAAGTACCGAAGGCGAAACACGTCAAGGTCGACATGCGTCAACGCCCATGTCGATTTTACAGCAGCGAGCACCACCAAACTCTACCCCCTTATTGCGCTGCGACGCACAACTCCTTATGAAGCACGCGCCAATGTTCCCACGAGAAAAAATCCGCAACGTCGCTATCGTTGCTCATGTCGACCACGGAAAGACAACGCTGGTCGACCACATGCTGCGCCAAGGTGGCGCTTTCCGATCGAACGAACACGTCGCTGAACGGGTCATGGACTCCAATGACCTTGAGCGCGAGAAAGGAATTACGATCCTCGCGAAAAACACGGCGATCGCTTGGCAGGATCACTTCATCAATATCGTCGACACGCCAGGGCACGCCGATTTTGGCGGCGAGGTTGAACGCGGCTTGCGCATGGTGGACGGCGTCCTCCTCCTCGTGGACGCGGCGGAGGGTCCCCTTCCGCAAACACGCTTCGTGCTCTCCAAATCGTTGGGGCTAGGACTCAAGACAGTCCTCGTCATCAATAAGATTGACCGCAAGGATGCGCGTCCCAAAGAGGTACTCGACCTCATCTATTCGCTCTACATCGACTTAGGTGCCGACGAAGATGACCTTGATTTCCCGGTACTCTTTGCGGTGGCCCGCGAGGGCAAGGCGTCTAAGGACCTCGAAACCCCAGGCTCCACGCTCGAGCCGCTCTTCGCAGAAATCTTGAGGCACATCCCTGCTCCGCCAGCACCGGAACCAGGTGCGCCGACACAACTGCTCATCGCCAATCTGGACTACGACGATTACGTCGGGCGCATTGGGATCGGTCGCGTGACCGCTGGGCGACTAGCCCCTGGACTGCCGGTAGCCATATGTCGCGAAGCGGGAGAAGTCGCCTTCGGCAAGATCGTCAAGCTCTACGGGTTTTCAGGGCTCAAGCGCGTCGAGATTTTGGAGGGTGGCCCAGGGGAAATCCTCTGCGTGGCAGGTATTGAGCAACTCTCCATCGGCGACACCATTAGCGATCCAGTCAACCCAAAGGCGCTGGAGCGGATCAAAGTCGATGAACCGACGATGATGATGGTCTTCCGAGTAAACGATGGACCCTACGCGGGGAAAGAAGGCAAGTACGTCACCTCGCGGAATTTGCGCGAACGCTTGCAGCGCGAGGTCTACAAAAACGTTTCCATACGCGTGGAGGACACGGATTCTCCGGATGCGTTCCGCGTCGTGGCCCGTGGAGAACTCCAGCTCGCAATCATCATCGAAACGATGCGCCGTGAAGGCTTCGAACTCACCGCGTCGAACCCCGAGCCTGTGATTCGCGAAATCGACGGCGTGAAGCACGAGCCGATGGAGCTCCTCGTCGCCGACGTTCCCGAAGCATCCGTAGGTTCGGTGACTGAGCGCCTGGGCCCTCGAAAGGGTCGCCTCGTTCACATGGAAACCTTGGGCGGCTCTCGAACGCGCATCAATTTCCGTATCCCTGCGCGCGGTTTGGTCGGCTTTCGAAGCGAGTTCCTCACCATCACCAAGGGTGAAGGGATCATGAGCACCCAGTTCGACGGATGGGAACCATACCTCGGTACGATTCCGCGCCGCTCGAATGGAGCGATTATTGCGGACCGCATAGGGAACTCCATTCCCTACGCCCTCTTCTCGATTCAAGAGCGGGGAAAACTCTTTGTGGGCCCGGGAGTTCCACTCTACGAGGGGATGATTATCGGGGAGCATGCGCATCCAAGCGACCTCGACGTCAACGCATCCCGAGAGAAAAAACTCACCAACATTCGTGCTGCCGGAAGGGATGAAAACGTCATCCTCACCACGCCGAGCGAAATGGGTCTTGAGAAGGCTCTCGAATGGATTGCTGGCGACGAACTCGTCGAAGTCACTCCGAAATCCATTCGGCTTCGCAAACGGACCTTGAACTTCAATTCACGCTACCGCGCCGATCGCGAGCGCAAGCGGGATCCCTGAAAGCTGCCATGGCAAAGAAGCGCCTGCGACCTCCACTCCCGCTGCGGAGTGGAACTGACAGTCCCGAAAAAACCCGCTATAGCGCGACCATTTCGCGTTGAAGACGGGAGACCTGAGGCATGGCTGGTGGAACGAACTTTACGGGCGTCAAAGTGTTCTCAACGACGCTCGCCCGCGATCGCGAGGCGATGGGCGAGAATATTTCAAGATGGCTTAAGGACAATGCAGGGATTGAAATCGTGGACAAGGAAGTCACCCAAAGCTCGGACCGCGAATTCCACTGCCTGTCCATCACCATTTTCTATCGCACCAAAGCCCTCTAGCGCTCCTCTCGCACGTCGAGTGCCTGCAACGACAAATCGCAAAAATCACGGCACCTTGGAGGCAAAGTGAATTTCCCGAGGGGAAGCAGGAGCGCAACAGCGCTTACCATCGCCTTTATTGGAGGCTCCATCGCTTGCGCGCAATCGGCAACCGCTTTGCGCGCCCTCGCCTTCTTCCCTCTGCAATTCCTGCCAGACTTCTCCGTGTGGCAGCCTTTGAGCTACTTGCTGGTGGAGACGACACCTCTGGGTGTGATCTTTGGCTGCGTCATCGTCTACTTCCTCGGCACCGTCCTTGAGATTCGCTGGGGGATGCGCCGGTTTCTCGGGCGCTTCGCTCTCATCGGAGCCGGTGCGGCACTGCTCACCTGGGCGACTGCTCTCCTCCTCCCTTGGTGGGTGGCCCCTGCGTATCCGGGAGGACGCGTGCTCACGAGCGCACTGTGGGTTGCCTTTGGCCTCACCTTTCGCCGTACCCAGTTGGGCCTCTGGGGATTGCCGATTTCGGGATACGCCTTCGCTGGATTGGGAGCTGCCTTCACTGCTCTCAATGCAGCGTTCTATGGAATTCGCGCCGTCGTACCCGAGGCATGGGGCATCGTACTCACGGTGCTGATCGTCCATGTGCTGCAGTCTGCCAACCCTTGGACGCGCTTGCGATCCTGGCAGCTGCAGCGAAGTCTCGACCGAAAGCGGACCAGACTTCACGTGGTCGGCGCCAAGACTGGGCGCGACGGAAAACCGTATCTGAACTAGCGCGCCGCCAGTACCCTCCGCATCGCCCCACAGCCTTTGCGCGATCCATTCGAATCCCTAAGGTGCCAGCATCGCCGAGCAAAGGCCTACTGCTTGCATCTCGCAGGGGACACGCGCGAAATCTTTTGGAGGGAGCCATGGGGAAGGTTGGGGAAAAGCTTCGAGCGATCGAAGCCGCGATCGCAGCCATCGAAAAGCAATTCGGCCGAGGTGCTGTGATGCAACTTGGCGAAGGCCATGAGATTCCGGCAATTTCTGTCATTCCTACTGGGTCCGTCGGCTTGGATCGGGCGCTCGGTGTCGGAGGCTATCCGCGAGGGCGCGTCGTTGAGATTTTTGGCAATGAATCGAGTGGAAAGACGACGCTCACGCTGCACGCAATCGCTCAGGTCCAGAGCAAGGGAGGTGTGGCAGCGTTTATCGATGCCGAGCATGCCCTGGACATTCACTATGCGCGAAAGCTCGGCGTAAAAGTGGAAGAGCTCCTGGTTTCTCAACCCGACACCGGGGAACAAGCACTCGAAATCACAGAGCATCTGGTCCGCTCAGGCGGAGTCGACCTCGTGGTGGTGGACTCGGTAGCCGCGCTCGTCCCTCGGTCTGAAATTGAAGGGGAGATGGGGGACGCGCAAATGGGGGCTCACGCGAGACTGATGAGCCAGGCACTGCGCAAGTTGACAGGTGCGGTGAGCCGCTCCGGGACTTGCATCATCTTCATCAATCAAATTCGCATGAAGATTGGGGTGGTCTTTGGCAATCCGGAGACGACCACCGGGGGCAACGCACTCAAGTTTTATTCCTCCGTGCGCTGCGAAATCCGTCGATCCGGTAACCTCAAAGATGGAGACACGGTGGTAGGCAATCGCACCAAGGTTCGGGTCGTGAAGAACAAAGTGGCTCCGCCATTCGCCGATGCCGAATTCGACATTATCTACAACCAGGGAATCAGTCGTGCCGGCGAAGTCGTAGATTTGGCGACTGCCGCAGGCTACCTCGACAAATCCGGAAGCCACTTTTCACTCGATGGGGAACGCATTGCGCAGGGACGCGACAAGGCAGTGGAATTCTTCCGCGCCAACCCAGACAAGTTGGAAGCGCTAGCCCTGAAGGTCCTATCGAAGGAGGCCGCCGTCCGCGCTGAGACCCAGTCCGTGGCGCCTTGCTGAGCGGATCCGCGCAGCAAGGCGCGCGCTCACACGGTCACCTCGCGATGGAGAGCGACGTGCGCTCTCCATCGCGACACTCCTTCCGCGCGTTCGGACGAGTTGGAATTGGCGATGTACCCAAGAGTGTCATGGTACGCCCGAGACAATTCCTCAATGGCGACCTGGCGGGTCGCCAAGCCTTCGAACTCGAGCGCATCGACCAGCCAGTCTGCCCGTCGCCGGTGCTGCGCCTGCGCCCACCAGGATCCCCATGCCTCTCGATCAAAGCCAAAGTTGGCGCAGGTTATTTTCTGGAGTGCTTCCAGCGCTGGTTGGGCCGCTGGACCGTCGGAATTGGCGATGATGTGAAAGAGGATCTCGATGCTCTCGCGATCGCGGATTGCCCCCAGGGCTTGGGCTGCGAGCGCGGCCTCCCGCACCTCTGATCCACGAAGGCGGCTTCGAAGTTCCGGCAGTCGATCCCCGAACTCGGACACGGCACCAAACTCGCGCGCAGCAGCGCGCGCCGCTGATGCAATTTCCAATTCGGCATCAAACATTCCTGCAAAGATGCCAGGGACCAATTCGGCAGCCGGCATGCACCCGGCCGTGAGCATCGCAAAGTAGCGAACACTGGCATCCGAGGAGGCGAGCAAAGACACAATTTCCTTGGAACCAGGACTCCCAAGGCGCACCAGCATTCCTGGAATCGGACCCAACTCGCCTGCATCTGGAACCTCTTGAACCGAGACACGCGACCATCCCGTTGGGCCTGGAAATGCCTCGGCGAGCGCTTTCGCTGACGGAGCTGGAGTCTTCATCAACTCCTCACCGGCGAGGGCGCGTTGGTTCGAATCCGGGCCTAGCAAAAGGCTGATGAGTCTATGGAGCCGGCCGCTCTCGTGTTCTGGCTCTTTGGACTGGGGAAGCTGCGTTGGCGAGCCTGCCGTTTTCTGCGCGACGTCGGGCGCGCTGTGGCTTCGCATGCGAACGATGAGCGCGTTGAGAGCCTCGGGTAAATCGAGGCAAAAGAGGATGAATTCAGCAAGTTTCCGTTGCACGATTTCGCTTTGTCCGCGGTCGCCGTAGATCATGAGGACGAGGCGCTTCTTCACTTCGACTGGCCAAAGGAAGAGCGTTCGCGGGTCGCGCCCAAAACGCTGTAGATATTGGCTCGTCCATTCATCCTTGGGAATCGGGCCGATGTAGCTTGCACGCGTTGCGGAAACGGTTCGAAAGGCAGAGGGAACGTCGAGTGGAATCTTGGTGGCTTGAAGTCGAGGGCCGCTAGCGCTTCCTCGCGAGTCCCATCCGACGGCTATCCCATCGATGATTGCAAACACGCCTGCAAACTCGAAAGTCCCCATGGCGAAGTCGAGGATCACCGAAATCAGGGCGTTGCGATTTCCAGAAACCGCCCGCAAGGCCGCCCGAGCATCTGCGAGGGTCCAATCAGACGGTGGCGCAGCGTGCGATTTGATGCCCCGCGATTCTGCCGCCCGCTTGGTTGCTTGCTCCTGTGCTCGGACGATCGCGTCAGATGGCGAAGTCACGAACTGCGTAGGGAGAACCAGCGCCGTCGATCCGGGCGCAGCAGCGCTGGGATGAAGCGCAGATTCGAGCTTCGAAGGGTGCTGCGTCGCCCGACGCAGCGCTGGCTTTCGTTCCGGAATGGGCGGGAGTGGAGGGATGCTCGCGAAAGGTCGCGAAGAAGGCCTCGCATCTACCGGCAGTGCGGGGGTCGCGGATTCCGCAGGTATCGCCGATGAAACCCAGGAATCGCGTGGTCTGGGAACGATGATCGAGGGTTGCGCTTCAGCTTCGCTTTCGCGCTGTGAAGCGCTCGCAGGCGACGTCGCCAAGAGAATCGGCTCTTCAAGTATTTCCAGCGCGATGAGTTCTACGGCTTCATTAGAAACTGCAGTCTCATCGTTGCCTTCATCTGCGATGAGATTGTTTGCAGTCGAAGGCGACGAAGAATCATCCCCGCTTCGCGCTCTTGGCTGCTCATGGAGTTTGGTCTTTGTCGCTTTTTCGGCGCTCGACACCGGGAAAGCGGAAACCTTGGAAGCCCTCCTAGAATCTGTCGCTGAGGCAACTTGCGAGATCGCTCGTGACGTTTCTAATTTTTCAAGAAGCGACGCATATCGGGGCTCGATCGTTCGCTTGTAGAGCGCCGCTTGCCAGTCCTTGATTCGGCATTCGATGGCAACCCACAAGGCGAAGCGACGCCCCAAATGGAACCCCAAGTCGCGAAGCTCCGTCGCGCGAATCGGAAAAACACTCGCCACGTGGAGGTTCTTGCCCTCCAGCGAAAGCGGAACGATGCCGTGTTGCTGGGCCACCTTCTCCGGGATGAGGTCCGCCATTCCGACGTTGGGTTCATAGTCAGCAAGGTTGACGGGGCGGACTCCACTGACTTCGAAGAGAGCGGGGAGGATTTCCATCTCAGAAATCGATCCCGTTTCGAGAAGCGCTGTGTCCAGCGATCCTCCATGGGACGCGAGCTTAATGAGCGCGCGATCCACCGCCGCGCTCTGCAGCACGCCTTTCGAAAGGAGATGTTGCGCAAGTCGTTGAGCCAACTGGGTCTCTGCTCAGGTCTTTAGCCGAACCATGAACGTTTGCGTGAGCTTGTCGTGTAGCGTCTGACCGCGGCGATCAAACAAGGCGAGCCAAAGGCCACCCAGAAACGGAACGATTGAAACCATGATGAGTGCGGAGCGCGAGAGCGCACGCAATACTCCGGGGGGATTCCCGCGCGAATCGACCAAATGGATTCCCATCAGCCGGCGCCCGAAACAGCGTGAGCGGAAAGCGACTGCGACCACGGCGCTGTAGGCGAGCCACAGGAGTCCAATGAGCAAGGCCACCGGGAGCGCAATCTCTTCCACCGCAGTCCAAGAGGAGAGGTCTTTCTTCACGACGAGGCGATTGGCAATCTGGAGAATCAGGATGCCGATGCCTCCGACGAGAAGCGAGTCGATTGCCCATGCGATCGCCCTGCGGGCAATTCCTGCAGGAGTTGCCCGAACAGGAACATCGTCAACTTCCCGGGGATTGGGCGAAGGCTCAGGGGCCGGCTTGGGAGCGACGAATGGGACCGAAAAGCGCGAGGTGGTCCGCATCGGAGCGGGCGCGGTGGGAGCGGCGTAAAACGCCTCGGGGAGTGGAGTGAACGCGTCTTCCTGACCGGAAAGGAGATACGGCTCGTTGCTCAAGATTGAGGGCGGTGTGGGAGCGCTTTCAGGAGATTGCGGGTCGAGAGGTTTGCGCGGGCGCATTCCGGGGGGGCGAGACGGCAAGAGAGGGAGGGTTGGGGAAACCTTCTCTTCACCTCTCGGCGCTGCGAACGCGTGGACACTTGGTGGATGCAATTCCGCTAAAGGATTCGCGATCCAGGAACCTTCTTCAGGCTGTGCGTTCGTCCCTCGACGGTCTAGGTCGAGTTCCTGAAGGAGCAAAATCGGGGTATTGCTCGGGGTCGCGTCCATCGGATCCTTTGCGGAGTTAGCCACTATCCCATCAAACTTCGCGTTCGACCACGAAGCAAGAAACCGACGCTCCGTGGAGAATCATCCATAGGTCCCATCGAAGGCGCGCGCAACCGTGAGCGCTACGACCGCGGCGGTGTCCGAGCGCAAAATGCTCGGACCCAATCGAACTGCGACCGCATTCGGAATTTCTGAGATTTCACCAGGTTCCCATCCGCCTTCAGGACCGACTACGATGCCGAAGCCATCTCCTGCTCCCGGTGAGGTCGACGCTGAGATGGCCGCGCGGAGGCCGACGCTGGCACCTTGAGAATCGAGCACGAAGATTTGGTTTGGGAGATGCGCCCTAACGCTCTCACAAGTGACGATAGGGCCGATGAGCGGAACGTCTCCACGTCCGGATTGCCGCGCCGCACTTGCGGCGATTTCTTGCCAACGACGCCGCTTCCCTTCGACCTCTTTGCTGCCGATGCGAACGACGCTGCGGCGCGCCGCCAGCGGAAGCAACCTCGACGCACCAAGCTCGGTACACTTCTGGATGGCCCAGGCAAAGGCTTCTCCGCGCGTGAGCGCGAGCGCCATCACCACCTCGCGAAGGGTCGGTGACGAACGCGGTTCGCCGAGCATCAACTCCAGCATCTCCTCCCCCACTTCCACCACCGTGGCGTCAAAACACCTCCCCTCTCCATCGAAGGCTTCAAGGCGCTGCCCGGGGTGTACGCGCAGAACATGGGCCAAATAATGAAACGCAGCTCCACGAAGGATTTGACTCCCGCTGCGCGCATTGGGAATTGCCACGCGTCTCATCGCAAAGCGCGTTCAAATCGCAGGAGCACCCATTCGCGCTCCGTGCGTTCCTCGGCCAATTGGAGTCCGCGCTTCTGAAATGCACTTGCCACGTCACTGCCTTGCTCCCGGAGGATGCCTGAAAGAAGGAGAGATCGCCCGGTGCGCGCCTCCAGGGCGGGCGCGAGCGCTTTCAAGGTCTCCGCAAGGATGTTTGCAACGACAATAGCAAAGCGTCCTTCAAGGACAGACACAGCTCGTCCCGAAAACGCGATGCCGCGCACTTTGTTCGCAGAAGCATTGGCGCGTGCGATCTTCACTGCGACTGGATCATTGTCGATGGCGACGGTGCGCCCGCTTCCAAGCTTCTTTGCCGCGATCGCGAGGACGCCGCTGCCGGTACCGACGTCGAGAACGCTCGCCTTCGGCACGCGTTGAAGCTCCGCCTCGAGCGCACGTACGCAGAGCGCTGTCGTCGGATGGTCCCCGGTTCCGAAGGCCATTCCAGGCTCGATGACGATGGGAATCTTTGGTGCGGGCGCACGTTTGACGAGCCAGGGCGGTCCAATCCAGACTTGCCCGATGCTTCGCGATCGAATCGTGCGTTTCCAGGATTGGCTCCAATCGCGAAGCACCACTTTGCGCTGAACACATCGCAGCGATGCGGGAAGCTCGCTTCGCAATGCAGCCGCGGCGCGCCGTCCCCCGCGCGCGTCTTGGAAGGAGGCGACCAGAATCGCCATACCGGGCTTTGGGGCGCGCACCTGCGGCATGGGCAGAGTGGAGCCGTCGCGCAACTCGAGGCCCGAAGTTCCGCAGGCATGGAGAATTGCCTCGGCAATTTCCGCATGCCGCTCGTCAAGGTCGATCGTGAGTTGCACCCAAGCCATGGAAGGCCGACCTTCTACCCTAGGAGGACTGGACAAGCGTGATTCACGATGTACTCGCGCGCTGCTCCAGCTATCTTCGCGCCCGTGTTCCGACTTGAGAATTCCCTACAGCGCTATGACTGGGGAAGTACCAGCGCGATTCCTGAACTCCTTGGAAACGAGCCGGACGGCACGCCGCAAGCTGAAATGTGGATCGGCGCCCACCAGCTTGCTCCATCGCGGGACTCCGAGGGCGTGGCGCTATCAGAGCGCATCGCGCGTGCTCCCTTGGACATGTTGGGACCTTCCGTAATCGCCCAGTTTGGACCCCACCTCCCCTTCTTGCTCAAGGTGCTCGCCGCTTCACAGCCACTCTCCATCCAGACGCACCCGTCGTCAGAGCGAGCGCGAGCCGGCTTTGCCAGGGAGGAAGCCGCTGGCGTTCCGCACTCCGCTCCGCACCGGAGTTACCGGGACGCGAACGCCAAACCAGAACTCATCTGCGCACTGTCGCGCTTTGAAGCGCTCTGCGGATTTCAGTCGCAAGAGCGCACCGCCTCGCTTTTCGATTCGCTGGGACTTCCCAGCGCGTCTATCCGCGCTGGACTCGCTGGGTGGCTCCAAGACCTCTATGGCCTCTCGCGCCATCGCTGCTCCGGCTTGGTGAGAACCGCAGCGAGTGGCTGTGCGCGGGGCGTCGCGGGATTTGAAGGGTCCTGCCGCTGGGGCGCATCTCTTGCGCGCGCTTATCCCGAGGACCCGGGGGTATTGATTGCACTTGCCATGAACCACGTCGTGCTCGATCCAGGTGAGGCGCTTTTCTTGCGAGCGGGAACACTGCATAGCTACTTGGATGGCGTGGGCATCGAGGTCATGGGAAACTCAGACAATGTGCTTCGAGGGGGTCTCACCAGGAAGCACGTGGACACCGCCGAATTCCTTGCAGCGCTCGATTTTACGGCGACCCCAGCGACCGCAATTCCTTCGCGTTCCCATGGGAGCTACCCGACGCCTGCAAAGGAGTTTGAACTCGGACGCTTTGCGGTTGATGGCGAGGCGACGACGCTCGAACGCAGAGGACCCGATATCTTCCTTGCGGTCGCCGGGGCGATTACCTTGCGGGCGATGCGGGGAAATGCGCTGACGCTCCGTAGAGGAGAGGCTGCTTTTGTACCAGCGGCGGACGGGAGTCTTGAAATGGAGGGACGCGGCGTCGCCTTTCGCGCCCAGGTCGGACCTTGAAGCTCGCACATTTTTCGGACATCCACCTGACCAAATCTTTGCCGAGCGATGTGTCCGCTGTCAAAGTTTGGGCCGCCCTCGCGAGTTCGATCGCGACTGGTCGGCGGAGGAGATTTCAAGATACCGAGCTGCAAATCGCCCAGTTGCTCGCGGATATCGATGCGCAGCGCGTCGATCATGTGTTGTGCACTGGCGATGTCACCGCTGTCGCAAGCGAACCCGAGTTCTCGGCCGTCGCCGACCTCTTTGGGGAGCGCGCCCGGGATGGGAAGCACTACACCTGCATCCCCGGCAATCATGACCGCTACCTCCCGCGCGCATCTGGGCGATTTGAAAGGCGCTTTGGATTGCTTTGCAATGGCGGGACCTTCCCCTTTGTGAAGGCGTTCGGAGATGCAGGGACCATCGTTGGAGTGGACGTTTCGCGCCCGACTGGGCTTCTCGATTCATCGGGACTGATCGGTGACCCAGGACTCTCTGCGCTCCAAGATGTTCTTACGGACCGGAGTCTACGCCAACGTTTTGTAGTTCTTGCAATCCACTATGGCCTTCAAACTTCAACCGGTGCGCGCGACTCCCTGCACCATCGCTTGCATGGCGATCTCGCCCTCAAGGCATTGCTGGAAAGGGAAGACGTCTTTGTGGATGTGGTCCTTCACGGCCATCTGCATCGCCCCTTCGTCACCCGAACCCCGCGCCGCTGGATCGTGAACGCCGGGAGCGCAACGGATCTGGGAGTAGCGTGCGGATACTTCCTTCTCGACATCGACGCGGAGGCGCGCACGGTGAAGCTCCAACGTCGCAATTGGAATTCCGTCCTTCTCTCCTATTGCGAGGACGAAGCCAGCGACCTTGCAAGGTCTTTCCAGACGCGTTGATTGAGAACCCACTGGTCTACGCTCAGAACCCTAGGCGCCAGCTCGACGCCAAGGCCAGCCTCGCGTTCGAGATTGATTCCGGCTCTCCACCATACCGGGAGCCCCTCGATATTGTGCAATCCCGGCGCAGATGCGCTACGGTTCTAACCAAAGTTCTTTGGTCATTGCGCAGAAAGGCCTAGGGAACATCCGCCAGTTGGGCCGGGCGCTTGAGTCCTCCTATGCGAATCCGATGGTACTTGGCATTGCTCGTCCTTGCGGCCTGCGACCAATCTCCAGTTTCAAGCAATGACGGAGGAGACGCTGGAGGCCTCCCAGACGGAGGCAACAGTGATTCCGGTTCGGACAGTGGCTGGAATAGTGGCGGCCCAGACGGAGGCGTGCTCCCTTGGATCGATGCAGGATTTGCCAATAGCAATTCGAGCGCTCCGCTCCAGGCTTGTGGAACCCTGATTCTGAGCCGCTGCAAGTACTGGGCGGATTGCGGCTTGATTGGAACCGACCCCGAAAGCCGCACCAGGTGCGCGACCTCTCTCTACATTAGCTGGTGCGGACCCAATACCTGGCCCAGTCACGTGGCCCAAGGAACGCTCGGTTTCGAGCCCCTCCTGCTGCAAGCTTGCGCAGACGCGTTTCTTTCCACCAGTTGCACGAACTACGCTTCGGAGCCCTCTGCCTGCGGCGCCACATTTCTGGTTCCTAAGGCAGGTCTCAATCACGCCTGCTTCAGCGGCTATCCCGATTGCGCCGACGGGCTCACGTGCCGCGGCCTGACCTGCCCATACCGTTGTCAACCCCCTGCGACGGCAGACTCCTACAATCCCGTTTGCACGTCCGATCTGGATTGCGATTCTGGACTCGCCTGCATCCTCGCGCCGAGGGCCATTTCTGGAATGTGTGGGGTGCTGCCGAGCGCGGGCGAAAGTTGTCTCCAAACCTACCGCTGCGCCGCTGATTCTTGGTGCAACCCCGAGGGGACCTGCGCTCCGAGAGGAATCCCAGGCCAGCCATGCGCCTCGTCCCTCGCATGCGCCCTCGACGCTTACTGCTCTGTTCTGACCAGCACTTGCCAACCGATGGGGGTTGCTCAAGGATCTTCGTGTACAGCCAGCGATGGATGCCGCCAGCCATTGCGATGCGACGAGGACAAGCGCCGCTGCGTCATTGAGGCTCAGGAGGGCGAACCTTGCACCAGCGCCTTCTCCTGCGAGGAGCACCTCACTTGCGATGCGGCCACCGGAACCTGCCAAAAGCGACGACCCATGGGCGCGCCCTGCCAGTACGAGTACGATTGCACGCTTGATGCGACCTGCGGAGCCGACCGAACCTGCGTCGTGCGTCCACGCTACGGTGAAGACTGCTCGACCACGCCATCGTGCTTTGGGGCCTTGTGCGGTCCCGGAATTGTTTCCCCATCGGCGCCCCGCTACTGCGTTTTGCCGATTCGATCCGGCGGGACCTGTCTTTTCGATTACGATTGCGCTTCCGGTGTTTGCAACGGCAACACCTGCGTGGCGACTTGTACGCCTTAAAACCGCGCGCCTTTAGGCGCCTGCGTCGGCCAACTCTGCCGCTCCGTCGCTTGAGCCTACGACGGTAATCTCAAGCAAGCGGTCCGGCGATGGCCCCGGATTGAACCACCAGCCGCACTTGGTAGTCCCTTCAGAAATTCCAACCATTCGGAACCCGGTGGCCAGCGTCTCCACGCGAACGATGGGCGCGTCGCAAATGTACATCAACGCATGTTTCGGAAGCGCAAATTGCACCGCACTCCCCACGGCAAGAATGAGCTGTCCAACGCTGCCGCCATCGAAGTAGTCGCCGCCATCGGTCGTTCGAACCTCACGCAATGCTCCGACCGCCGATGGCAGAGTCTCCCTGGTTCCTGCATCCCGCGCTCCAAAAAAATCAGGCATTGGCTTCACCCACCATCCGGCGACGGGCTCAGGGTAGGCGCCGTCACCGCCTGCCGAAGTACTGCTAGCGAGGAAGGCGAAGGCGACAACTGCAGTCTGGAAGTGCATCTCTTCAAACTACCACAGGAGCCGAAAACTGGCGGACAGGCGCCCTCGTGACACGCTGTCGCTCTATGGAAAAGCTTCACCCGCCCGGCGAACGCCGCGAAGCCAATCGTCGCAAGGTCACTGTCGTCGTGACCTTGCCCAAAGAGCTTCCCAGGTCTTTTGATGGAGACGTGTCGCTCAACGGTGCCTCCTTTGTGACTTCGCTTCCCATTCCTGGAACATCTCTCGCGTTGTCATTTCGCGTACCGACGCAGAGCGCTCCCATCGTAGTGCAGGGTTGGATCATCGGTCGCCGCCCTGACGCCGACCGAACACGCGTCGTCGTCGCGTTCACCAATCTCGACGACGACGCACGGCTCGCAATTGCTGATTGGGTAGGTGACGCGAGCGCTTAGACTGCCGCTCGGTCTGGAATCTCATTCCTACTTTGCGGCTTTGGCAACGCGCAACTTTGGCGCGGCCTCTGCCTCGGCTTCAACCTCGGCGAGTTCAGGAGCTGACGCTGCTCTAATGCCTACCTTTTCGAGAACCCTCGCTTCGATATCGCGAAGTACCTCAGGATGTTCGCGCAGGTAGTCCTTCGCGTTCTCTCTCCCTTGACCAATTCGCTCGCCCTGGAATGAGAACCAAGATCCGCTCTTCTCGACGATGCCGTGTTCGGCCGCCAAGTCGAGGAGATCGCCGTCGCGGCTGATGCCGCTCCCGTAGAGAATATCGAACTCCACTTCTTTGAATGGAGGCGCGACCTTGTTTTTGACGACCTTTACCCGAGTGCGGCTCCCGATGACGTTATCGCCATTTTTGATCGCACCAATTCGGCGAATGTCGAGACGCTGCGAAGCATAGAACTTGAGGGCATTGCCTCCGGTGGTCGTCTCTGGATTCCCAAACATCACCCCAATCTTCATGCGAATTTGATTGATGAAGATGAGGCACGTTCGGCTCTTGGCGACCGACCCGGTGAGTTTTCGTAGGGCCTGGCTCATGAGCCGCGCCTGCAGACCCATATGCGTATCTCCCATTTCACCCTCGAGTTCGGACTTGGGAACGAGTGCCGCCACCGAATCAACGACCAGTACATCGATCGCTCCTGAGCGAACCAGCATGTCGGCAATCTCGAGGGCTTGTTCGCCAGTATCTGGTTGCGAAAGGAGGAGGTCATCGGTGCGAACGCCAAGCTTGCGCGAATAGCCGATGTCGAGCGCATGCTCTGCGTCGACATATCCACAGACGCCACCGAGTTTTTGCGCTTCAGCAACGATGTGGAGACAGAGCGTCGTCTTCCCGGAGGACTCAGGGCCGTAGACTTCGACGATGCGACCCCTGGGAACGCCGCCAATTCCGAGCGCGATGTCCAAGGATATCGAACCTGTCGAAATTGCCGCAATATCCTGGACGAGCGGCGCATCTTTTCCCAGCCGCATGATGGAGCCCTTGCCAAATTGCCGCTCTACAGCCTGCATGGCGACGTCGATTGCTTTTTCTTTGTCCGTATTCGTAGTCATCGCTGCTTCCTTTCGCTGATGGGCTTCAGTACCTGAACCTATGTTTAGCGTCAACTTCGAACCTTTTCATATCTGAGAGCTCTGACATTGCATCTGAGCGGCAGGTTGACTTCTTAAGATTGCGTGCTGCTGCGCCAAATGGTACGCGCTCCGCCGCCATGCCCGAGCCACTCGCGAGGATTGGAAGCGTCAAGCAGGTACTCGGCCCCGTCGTGGACGTTGCGTTTCCGCCGGGGCTGTTACCAGGAATCTACTCCGCACTGAAATTGACGAATCCGTCGATTTCAAGCGCTCCGGAAAATCTCACCATCGAAGTGGCCCAGCACATCGGAGAGAACACCGTCCGGTGCATCGCCATGGATTCGACCGATGGGCTTGCCCGCGGCATGCCAGTGAGGGACACGGGCGGCCCAATCACCGTTCCTGTTGGTCCAGAAACCTTAGGGCGCATCCTCAACGTGGTGGGCGATCCCGTCGATGAGTTGGGGGCAATCACCACCACGCGCCGCCTCCCCATTCACCGCGACCCACCCACCTTCACTGAGCAGTCGACGAAAATCGAGTTGTTCGAAACGGGCATCAAGGTCATCGACCTCCTTTGCCCCTTCACCCGCGGCGGAAAGATCGGCCTCTTCGGAGGCGCCGGCGTCGGCAAGACCGTCCTTCTCCAAGAACTCATTCGCAATGCGGCCATTGAGAAGGGTGGGTTTTCCGTGTTCGCGGGAGTTGGTGAGCGCACCCGCGAAGGCAACGACCTTTGGATGGAGTTTCAAGAAGCCAACGTCATCGCTTGCGAGCGCGACGCCAACGGCCACATCAAACACGACGCGCGCGGTCTCCCCGTCTTGGTCCCTGGAAAGTCTCAATGCGTCCTCGTCTACGGACAAATGAACGAGCCGCCAGGTGCGCGCGCGCGCGTCGCGCTCACGGGCCTTACCGTGGCTGAATACTTTCGCGACGAGGAAAGTCGCGACGTGTTGTTGTTCATCGACAACATTTTTCGATTCACCCAAGCGGGTTCGGAAGTCTCGGCGCTCCTGGGGCGAATTCCCTCGGCGGTTGGCTACCAGCCAACGCTCGCAACAGAGATGGGTGACTTGCAGGAGCGCATCACGACCACCAACAAAGGATCGGTCACCTCGGTGCAAGCAGTCTACGTCCCTGCCGACGACCTCACCGACCCAGCTCCAGCAACGACCTTTGCGCACCTCGACGGAACCATCGTTCTCTCTCGGGCGCTGACAGAGATTGGAATCTACCCGGCCGTCGACCCCCTCGACTCAACTTCAAGGATTCTCGACCCCGAGGTCGTCGGAGCTGAGCACTATGCGGTGGCTCGCAAGGTTCAGTCGACACTCCAGCGCTACCGCGAGCTCCAAGACATCATCGCAATTCTGGGAATGGACGAATTGCAGGAAGAAGACCGCATCGTCGTGGGGCGCGCGCGCCGGATCCAACGCTTCCTGTCCCAGCCGTTTTGGGTCGCGACGACCTTCACTGGAATCGAAGGCCGAACGGTTCCCGTTTCGGAGACAGTGCGCGGCTTTAAGGAAATCGTCGAAGGGAAGCACGACGAACTCCCCGAGCAAGCATTCTACATGCTCGGCGGAATCGATGAAGCCATCGCCAAAGCCAAAACCCTCAAGGACGGCTAGGTCTCGCCGAGGCTTTTCGTGAGCGCTCACACCAAACTCCAAGTTGAAATCGTCACCCCCGAGCGCCTCGTTGCCAAGCTGCAGGCAGATGAGGTCATCGCTCCGGGGGCGGAAGGTCTCTTTGGCGTACGCCCCGGGCACACACCCTTGCTGGCGGTACTCCAAGCCGGCCCTCTTTCCGTACGCAATGGGGCCTCCACCACTGTCTATCGAATTACCGGTGGTTTCGCCGAAGCGAGCCCGAATGCGGTACGCATCATCGCCGATGCGCTCGAAGAACCTGAAGCAAAGCCGTCCTAGAGACCCCGCCGTCGCCGCGCAAACGGAGAGAGCTGGCAATGACCATTGAGGCCGTTGCACTCTCCAAAGTGTTCGATGGTCGCCCTGCGGTGGATGGGCTTTCGCTCACCATTTCCTCTGGCGAGGTTTTTGGTCTCCTAGGCCCCAATGGTGCTGGCAAGACGACGACCATTCGTATGCTCACGGGGCTCGTGCGTCCCACCGGAGGAACCGCGGTCGTTTGCGGGATCGACGTCTCAGATGCTCGCCGCTCCTCGCAATTGCGCAGGCGAATTGGACTCCTCACGGAGAATCCGGGGCATTACGATCGCCTGACCGCCCGCGAAAATCTCGAATTCTTTGTTCGTCTCAACGAGCTTGACCCGCCGCACGCTTGGAAAGTCGCCTCCCACTACCTTGCCCGATTTGGTTTGGAAGCGCGCATGGAGGATGCGGTCGGAACGTTCTCCAAAGGGATGCGCCAGAAGCTCGCCATCGTCCGAGCACTCATCCATGAACCGGAAGTCCTCTTTCTTGACGAGCCTACTTCCGGGCTCGATCCACAGGCCGCGCGCGCAGTCCGTGACGCCATAGAAGAACTCGGCAAGGAAGGCCGCACCTTGGTGCTGTGCAGCCACAACCTTGCGGAGGTCGAGCGCCTCTGCGAACGCGTCGCGATTGTGCACACGCAGCTCAAATTGGTCGCCTCCCTTGCGGACCTGCGGCGCGACGGCAACGCTGTGGAAATCGTCGTCGATGGATTGGCGGAGCGCTTTTCAGGCGCCGCGCATCGCACCGCGACTCCTGCCCGCCTTCGCTTCGAGGGAAGCAAGCTCACCGCCTTTGGCGGGAGCGTCGAGCACGTTTCTGATTTGGTGGCAGCACTGGTTTCCCAAGGTGCGCGCATTCGTTCGGTGCTCCCGGTCCAGCGCGCCCTCGAAGAAGCCTACCTCGAACTTCTGGGTCCGATCGCCTCCGAAGGTCGGGCTTCCCCATGAGGTTTTCTCAGGCGCGCGTGCGCGCGGTGCTTTGGAAGGAAATCACCGAACTTCGCAAGAACCGCTTGCTGCTCCTGTCTCTCGCGGTTTTTCCGGTGGTGTTCGTCGTCATGCCAATCTTGATCGTCACTGCCTACGTCCACGCTCCTAACGACCCGAGCTTGCGCGCGATGGCTACCTTTTTCAGCCCAGACACACCCGTCCAAGACGCAGCCGGCTTTGTTTTGGACCGAATTCTCTCAGACTGGATAACCCTCTTTTTGATTCTTCCGACCTTTGTTCCCATTCTCCTTTCCGCGAACGCCATCGCCGGCGAACGCGAAAAGCGGACGCTAGAGCCGCTCCTCGCCTCACCCGTGCAGCCCGCTGAGCTGCTGCTAGGAAAGAGCTTGGCCTCGCTCGCGCCTGCGGTTTTTCTGAGCGTGATTGCATTTGCCGCTGTCACGGTGTTGGTCGACGTCATCGCCTGGCCAACCTTTGGGCGTCTGCTCTTACCGACACCATCTTGGCTCCTTGGCATCTTCCTCCTGGCGCCCCTCTTCGCCTTCCTCGGCAATGGAATCGCGGTCCTCATTTCCGCACGGGTATCGGATGCGCGGCTCGCCCAACAGCTCGCAGGGCTCTTTGTGCTCCCCTTGGTCGGAATCGCGATCGCGCAATTTGCCGGGGCTTTCCGCGGAAGCATCTTGGGCTACCTGCTGATGGCGGCAATCGTCGCAGCCCTCGACGTCCTCCTCGTCGTACTGGCGCGAAGCGTAATTGACCGGGAGCGATTGCTTACCCGTTGGGGCTAAAGGGTTTTCTCCGAGATTGCCAGCCCCGATGGCGCCAACTGATGTAGAAGCGCCTCCGCAATGGCAAAACCCCAAACCATCGAACAGCTCCTGAAGACCGGCAGCAAGCAGTGGAACGAACTTCGCCGCGAAAACAAGGTTCAACTCGACCATACGGGCGCAACGTTTCCCCACCTTTTCTCTGCCAACGCAGACCTCTCCGCGCTGATCCTCATTGGTTCAGAGTGGGAGAAGTGCGACCTTTCTCGCGTCTCTTTCCGCGAATCGGACTTATCCAACTCCTACTTCCACGGAGGCCGCCTCCAAGATTGCGACTTTCGCGGTGCCAATCTCGAAGGAGCAACCTTCGAAAAGTTGAAATTGCTCCGCTGCGACTTCACCGACGCCACCGGCCTTGAGCAATTAGAGTTCGACGACTGCGATATGGACCGGGTACTCGGCTTGAATGGCGAAGATGCCCCTCCGCCACCGCCTCCTCCTGCAGTCGGCATCACCAGTTTCACCCGTGAGCAGCGCGCCGCGACCATGGCTGCGCAGCAGCACGCCGTCTCTGAACTTCCCCCCTTTCGGCCAACGGATGCGCCTGCGCGCTTCCTCGCTCGATGGCTGAAGCACGTCGCCAATCCTCCCGTCTGGGTGTTGGACGTGCCCGACCTTCGCCTGCCCCTTCCAGTGCGAATGACGTCGGGAGCTACCCTGGAGCACCTCTTTCGGGAAGCTGTCAAGGCGCGCTTGGAAGGTCGTCGGCCCGTACCGGATCTTCCGATGGTGGAACGAAGCAAGGCCGCTGTGGAAGCGGGGGGCGCCGAGACCGCGCTCGCCGTCGTGTACCTGCAGGAAGTCGGCGAGGAAGCCGCTTCCTCCGATGCAGGCATCGCGACGCTCACTGAAATGCTGGAACGGTCCCTCGCCAACGAAGATGCTACTGGCGATGTCGACCCGCGAACTACTGCGGCGTTGCTGCGATTTCGGGCCACCGATGTGGCCAACGAGCACTTGGGCGAAGTCCGTATGCGGCTTTCCGCGTGCCACCTATTCACAGCGCTCCTCGAGGCCGGATTCACTCCCGAGAACAATTGGGAAGAGGCCGTAGATTCCATGGAGGCCGCACTCGATTTGGCCCACTTGGCGACCAACGGCCAACGCGATCGCTTGAGCGAGATGTTCAACGCGTTTGCGCTTCTCCCTGACGATGTGCGCATGCGACGGCTCGCGTATAATTCCGAAGCCGTACGGCATCTCGAAGCGACAATAGCCCCCAAAGCGTGACGGAGAGCGACACCCGAGCGGCGATCCTCCGCGCGGCGCAGATCGGGGCGCTTGGCTTTCTCGCTTCTGCAGTCCACATTGCAATCGGCGCCCGCCTAGGATGGAACGCCGATGCGCGCAGCGCGGTCCTCGATGTCTTCGGTGCCCTTTCGACCTCCGCGAGCTTGTCCTCGGTACTAGCGCTTCCCGCACTCTCCTCTGGCAGCGCGCTCCGGACCGAACTTTTGCGCGCGGTGCTTGCGATTGCCGCGACCGCGTGGATTTGCGCAATCTGGCCACCGACCGGAGCCACCGACTTCGTTTCGGCCTACGTCCCGGCAAGCCTCCTCGCCACTGTTGTCGCGCGTGGAGCATGGTTGCGTTGGCCTCGCTCCGTCCTCTATGCGCTCGCCGCGGGGACAATGCTGGGCTTGGCAGGACTCGCCCTTGCAAAGCGCTTCGTTCACTTCGATTGAAGTGGCTCCAGAGCCGCGTCCACAGATGAAAACGTATACGCTCGCTCGACCTTGGAGATACGAACTCGGTAGCGCTCGTACCACCGCTCCCTCCCCAGGCGTTGCACCAGCAGATGGTCCGCGTGTCTCTTCCAGCCGGCTATCGCTTCGAGGGACTCCCAATAGGACACTGTGATTCCGCATCCCTTGGCGTCACGAAGCGACTCCATGCCGAGGTATCCCGGTTGCAGAGCCGCGAGGTCTTCCATTTGCTGCGCCGCCGCCGCGTACTCTGAGGCATCCCCGCGCTTTCGCAGCGATGAGAAAATGACCGCATAGTACGGGGGCTCCGGCGTCGCTGCGAGGACTCCAAAGTGACTGCTCATGCTCGCGATATTCCATAGGACTTCTCCTGCGTTGGCAAATGGTACTTGATGGGGCGGACTGCAAGAGAGGGTTGGTTCGGCCAACATGCCAAGTGCGCTCATGCATGCGCAAGCAGTCCATGGTAGGCATACATGACTGATGCCACCGGAGCGGGGAATGTCGCCTTTTCCAAACCCCGCGAATTTCGCGCGGTTGTTGCGCAGCGGCTACGCAGTGCCGCTCGCTCTCGAAGTGGCCGCTGATACCGAGACACCCGTATCCGCATTCCTCAAGCTGGCCGACGGCGCGCGCCAGGCATTTCTCTTTGAATCGGTCGAAGGTGGCGAGCGGGTTGCCCGCTGGTCATTCCTCGGTGTGCGCCCCAAAAGCATTTTACGTTGGCATATCGGTGCTCGCGGGGACCCTCTCGAGAAATTAGAGCGCGCCTTGGCCAAGGTGCGTCCGGCCCCCATCACCGGACTCCCTCCTTTCTCTGGCGGGCACGTCGGTATGCTCTCCTACGACGCAGTCCGCTTGTTTGAACCGCGCGTTCCATGCACCCATGCTGACGAACTCGGGTTCCCCGACGCACTGTGGATGAACTTCGACACCGTCGTGGCTTTCGACCACGTTCGTCGGTGCGCGCAGATCGTCACCTGGACCAACCCCTCTCCAGCGGTCTCCGGAGCAAGAGCGTACGCAAGGGCTCTGCGCCGGCTTCAAAGCGTCGCTCGTCGCCTCCGCAGCCAATTGCCAAGGCGCGAGCGCGTCACCTGTGCGCCCGGAAAGCTCCGCCCAAGAATTAACAAAGCCGACTTCCTTCGCTCCGTGGCGAAAGCCAAGGAGGCCATTTCTGCCGGCGACTGCCAGCAGATTGTCTTGTCTCAGCGCTTTGAGACCACAGTTGGCGTTTCTCCCTTCGCACTCTATCGCGCGCTGCGCCGCGTAAACCCCTCGCCCTACCTCTTCTTCGTTCGCGATGGACCCAGAGCCCTCATCGGCTCTTCGCCAGAAACGTTGGTGCGGCTGCGAGGAAATGACATAGCCGTTCGCCCCATCGCCGGAACGCGCCGGCGCGGTGCCAACCCGCATCAAGACGTGGCCTTGGAGGCTGAGCTACTAGGCGACCCCAAGGAAAACGCCGAGCACACCATGCTCGTGGACTTGGGGCGGAACGACGTCGGGCGCGTCAGCGCCATCGGCTCCGTGCAGGTTGTCACGCTCAAGAAGATTGAGCGCTATTCTCACGTGATGCACATGGTCTCCGAAATCCAAGGGCGCTTGGCCCCCAAACGGAGCGCCCTCGACGTGCTCCGGGCGACCTTCCCGGCCGGCACTTTGACCGGTTCGCCCAAAGTACGAGCGATGGAACTCATCGATGCCCTTGAGGCGACGCGGCGCGGACCGTACGGGGGCTGCGTCGGCTACATCGACCACTTTGGCGACATGGACATGGCCATCGCTATCCGGACCCTCTTGCAGAATGGCCGCCACGTCAGCGTTCAAGCAGGCGCGGGCATCGTTTGGGATTCGGTTCCAAAGGCCGAGTACGAGGAGTCGGTCAATAAGGCGAGAGCCCTTTTCGTCGCGATCGAAGCCGCCCATGCGGGAACGCAGGAACCCCGTTGAAGCCCAAGATTCTCGTCATTGACAACTATGACTCGTTCACTTTCAACCTGGTTCAGTACTTGGGGGAACTCGGAGCGCTGGTGACCGTCGTGCGCAATGACGCCATCGACTGCGCAGGAATTCGTCGGGCGCGTCCCCATGGATTGCTGCTTTCTCCGGGGCCCTGCACTCCGAGCGAGGCTGGGGTGACCGTGCCGGCGATTCTCGCGTTCGCTGGATCTGTTCCGATCCTAGGAGTCTGCCTCGGTCATCAAGCCATCGGACAAGCCTTTGGCGGCACCATCGTTCGAAACGCGCGCATCGTCCACGGCAAGGCGAGCCAAGTTCGCCATCGCCACAAGGGCCTCTTTCGTGGAATCCCAAATCCCATGCTCGCGGGCCGCTACCACTCTCTGGTCATTGCCAGGGAGCGCTTGCCAAAGTGCCTCGAAGTGACCGCCGAAACCAGCGCCGGTGAAATCATGGGCGTTCGACATCGACGGCTCGACGTCGAGGGCGTGCAATTCCACCCCGAGTCGATACTCACTGAACACGGAAAACCGTTGCTCGCCAACTGGCTCGCGCGGATCGCGCGAAAGCATCGCCGGTGATTCGGCCGCTCATCGCCAAACTCCTCGTGCACGAGGATCTCACGCGCGAAGAAATGGGATTTGCCCTCGACGCCATCGCCGATGCAACGGCGACCCCGGCCCAAGTAGGCGCCTTCCTCGCAGCACTCCGAATGAAGGGCGAGACTATCGAAGAAATCGCTGGCGCGGCCATGGCGCTGCGCGCGCGGGCGACTCCCCTCGCGATGGAATTCCCCGATTGCGTCGACACGGCGGGCACCGGCGGAGACGGAGCCAACACCTTGAACATTTCGACAGCTGCTGCGCTCGTCGCTGCGGCCGCAGGGGTCACGGTCGCCAAACATGGCAACAGCGCGGTGTCATCGCGATGCGGCTCTGCAGACGTGCTCGCAGCCTTGGGGGTCGATATTGCGGCACCGCCAGAGCGGGTGACGGCATGTATTCGAGACTGCGGATTTGGATTCCTCTTCGCACCCCATTTCCATCCGACGCTGCGCCCAATTTCGGAAATCCGCAGGCAGCTTGGATTTCGCACGCTGTTCAATCTCCTGGGCCCACTCATCAATCCAGCCCGTCCGCGTCGCCAGGTCGTTGGAGTTCCTCAAGAGAAATGGGTTGGAATCATTGGACGGGTGCTCGCATCGCTCGGCAGCGTGCATGCACTCGTTGTACACGGAGAAAATTCCGACGAGATCAGCGTGTGCGGTACGACGAGCGTGTGCGAAGCCAGAGGCGAATCGGTGCGTGACTTCACGCTCACGCCGGAGGCTTTGGGCCTCGCTCGGTGGAAGCCTGAGCAACTCAATGGCGGTGACGCGGCCCAAAACGCCGCGGCCATTCGAGCGGTTTTTGCCGGCCAAAGGGGGGCGCCGCGAGACGCGATTCTTGCAAATGCTGGGGCCGCAATCTTTGTCGCGGATCGCGCGGCAACCTTGCGCGAAGCGGTAGCCCTGGCAACCCGCGCGGTAGACGACGGGAGCACCCTGAAGAAGCTCGCCGCAGTGGTGCTTGCAAGTCATGGAGAGCGCGCATGAACTTTCTTGAAGGAATCCTTGTCCGCAAAAAGTTGGAAGTCGAGAACCGTCGCCGCGAAACTTCGGAAGCTGCCATCGAAGGCAAGCTCTCGGTTGCGAATTTGCCCAAGCGAAGCCTTCGCGATGCGCTTTCCGGCGCGTCTCAGGCAGTGCGGATAATCGCTGAAATCAAGCGCGCCTCGCCGTCTGCGGGAACCATCGCCAGCCAACTCGACGCACCCCGCCTCGCGTCACGCTATGCGGAGGCGGGTGCTACGGCCATTAGCGTCCTTACCGATGGCCCCGGATTTTCCGGAAGCATCGCAGACCTCCGTGCGGTGCGAACGGCGGTTGGCTTACCCCTCCTCGCTAAAGATTTTTTCATCGAGAGATACCAGCTCGTCGAAGCGCG
>JBGSMZ010000042.1:0-20107 GCA_041739845.1 Myxococcaceae bacterium
CGTTCACTTCAATCCCGAAATAGACAAGCTGTCCGGTTTCCGCACACGTTCGGTCATTGCCGTGCCCCTCGGCCACGGCAGCGTTCACCCCTTGGGCGTGCTTCAGGTGCTCGACGAAAGGATCGACGCATTTACCGCGGAGGACCGAGCGCTCGTCGAGGGCATCGGTCTTCAGATTGCCGCGATGCTATCGCAGTTGGCAAATATCGAGTCCCTCAGGCGTGGCCCGACGGTTACCGATCAGAGCGCGCAGGCAGGTTGACGCTCGGCAAGACCGGAATCTCGGAGATTGCAGGGTTCGCGGGCTCGACATGAACGACGACATCGACGACATCCGGGTAGGCCGCATAAATCGTCTCCTCGACTTGAGAGGCCACCTCGTGCGCTGCGACGAGAGAGAGCGTTGCGCTCACCTCGATGATCAGATCGACGTACACGGCGCCAACCATCCCGCGACTTCGAACTCCGCGCACCATCTGGACCTGCGCAAGCGCGACACACCGGGCAGCGATGCTTTTCGGATCCAGCTGGATTTCATCAGAGAGAATCCCGGAAGCTTGCTTGATGATTACGAATCCGGAGTGGGCAACGAATAAGAGAACGACGAACGCTGCAATGGCATCCGCGTGGGGGATGCCGATTCGCCCTGCGACCAGCGAGACGATTACCGCAAGCGTCACGAGGACATCAGAAGCGGTGTGCTTGGCATCCGCTGCGAGCAAAGCGGTACGCAGTTCCTGGGATTTGGCGCGCTCGAAGCTACTCGTTGCGACATTGACGACGAGCGTTCCCAGCATCACCAGCAAGGTCCACCCGCTGGGAGAAACCGCACTGCCGCTGGTGAGCGCTACCAGCGCTGCCTTCGCAAGTTGGAATGAGGCCAGAGCGATCATGGCGCCGATGACGAGCGCTGCAAGAGGCTCAAATTTCTGATGTCCGTAAGGGTGATTATCGTCAGCAGGACGCTCGGCTACGTGCATTGCGATGAGGCCAATGATGGTCCCTCCACCGTCGATGAAGGAGTGCAACGCATCGGCGCTAATCGCCGTCGATCCCACTGCGTAGCCAGTGACGGCCTTGACTATCGCGATGCCAAAGTTTGCGAACAATACAATCCATAGCACGCTGCGAATGGCACGATTGCGGGGGTCCACGGCATTCATCAGTTTGCGGCGCGGCGAAACAACTTGAAGGCTGGGCGTCCGGACATTTCCATGAAGAAGCCAAATTGGAAGCGAATCGTTTGGTCCGTTGCCAATAGCCCGGGCGGGGGGTTCGGAAAGGGCTGCGAGCGCTCGAAGGCTCGTACGGCTTCTTGATCCAGGAAGTCGAGACCACTCGACTGTTGGACTGCTGTACTCAGCAATCGCCCATCGCTGTCAAGAACGACGGCGACGAGCGTGTATCGGTCCCGGCCCCCGTAAACGGCCCCCGTCGGATCGCGAACGCGTAATACTTCTCCAGGTGCCCAATGCTCTCCGATGGTCTTCTTCACACGGTTGAAGAAACCCGCAAATTTCCATTCTCTTGTCGAAAGAAATGTCCCATCCGCGTCTTCGACATCCCGCAGGTAGTCATTGGGAGCGGCCCCGAGAATCTTGTCGAGGGCTGCACTCGAAGGCATAAGGTTGCGCACACCGGGAGTACCCAAAGTCCCCGCGGAGGCCTCCGCGCTACCGGCGAGCGGGTTGGGCGCGAGTGCGAGTCTGTTGGAATTCCCCTGCACGGCTTCGCGCTCGTCCTGGTTATTGATGGAGATACCCGGTCCCGGACTGCGATCGTCAATAGCTACCTTGTCTCGCGGGCGAATGTCTGGGATTTCCATTGCCGATGCGGCCTGCGCTTCCTTTGGCGGCCGAGCATCGAGGCCAGTTCCATTGTTGCCATTCATGCTGGCGAGCGCACCTGGGTCCTGGCCAGTTCCTTCGGAAGCTTTGGGTGACGTTTTGCGCGCCATCGCATTTCGGTAGTTTGCGGTTTGGTCGCGGGCACGCGTTTCTTTGCTCACCTTGTTGTTCGTCTCCGCGATGTATTTGGCGTTGGCGTCTTGCTCGCCATTTCCAGGTGCCACTGCGACGACTTGGCCCTTGGGTGGTTCTTCTCGCTTGGCTTCGGGAGGGGGGCGGGTGCGCACGTTGTCAACACCACGGTTGTGACTCCATTGCTCTCCGCTCAGGTTGCGCATGGATACTGCCTGCAACGGATCCTTGATCGCGGTAAGCTTCGGCTTGTCTCTCTTCGCGCCATTTCCCGAAGTGGCTATGAAACCCGCATAGAGAGCGTGGGCACAGAGCGCTAGCGCGACTGCCACGAGCCAGCGACGGAGAGGTCGGTCGTTGGATGGGCGCGAATTCAGCATGGCCCCTATTCTCTAGCAGGCCTGGCGGAAGGGTGCGCCGACTCGTACAATCGGACAGCCTGCGAACCATGAAAATAGTGACTGACAATGGCTCGATAGTCTTGGCCGCTACGGGCCCTCCCTATCGCACCGAGTTGACATAGTCCGACCCCGTGCCCCCATCCGCCGCCGCGAAAATGCCAACCGAGGAGGTTGCCCACACCGTCGCGTTTCGCGGTCAGTTCGAAGAGGGAACTGTTGAGGTTACCAAGCGTCCGCCGAATCACCAGTTCCCCGCGCAGAACGGTGGCACCTGAAGTTCCAGAGACCTGAAGTACGGTCACTCTTCCCGAGACCCCGCGCTGGGTGGTTTTCATCGCCAGGACATGGCCAACCCCGAAATCGGAAAGGAGGCGATCGAATGCGTCCGCCGTAAAGGTGCGCGCCCAGCGGAACTTGCTCGCGGAGGACCAGGGACCTCCAGCACACGCGAATGGTGTGCGTGCCGCAAGGAAGGCCTTGAGGTTGTCTGGAGTAGGGGCGTTGGCGAATCCGGGCAAAAGGTCAGGCTGCCCGCGCAGCGAGTCGTTTGCTGGGGTTCCCCATACGACTTCGTTGTTCTCCGTGTGCCCTCCGCAAACCGCGCTGTAGACTGAATCGACGAGGCGGCCAGCTGAATCAAAGAGCGCCTCGCCAGTGGTCGCATCGATGGCGGCGTTGGTAGATGCCGCTTCGCCATCGACCCCGCGGTAGACTGCACAGTGCTGATCTGAGCACAGCAGGTAGGGATCGGCGAAATGTCGGAGCCCTAACTTGGAAAGCACCTCGCTGCGAGCAGTCACCGCTTGCGCTTTGAGAGCCTCAACAGGTGCAGATGGAAAAATTTCGGCAGGCACGAGTCCTCGAAGGAGGTCTTCGACTTCGAGCTGGTTTACGGTTGCCAGTCTTCCGTCTCGCCCCGCCGTGATCGCGATGGTGCCGCGGTACTGATGCGGGGCACCTCGGTTGGAAACTCCGATGAAGCCCGATCCTCGCGGAACCGCGCGCAATCCGGCAATATTCTGTGCCCAGGAAGGGACGCCCTCACCGGACAGCTTGAAGCGGGTCCAACCTGAGGAAGCGACTGCATCGATGAGCGTGGTTCGCAGTCCGTAGTTTGCCAGGAAATACGCTTGCCGTGATGACGCAGCTTCCGGAGAGAGTGGCTCCTCGTCGATCACGACGAGTACGGCGCGGTTGTCGATAACGCGGCCGTGGATTCCAAACAAGCGACCAACGATGATGGTCTTCACGGGAAGTCCCCGAGCGCCGTAGTCGAGAACCGCCTTCTCGATCGCGTTCCTCTCTCGGATCGGGAGTTGCGTGAGCAGGATGCGCGAATGGACGGAGGCTGCGCGACCCTCCGTCCACTGCACGAGCAGTCTTTCGCCCTCTGGCCACAGCAGCGTGCGCTCGCTGCCATCGGCAAAAGTGAGCGAGATTTCCATGCCGACTTTTGAGAACAAAGTGGCAACAGCGTCGCCTTCCGAAACGCGCACCGATACGCGCGGCGCATCGCCTCCGAAATCAAAGGTCTTAAGCGGTGAATCGCCCCAAGGCCGCATCGGCTCGGCTCTCGGTGTGCCGATGCGGCCGAAGAGCGCTATCGCCACCAATACGGCTATTCGGCGGCGCTTCATAGGCGCCGCCCGGATTCGAACCGGGGTATGAGGGTTTTGCAGACCCTTGCCTTACCACTTGGCTACGGCGCCGATCGTTGCGGCTTATAGGCGGGCCAATCCTATAGGGCAAGGTGCGTTGCTGCGCTTCATGTTCAAATCGTGGGAGGACCAATGAAAACCGTTGAAGCGATTGAAGTTCTTCGTCAAGCCGATGGCCCCGAGGACGTGCCATTCCTTTCCATACGAAGGCAATGGGCGCGCAACCTTCGCAGGGACGGCTCCCATTCGAAGGAATACCGCGTGGACACTGTCGATCGTTCGGGGCTTGACGCCGTTGCAGTCCTCCTGTGGCGCCGAGGGGCGAACACAGTGGAAGTCCTGACGCGCAGCGTATTGCGACCCGCAGCCTATTTTCGAAGGTTCTCTGGACTTCCAGCCCACGACGCACCTCTCTATTTCGAAGAAATCGTCGCGGGATTGATCGAAGCAGACGACCATGGGCGCTCCGGGATCCTGCGCCGTGCGCAAATTGAGATTCAAGAAGAAGCTGGGATCTCGATAGGGATTTCGCAGATCCACTTTCTGGGTCCTTCTCTTTTTGTCGCCCCGGGCATTTTGAGCGAGCGGATCCATCTCACAGTCGCCGACGTGACCGGCTGCGTCGAGGGGATCCCACTCGGAGACGGAAGCCCCCTTGAAGAGGGCGCTTTGGTCCGATGGAGGGGCGTTTCAGAATTGAGCGCTGCGCTCCATTCCGGTGAGATCATCGATGCGAAGACCGAAATCGCGTTCCTTCGATTCCTGGCCCTCCACCGCTGAGGATTTGCCGATAGCTCCGGTCGCCCGGCTAGGGAGGGGCAGGAATCGCTGCGGGAGCTTCAGTGGAAGGTGACGGCGTCGGCGCGGGGATGAGGTTGCCCGCAGGAGGCGTCGGCGCGGGGATGCGGTTGCCCGCAGGAGGCTTCCCAAGGGCTATTGCTGAAGTTTCTTGTATCGCCGTAGCGAGTTCGCGTACTTGCGGAGCCACCGAAAGAAGCATGGCATTGGCTTGGTCGCGATGCCGTCCGTCGGTGTCCGCTGCAATCTTGAGTTGGGTGAGCGCCTCTTCGAGTTCGCGCCGGGCTTCTTGAAGGCGTGTTTGAGCGACGTAGTAGGCGAACTCCGATCCGAGCTTCTTAAGCGTTGCATTTTGGTCGGCGGTGAGACCTCGAAGGTACCCGGCGCGCTTGACTAGGTCCGCTGCAGTTTCGAGATCGCGCGCATCGTCACTGGCGAGCTTGGGTCGAAGCAGCCCCTCGATGACTCCGAAAAGAGCGCGATCGAGTTGATCGCGATCGCCAAAAGTCGCCCCGTTGGGAGCCGCAGGAGTTCCCTCGAGATTTAGCGGTGCGTATGCATCTGCTTGGAGCGCATCAGGTGGCTGGTAGTAGGCGAAGCGGAAAGGGATCATCGTTCCCCGGAGAACCACCAAGTCCAACCCTCTCGTTTCGAGTTTGTAGGTCCGCATGTTCAGAAGCGAAGCTGCGTAGGCCGCTCCTCCCGCAAGCACGACAAACACGATGAAGAGGAACAAGTTTCGGGTCGCGCGCGCCATCCGGTTCAACGCTGAAGGTTGCGAGTTCATTGGTTCGCCTTTTAGAAATCGAGGTTCGGGATGCCAACCGTAGCGAGGGCTGTAGCGATCTCATGATCTCGGAATCCATTCGATGACTTCCTATACAATGTCCTGGACCGCATGTCTGCCACCTTCCAAACGCTTGGGATGAGCGAGCTCCTTCCACGATATATCTTTGCGGAGCGGCTTTGCGTGCGCAGGCGAGTCCTTGAGATTGGCGCAGTCGCATCCACGGAGGGTCGATCCGCCGTCTTCCTCTCAGGCCGAGGGGCCCGATCCGTCGTCGCTGCGGATTCCGACATCGGAGCCGTCGAACGAGCCCGTGAATTGCTCGAATCCGATACCATTCGATTCCGCGGGGCTGCCTTCGACGACTTTCCAAATGGAAGTTTTGACTTGGTCGCCGTCGCTGATTTGGCCCCATACGTTGGCGCCCCATTATTGATGAGCGAACTGTCTCGCTTGGTCGCTGAACACGGGTACCTCCTCGGTGGATTGCGCAACACCGCTGGCCTTGCGCTACCGACTATTTTCGAGGCAGAGGAGCCCGGATCCGCGCCAACCCTTGGAATGCTTCTCGATACGCTCAAGCCGCACTTCGCGGCGATCCGGGAAGCGACACAATCGCCGATCCTAGGGTACCAACTTGCGTTTCAAAGTACCGACGGCCTCCAGGTCGATGGCTCCCTCGCCGGGCCATCGGAAGCCGCCTACTTCGTCGTGATTGCTGGAAGGACGTTGCCCGCGGACTTGGACCCCACCTGGGTTCAACTGCCACCTGAGCCAATTGCCTTCAGCTCCGGTCGCCTTGAAAAGGCAAATGCCAGCGCGCGCTCCTGGCGTGAAAGGAGCGCGACCTACAAGCGGCAATGGGAGGATACGAAAATTCGAGCGGACGAGTTGGAAAAGCTTCTCGCCGAGTGTCGCAAAGAGCTCGCACTGGAACGAACTGTCAATGCAGACGCGGCTCGCTCCGAGAGTGACATGAACCGTATCCGCGATAGAGAACGGCTTGCACTTCGGATCGTGAAGCTCGAAGCTGAACTCAAAGAAGCCCGCTCCCATTCGCAAGCTGCCAAGTGAGCGCGATTCCAGGTGCTCGCGTCTAGCCGCTCGTCTTCTTTCGTCGAGGTGGCCGAGGATTTGCGGCACCAGGAAACGGAGTGAGGTCCAAAGTGCTTGGTTCCAGCGCAGCCTGGGCAATCGAGCGGTTGCCGAGCGCAGGGATACGAATGACGAAGGCTGTACCCCCGTCAGCGGGGCTTTGGACGGCAATCGTCCCCGAATGGTTTCGAACGATGCGCTGAGAAATGGCGAGTCCCAGGCCCGTACCCTTGAGCTTGGTCGTGAAGAACGGAACGAAAATATTGGGTTGCTGTTCGGCGGGAATTCCTGGTCCATCGTCAGACACGACGACCGCAATAGCGTCGGCAGCTCGGAGGTTTAGGAACCTCTCGACGAGTGAGGTCGAAACAGTAATGGTTCCGGGCTGGCTCCCCAGCGCTTGGATCGCGTTCTGCACGAGGTTGATGAACACCTGTTTGAGTTGTTCCGCGTCGCCGCTGACTTTGGGCAAATCTGGGGCCAAATGGGAGATGAGCTTCAAGTGGCTCGGAACGTCATTTGCGATCAAGCGAATGGTTCGGGTGATCACCTCGTTGAGGTCAGTGGGTCCGAACGTTTGTTTCAGAGGTCGCGAATAGTCGAGAAACGCAGTGACGACCCCATTGAGGCGATTGACCTCCTCGGAGATGATGGCGACGAATTCCTGCTCTTCGCCATCGCGCTTCCGTGGATCGAGGAATTGCGCGGCACCTTTGATGCCACCGAGCGGGTTTCGGATTTCGTGCGCGAGACCGGCGGCCATTTCTCCAAGCGCCGCGAGGCGGTCTCGCTCACGCATCTTGTCGTAGAGTGAGGAGTTCTCGATGACGCGTGCAAGGAGCTCGGCCATTTCGAGAATCAGTGCAATCTCGTCAGAAGCAAAAGCCTCGGGTACTCTCTCATCGAAGAGGTTGAGGAAGCCGAGAGCGCGGTCGGTTCCGAGGAGCGGGACGGTAATTCCGGCCTTCATCAGGTCCATCGACGCCTTCACTGAACCCAGCCGCTTCAGTTCATCGCGCTGTCGCCGCGCTTCCATCGGTTGTTGGCGGAGCGCTGCAATTCGCCGTTCTACCGTCTCGACGAGTTGCGCGCGCTCCGATCGTAGAAGCAGTGCGCGGGCCAAACCCAAATCGACGAATGCGGCAGGTGCTGGACCTCGGCTGTCGGCCAGTTGGAATCCTGGACGATCCTCGCTGAGAAGGTAGACAGATGCGTGCGTCACGCGGCGCGTTTCATTGAGACCATCGAGGACGATAGCCGTCGCGTCGGCGACCTCAATCGCGCCTGCAGCGCGCTTCAAAATCCCCCGGCCATGCTCGAGAAAAGCGAAGCGCTGCCGGAATGCGATTGCTGTCACGCGGTCGTTGACCCAAGTGGTCAGCGGCTCCAAAAGAATCAGCATCACCAGAGTCGCGACCACCGTGTTGAAGAGGTAGAGGCCGGTATTCCCGGCGACCCAGAAGGTCAGAAGTACGAATAGCAGTGCGAGGATCGCAGCCAGTACGACCAACGACGCGATCTTGCCAAGGAGCTCATGGAGATCCATCAGTCGCAATCGCAAGAGTGTCTGGGAAAGAAAGTAGAGATTGAAGGTGGCGACGATGGTTCCAAGCGCAGGGACAGGTAGACCGAAGCCGCCGAGGAGTTCGAGCCCAGTGAAGATGATCGCTGCGGCCGAGCCTACTGCCAAGTAGAGCGATCGAAGGCGATCGACGCGGGAACTAGACTCTCGACTTCTGGCAATAAGCAGCCAGACGCTGAAGCCCAGGGCTGCTAAGATCCACGAACCGGCGGCTACACGTGCCCATTGCAGTTGGGACAAAGGGCTGAGGGCGACGGCAAGTCCTATGAAAGCCGAAAAAAAAGCGAGCTGCCGCGCGAATCGGGCAACGCGCGCTGCGCAATTGAGGAATTCGACGTAGAACGCGAGGGCCGCCGCCGGAATGAGCGAACCCAGAAGAATCGTTGCGCTTAGCGTGATCCTCCCTAGGGAGCCGTGCGCGGATACAATGCGCTCGCAGAACGCGGCGAGATAGTACACGCCGACGGAGAGGGCAAAGACGCCAAAGAGAGTTACGGATCGAGGCCGTTGGCGGCGCAAGAGCATAGCGAGTCCCATCGCGATGCAAACGATTGCCGCTAGAAGAGCACTTTGAGTCCGGATGTTCACGGGGCTACCTTGAGATTGTAACCTACCCCACTGATGCTAGGATCGCGGCGGAACAAGCACGATTTCCATAAGGTAGCTGGTCGAAACACAATTCCCTTACCCAGGGCTTTCATGAGCGCGGTCCTCGTCCTCAATCGCCATTACCATCCGGTGCACGTCACCACCGTGCGCCGGGCAATCACCATGCTGTACATGGGGATTGCCCGCGCCGTCGACGAGCAGTACCGGTTCTACGCCTTTGGCGACTGGGCGGATCTCAAGGCGGCGGCGGACGAAGAAGCGATTTCCACGGTATCGCGGCGGATTCGAATTCCCCGCGTGCTGGTACTGGCGGCGTTCGCAAAACTCCCCAAAGTGCGGGTGCGCTTCTCGCGCATGAACATTTACGTGCGCGACGAGGACACCTGCCAGTACTGTGGGCGGAGACTGAAGCGAAGCGATCTCAATCTTGATCACGTGATGCCTCGAAGTCAGGGAGGGCGGACATGTTGGGAGAACGTTGTTTGCTCGTGCATTGCGTGCAATGTTCGCAAGGGCGGGGGAACTCCAGAGCAAGCGGGCCTCAGCTTGCGCCGCGAACCGATACGACCTCGATGGACTCCATTTCTTCGAGGGACTCCGAAGGAAACGGTCCGCCGCGCCTGGCTTCCCTTCCTTAACCTCGTGGACGCTTCCTATTGGAACGTTGAGCTGCAGGAGGAATAGTGGTCGACGCCTCCAAGCCAAATGCTGCGAGGATCCTTAAGGGCGATCGCATTGCGCCGAGCGGTAACGTCGTACCCATCGGGAGTCCAGTTTGGCGCGCGAAGGGTCGCCAGATCATAGCGATCGGTGGAGGGAAGGGCGGAATCGGCAAATCCTTTGTTTCGGCAAACATCGCCGTGGCCCTTGCACGCCTTGGAGCGCGGGTCGTTGTCGTCGATGTCGACTTGGGTGGAGCGAACCTTCACACATGCCTGGGAATGGGTTTGCCAAAGGTTTCCATTTCAGACTTCATTGAGCGTCGCGTCGAGCACCTAGAAGATGTGGCAGTTCCCACTTTCCAGCCGAATCTCTGGCTTATTTCCGGCGCCTCGGATGGCCTCGACGCCGCCAACCCGCGCCACGCTCAGAAGTCCAAGCTCCTGCGGCACCTCCTGACGTTGGATGTCGACTACGTCATCTTAGATCTTGGAGCCGGTACAAGCTTCAACGTTCTCGATTTCTTTACCGTCGCAGACCAAGGAATCGTGGTGATTCTTCCGGAACCAACATCGATCGAGAACGCATACCGCTTCATCAAGGCGGCTTTTGTGCGAAGCATCCAGGCAGTTGGGCTGGAGGAAGATTTTGCTGGAATGGTCGCAGGCGCGCTGGCCCCTCGCGAGATGGCCAATCGACGTACTCCCTGGGAAGTCGTGGAATGGCTGCGAGACACGAAGCCCGAGAATGCGCTGCGCCTAGAGCAGGTTATTCGTGACTTTCGACCGCTGCTCGTCGTCAATCAGGCGCGGGATCGACGGGATTTCGATGTTGGCCCTTCCGTCGCAGGAGCGTGGCAGAAGTTTTTTGGCCTTGAGCTTCAGTACCTGGGAGCTGTTAGCCATGACGATGCGGTGTGGCAGGCGGTGCGGACCCGGCGCTCCGTACTTGCCGCCTATCCAGATAGCCAGGCCGCGCAAGGAATCTTGCGTATTGCCGAAAAGGTTGTTGCACTGCACCAGTGAAACCGCGCGCCTCCCAAACCTACTATGAGATTCTTGAAATCTCCGTGGATGCTTCTCCCGAAGACGTCGCCTACGCTGCAAAGCGGTTGCTGAAGCTCTACGATGAAGACCAAGTAGCCATGTATGGGCTCGTCGATCCCGCATCCGGTGAGCAGGTCCGCGAACGCATCCGGGAAGCGCGCGATGTCCTCGCGGATCCAGAAAGTCGTGAGTACTACGATCTGACCATCGGCCTGCCCACGCAATCGAGCGTTCCAGATATTGCGCAAAGTCGGCCTCCGCAGCTGCAAAATCCATCCAAGGATACGTTGCTCAAGCGGGCCCCTTTGGTGCCGCAAGGCACTTCGGTTGCCAAGCCCGATGCGGCCCCATCCGAACCTTTGCGGCTGAACGCGGACACGCATCAAGTCGATTCCCATGAAGATAGGTTCGCCGACCTGCAGCACGAAACGATGGCTGAATCTGTACGGCTACAGCGACCCCTGGGAGCGGCGGCGCCTCCCCGAGAGGAGTCAATGGCGAAGGCCTCTCCGCCGCCCCATGCGGCAGCACCTCCCCGAGAGGAGTCCATGGTAGAGACCTCTCCGGCTCCCCAATGGCTCGCGAGTGCCAAGGAGCGCTCTGGACTCTCCCCTCCTGCTAAGGTCAGTGCGACCATGCCCTCGCCGCCGAAGCCCCCTCCGGCTCGGGAGGCGCCGCCGACGGCGGCTCCCATCTCTGAGATCGCTCCCGATCAAGAGTTCTCGGGGCGGATCTTGCGTCAGATTCGGGAATCCAAAGGGTTGACCATCCATGAACTCTCGGAGCGTACCCGGATTGGCTCTGCGCACCTCGAGAACCTTGAAGGTGATCGCTTCGACCTCCTGCCTGCCACCGTGTACCTGCGAGGATTCCTCATGTGTTTGGCTCGCGAGCTTGGGATTGACGGAATTCGGGTCTCAAAAAGCTACCTCGCGTTAGTCGACGCCAGGCGCCTGTCGCGTTAGAATCATTGCAATGATCGACGAAGAACGCGTCAAGGCGGTGCGGTTTGCTCGGACCATTGCGTCAGACATCGCCCTGTACAACGAAAAGAAAATCATCAGGAGCATTGAGAACGACACGTTTTTTGACGATTTGAAGGAGGAAATCGACGAAGGCCGTGGCCTCTATCGAAGTCGAATGTCTCCGGAAATCTATGCGCAGACCAACTACTTCGATCGCGCCATCGTCGACGTCATCCTCAAGCCGAAGGGGCATATTCGGTCAAAGATCTGGTGACCGTCCTATCGTCGAAGGACGCGAAGGGCGAACGGCTCGACGCATTCTTGGCGAAAGCCGTCAAGCATTTGACCAGGTCGCGCCTCCAGCAACTTATCGCGCAGTCTGCTGTGCGCGTAGATGGACGACCGGCCAAGCCTTCGCTGCGGCTTTCAGGGCGGGAAGCTATCGAAGTCTTCGAACCCGATCCTACACCTGCGCTTCCAAAGCCCGAAAACCTACCACTGCGCATCGTTTTTCAAGACAGTGACTTGGTAGTCGTCGACAAAGCCCCCGGAATGGTCGTTCACGAAGGTGCAGGCAATCGCTCAGGCACACTCGTCAACGCCTTGCTCCACCATATCGGAGACTTAAAGGGTATTGGAGGCACGCTTCGCCCCGGCATCGTGCACCGTCTCGACAAGGATACTTCAGGACTTCTCGTGGTGGCAAAGTCCGATGCAGCCTTGCAAGCCCTTCAGCGCGCGTTCCGCGAACGCTCCGTCGCAAAGTTCTACCTTGCCCTCGTAAAGGGGAATCCGCTTGCGCGCGGCGAATGGGGTGGACCGATCGCACGCCACCCGGTTCATCGAACCCGATTCACCTCGCGGCTCCAAGTCGGAAGACCAGCTCGGACCCAATACGAAGTGGTTGCGCGTTTCGGAAAGGCCGCCAAATTGCGCGTTCAGTTGCACACCGGCCGCACCCATCAGATCCGCGTGCATTGCGCCGACGCGGGTTTCCCGATCCTCGGTGACACGCTCTATGGAGGTCGGGGGAGTCCATTCCCGCAGGTCATCGCGCGGCAAGCGCTCCATGCGTCACGGCTGGAATTTCTCCATCCAATGACGCACGTTCCAATGGCATTCGAAGCGCCATTGCCGGCGGATTTTCATGCGGCAGAGGCGCTGTTGACAAGCATGGACGGGAAGAAGGACGAAAAGACAAATAAATGAGACGTCTCAACCTTCTCGAGCGCTATGCGCGCAATCGTTCAGCGTTGAGCCGGGCGATGACGTCCACCTTGATGTGCTTGGGACACACCGCCTCACATTGCGAGAGGTTGGTGCAAGTCCCAAATCCCTCCGCGTCCATTTGCGCAACCATCCGGCGTGCGCGGTCGCCCCGTTCTACTTGACCTTGCGGGAGAGCGGCCAAGTGGGAAACTTTCGCGCCCACAAAGAGCATTGCAGATGCATTCTTACAGGCGGCTACGCAAGCGCCACACCCAATGCAAGTAGCTGCTTCGAAGGCACGATCGGCGTCTCGCTTGGAGACAAGGAGTGCGTTTGCATCCGGCGTACCGCCGGTGCTCACGTTCACGAATCCTCCGGAGGCGATGATTCGGTCAAACGCCGACCGATCCACGATCAGATCCTTTACGACGGGGAACGCTTTGGCGCGCCAAGGCTCGATGGTGACATCGTCGCCATCCCGGAAGTTCCGCATATGGAGTTGGCAGGCAGTGACGCCGGGCTTTCCGCCGTGAGGAATTCCGTTGATGACCATGGAGCAAGCGCCGCAAATGCCTTCGCGGCAATCGTGGTCGAAGGCAATCGGCTCTTCACCTTTTTGGATGAGCTTGTCGTTCACGACATCGAGCATTTCGAGGAAGGACATGTGCGGACTTACATTTTCCGCCAGATAGTCCTGGATCCGCCCCTGCGCGTTCGGGCCAGCCTGTCGCCATACGTGCAGCTTGAGAGTGAACGTTTCCGCGCTGTTCATTTGTAGCTCCGCTTGCCCGGATGGACATACTCGAAGTTCAATGGTTCTTTGTTGAGGATGGGAGGTTTCCCTCCCTGGTATTCCCACACGCTCGCATGCATGAATTGTTCGTCATTTCTTAGGCATTCGCCTTCTGCATCTTGATGTTCTTCGCGAAAGTGACCACCACAGGATTCATCTCGTGCGAGCGCGTCGCGCACCAAGAGCTCGGCAAGCTCGAAGAAGTCAGCGATCCGCCCAGCGCGTTCAAGCGATTGGTTGAGGTCGGCGCCGCTCCCTGGCACTGAAATCTGGCTCCAAAACTCCTCTCGAAGTGCCGGAATTTCCTGCAGGAGCTCATTGAGGCCTTTGGCGCTTCGAGCCATGCCGCACTTTTCCCAGAGCATGTCGCCGAGTCTCCGATGGAAGCTATCGGCGGACAGCTTTCCTTTGGCGCTCAAGAGGCGCTGCAGTTGCCCTTGCACCGCTCCGATGGCGTCCACAAACGCTGGATGGCTGGTTTGCACGGCCGGAAGTTTAGAGCTGGCAATGTAGTGACTCAGCGTCGCTGGGAGAATGAAATAGCCATCGGCGAGGCCCTGCATGAGCGCCGATGCACCGAGCCGATTGGCGCCGTGATCCGAAAAGTTGGCTTCTCCCACGACGTGGAGTCCGGGCAGCGTCGACATCAGGTTGTAGTCGACCCACAATCCTCCCATCGTGTAGTGCACGGCGGGAAAGATTCGCATCGGGGTTTGGTAGGGGTCATCTCCGGTTATCGTTTCATACATCTCAAAGAGGTTCCCGTAGCGCTCGGAAATCTTTTCTTTCCCGAGGCGAGCGATCGCGTCGCGAAAGTCGAGGTAGACTCCACGACCTCCCGGACCGACACCGTGACCCAAATCACATGCTTCCTTGGCAGCACGGCTCGCTACGTCGCGGGGTGCGAGGTTGCCGAAGCTTGGATACTTGCGCTCGAGGATGTAGTCGCGCTCGATTTCGGGAAGCTCGTTGGCCGGTCGATTGTCCCCTGACGCCTTGGGAGCCCAAACCCGCCCGTCGTTTCGCAAGGACTCGCTCATCAACGTAAGCTTTGACTGGTAGTCGCCACTCACGGGAATGCAGGTCGGATGAATTTGCGTGAAGCATGGATTGGCGAAGCCAGCGCCACGCTTGTAGGCGCGCCAAATCGCCGTCGCGTTGCAACCCTTCGCATTCGTCGAAAGGTAGAATACGTTCCCGTATCCGCCACTGGCGAGGACGACCGCGTCTGCGGCCCAGGGTGCAATGGTTCCATCGATGAGGTTGCGGGTAATGATCCCCCGCGCGCGTCCTTCAATGACGACAACGTCGAGCATCTCGTGTCTGGCATGCATCGTCACTGCGCCGAGACCAACCTGACGCTCGAGGGCTTGGTAGGCTCCAAGGAGGAGTTGCTGCCCCGTCTGCCCTCTCGCGTAGAATGTGCGCGAGACCTGCGCACCGCCAAAGGAACGGTTGTCGAGGAGTCCACCATACTCGCGTGCAAAGGGTACGCCTTGCGCAACGCACTGGTCGATGATGTTCACCGACAGTTCGGCGAGGCGATACACGTTGGATTCTCGAGAGCGCCAATCCCCACCTTTCACGGTGTCGTAGAACAAGCGAAAGACCGAATCCCCATCGTTGCGGTAGTTCTTTGCAGCGTTAATCCCACCTTGGGCGGCGATACTGTGGGCTCGGCGCGGGCTATCTTGAAAGCAAAAGACGTCCACGAGGTAGCCCTGCTCGGCGAGCGTGGCCGCTGCGGATGCCCCTGCGAGACCGGACCCAACGACAAGAATACGGTGCTTGCGTTTGTTTGCCGGATTCACAAGCTTCATCGCAAAGCGATGGTTGGTCCAACGTGCTTCGATTGGGCCAGTGGGTTCGGCGGCGTCGAGTTTCATGAAATCCACCCAAGGAGCACGGCGAGGGGAGTGGTGCAAAAGGCAGCGCACATTCCGTAGCCGACGATTTTGGCTCCTAGATGGACGCGCGCGGTGAGACGATTACCCCACACCCCGAGGTGTTGAAATACTGCGTAAAGTCCGTGAGAAAGGTGGGCGGCGAGGAGTATTTGGGCCACGATATAGAGGGTTGCAATCACCGGATTTTGAAACCCCATCACCACCATCGCGTAGGGGTCGTGTTCCGCTGGCATCGGGCCTGTGATGTTCCAAGTGAAATGGGCGAGGTGATAGAGGAGAAACGCCAGGATAGCGAATCCGGAAATGAGCATCGATCGCGCCGCGAGCCTTACCGGAGTCCGACTGGGGTAGGCATAATCGATGGGGCGTGCCCTTCGATCCGCCATCGCCGCAAGAACCGCCGATACGATGTGCAGTGGAAACATGAAGATCAACCCGGCGCGCACCACCCAGAGGATGAGGGGGCGAGCGTGTAAGGCTGCGGCGTAGGCATTGAAAGACGCCTTCCCCGCAAAAATAGTCAGGTTGCCTGCCATGTGCGCCACCAAGAAAAGCCAGAGGCAGAGCCCACTTACAGCCATTAATACTTTGATGCCGATAGAACTCGAAAGCAGCGATTGCGGCGCTGTCGCCGTGGATGAAACGTTCACAGCGCTTCCTTTCAGTTCGCTGGGTTTGGGGTGCCGCCTGAATTGGGCGGGCTCCCAGGACCCGGCGCCGCTGGTGCCGCGGTAGGTTGGGATTTGACATCCAGGAGTTCAACATCAAAAAGGATCGTTGCGTTTCCGGGGATCGCTTGGTTTCCACTTTCTCGGTATGCTGTCTCCGGCGGGCAAACGAGCTTTGCCTTCCCTCCCACCTTCATTTTCTGGAGGCCTTCAGTCCAACAGGCAATGACTCCTCTTAGGGAAAAAGTCGCTGGGCTCTTGCGCTTGTAGCTGGAGTCAAATTCCGTACCGTCCACCAGGGTGCCGCGGTAGTGCACGGTCACGATATCGTCGGCGCTCGGCGATTTTCCTTCCCCCGCTTTTTCAATCTGAATCAAAACTCCGGAGGGAAGTGTTTCAACGCCTTGGCCTTTCGCAAACTTGGGCCGAAATGCGTCGCCGACAGCCTTGCTCTTCTCCGCTAGGGCTTTGGATCGTTGGCGGATAAGCGCATCGACCTTTGGTCCAAAGGACTCGAGGTTCAGATCTCCCGCTTTTCCCGCGGCGCTATCGTTGATTCCGCGAACGACCTCGGCGAGTTCCTTTTCTGAAAGATTGAGCTTCCCCGTCGGGGTCGCTTGCTCGAGGCGGTTGCCCAGGACATAGAGAGCGCGCTCGACCTCTTCCGCAGTGAGCGGGGAGGGAGGCGGAGCGGGAGGCGTTGCTACCGCGGATTCGGAGGGACTCGTCGCATTGGCCTCAGGCGACTTCTTGGTCTTGCAGGCCAACAACCCGACAATAGAAAATGCGATCACGTACGCAAGGCGCTTCATGGCGTTGGTACCTTTCCTGCGTCCGGAGCTACGAATTTGATGAGATTGATATCGAAGGCAACGACGCTGTTGGCGGGAACTTTTTGGCTTCCGCGAGGACCGAAGGCCAAGGCGGGTGAACAAACGATTTTTCCGCTCCCTCCGGTATTCAAGCGAACGATGGCCTCCGACATACAAGGGATCAGCTGGTTCATCGGAAGTTCCGTAGGCGTTCCCGCTGCATTGCTATCGAACTGTTGTCCGCTCGAGAGGGTTCCCTTGTAAGAAAAAGTAACGATGTCCGCGGGCGTAGGGGAAGGGCCGCTTCCCGCTTTCCCGGGAAAGAAGATGGCGCCGCTCGGGAGTTTTTCCGCTCCAGTCTCTGCTGCCACCTGTTCGAGGTAGGCGTCGTTTCGCTTCGTCGTAGCCTTCGTCCACGCCTCTTGGCGTTCGGTGAGGAACTGGCGGAACTTCGTCGCTGCGAAATCCGATTCGTTCTCGAATTTCGGCTTTTTCTTAAGCACCGCGTCGCGGTATCCCGCGATGACCGCATCAAGATCCTTCGGGGAGAGTTCCATTTGCCCAAGCGGGGTGCGCTGATGAACCAAAACCCCAAAAGCGTACAAGGTCTTGGGAATATCTGCTGGTGCGATGGTCGCGGGAGCGAGGGGTGGAGGTTGGCTCGCCGTTGCCGATAGAGCGATTGCCAGAGCCGCAGCAATGGCAATGCGTTTCGTCTGGTTCATCAAGTGCCTCACGAAGTCTCCTTGAAAAATCACGAACTACGAAAAACCGCCATGACGTCATGCAACAGCGCCAGAGCCTCAACGCGCGGGCGTTGGAAGGCGTTGCGCCCCATGATCGAGCCGAAGCCACCACCTGCATGGATTCCCTTGATATCCTCAAGCAATGAAGCAGTATCCTTCGCCTCGCCTCCGGAGAAAATCACAATTCGCTTCCCGTTGAAGGCGCTCTGAATGACATGCCGAACGCGATCCGCCAGGCTCTTAGTTGGAACCTTGTACTTTTCGAACACCTTTTTTGCCTCAGGCTGCTCCACGAAGTCCTTGGGCGGCTTGACCTTGATGACGTGCGCGCCCAATTGCGCGGAAATTTGGGCCGCGTAGGCGATGACATCCACCGCCGTTTCGCCGTCTTTTGATATCGCTCCGCGCGGGTAAGCCCAAACGACCGTCGGTAGACCAAAGCTCTTCGCTTCGGCGATGAGGTCGCGGAGATCCTCGTACATTCTATTTCTGGCGCCTGATGCTGGATAGATCGTGTAGCCAATCGCCACGCAGCCGAGGCGAACTGCGTCGCGAACCCCCGCCGTTACGGCGGAGATTGGGTCCTTGAGATCCGCCAGCGAGTCGGAATTGTTCAGCTTCAGTATGAGCGGCATTTCGCCGCGGAATTTGCCTGCGACTGCCTCCAGGAATCCCAGGGGAGCCGCATAGGCGTTGCAGCCCGAGTCGATCGCCAACTGAATGTGGTAGTCCGGGTCATAGCCAGCCGGATTCGGCTGGAAGCTTCGGGCGGGTCCGTGCTCAAATCCTTGATCGACCGGAAGAATGACGAGCTTTCCGGTGCCCGCCAATGTCCCGCTGTTCATCAAACGAGCCATGTTGGTTAAGACTCCCGGAGATTCCGATGAATACCAGGAGAGAACTTCCTTCACGCGTTCGCTAAAAACCATGGAGCATCCGTTCTGAAGTGCCTACGTGGCGTACGTCGAAGCGCGGGGGTTAGCGCGGTGACCCCTATACGTCATTTGTGGCCAAAACTCCTTCAATTCCTCATCGTGGTACGGCAAATGACACCTCCCATGCGGTTTGCACTTCTGCTGTTGATGATTGCGGTTCCCGCGGGTGCCGGCGAGCGGTTCTCGATCGACCAGCTCATTTCACTCGCGCGAGCCAATGATGCGCGCGTGAAAGAAGCGCAGGCCCAACTGCGCGTCTATGAGTCGCTCTATCAACAAGCGCGAAACGCTTGGATCCCCAAGCTCGACACGCTTCTGCTCGTCGCTGGTCCGACGCCGGAAGCGCGCAACAATGGCTTTGGAGGACCTCCCACCACCAAAGCTTCGATCACCTATGATTTGGACTTTGGGACGCCCGGAGTGCAACTCCGTACCGAGGCGACGGCGGCGATGCCGATTTACACCTTTGGAAAGCTCAACGCCGCTGCAGAAGCAGGTCGCCAAGGAGTCGCCGCGGGAGAGGCGTTGGCTGCGAGCGCCGGTGACGAGGCTGAGTATCAGGTGGCACTCGCGTACTATGGTTATTGCCTGGCGAGTCAAAGCCTCCGCTTAATCGACGATACGATGAATCGTCTCGACAAGGCTCGCCAGACGATCGACAGGCTCATCGCTGCACACTCGGACCAAGTGACCCAGCGCGACGCCTACAAGATCGGCTACTACCGTGGTCAAGCACTTGCGCAGAAGGAAGCTGCCGAAGCCGGTGCGCGCTATGCGCTTGCAGCTATCGCATTGCTCATCCACTGGACTGAGGAACGGCCTGTGCCAGTCGAAACGGCGCCGCTTGAACTCCCCGTGCAATTCCTGGCTTCGGTGGACGCCTACCTCGACCTTGCGGCTTCTCACCGCCCTGAGCTGCGCGCTCTGCGAGCCGGCGTCGCCGCCCAGAGCAGCCTCGCGCTCCTCCAGGAGAAGATGTACTACCCGGACTTAGGGCTCGTCGGATTTTTCAGGTGGGTTTGGACGACGAGTGCGACGCGGCAACGGAGCCCGTTTGCCTACGATCCCTACAACGACCTCACGGCTGGCATTGCGCTGGTCTTGCGCTACAGTTGGGACTTCCACACCAAGCGTAGCCAGCTCGACATGGCCAATGCGCAACTCGACAAGGTACGACAGCAAGAGGTCTTGGCGACTTTGGGGGTGCGGCTGCAAATAGAAAAGGCCTGGTCCGAAGCGCGGTCCGCAATTGCCCGTTCGGAACAGCAGGGGGCCGCACTCAAAGATGCGCAGCGCTGGGCGACCTCCGCCTTCGCCGCATTCGATATTGGGACCGGCGACACACGCGAGCTCGTCGATTCGCTTACCGCGTACGCTTCCGCGAGCGCCCTCCGAGATCAAGCGCTCTACGAGGCGCAAGTTGCGCTGCGCACGCTCACTCGCGCCACCGGAGTGCG
>JBGSMZ010000060.1:0-15962 GCA_041739845.1 Myxococcaceae bacterium
GAAGGGTGCGAAGCGACGAAGGAAATGCCCGGAGGGAGTTCAGGGCGCACCGACGCCACCACAACGTGTTCGAGTTCGCCTGGGTAGTCTATTGGAGCCCAAAGATTCTCTAGCTCGCTCGGGGAAGGCGCATCGGCTGGCCGCACCAAGAGGACCGCTGGCACGGGAAGTGGAGCTGCGTCTTGGGCATGCACCAAGCGCGCTCGCCACACTCTCCAGGCGGTCACGAACGAAAAGGCGGCAGCGGCGAGTGCCCAGATGACAGTCACATGCGCCAACGCGCTCATAGGTTGGCGCCGGCAGAATGCGAGGCGCCGCTGCGGCTGCGGAAATGCGCCATCCATCGCACGTAGGGCAAGTGAAAGCGCTTGAAGTGCGCCACCTCCCCCAAGGCATGCGCCGCATCCGTTTTGGATTCGAGGCGAGCGTAGAATGGCGACGTCTCAAGCAGCACCGGCGCTCCGGGAAGTTCAATTCCTCCGGCCTTGAGCCTACGAGGAACCGACAGTCCCCAGGGTGTCCGTGAGAGCGCGGTCGCTGGGACTGGGGCGCGCTGCACATCGACGCGACTGGGAGTGGCGTGGACGCGAATCGCCGGCACATCACCGAATGGCTCGTAGTCCACCCAGCACTCCTGCGGCCTGTGCAAGCGCGTCCATCTCCAACCTGGTAGCGCTCCACCGAGTTGCTCGTGTCCGTGGTTGGTGTCCTGGTACCCATCGCCGGTCAGGTTCAGGTCCAGCGTTGGCAGAGACAGTGTTCCGCGCGCCATCGGGGCAACCGGCTGCCAATAGTGCGGTTGGCCTGCAACCAGTTCCATGGGGAGGCCCATCGGACAAAGCGGCTCGAGATCGAGTGTCGCCAGTGCGCGTCTCCTCCAAATAGCCGTCCTGTCAATAAGCGTGGCTCGCACCCCGCCTTGAGGCCGCAACTCAAGAGAAGAACTCCCGATGTGGAGCGTGTTTCCGAGAAAACGAGCCGTGTCGTACTCGGAAAAGACCCACTGCTTGCGGATCCCCTTTTCGTAGAGCGCAAAATTGACCGCGCTATGCGCGACCGGCAGGGCACCCTTACGGAGCGCCGACACGTAGCGTGGGGAGAAGACAGCTCCCACCATGAATATGAAGACGGCGGTGAAGTCGCCTGAGGTGATGTCAGCGTAGTACCAGCGATAGGCGCCACTTTGGAGAGGCAGGCGAAGCATACCATCTCCCGCAATCACGCTTGGCACCGCAGTGCATCGTCTGCCATTGCCGCCGCGAAGCGGCCTGACAGGAGCACCAAAGGAACGCCTCCGCCCGGGTGCGTGCCTCCTCCGGCGTAGAACAGGCCCGGCGTCTTCCCGCGCTGGCGTGGCCGACGAAATGGCCCCAAGCGCCCATGCGGCAAAAATCCGTACAGCGATCCTCTGGGCGCTCCATCGCGAGCAAAATCAACTGGCGAGCGTTCCCCGAGTATTGTGTAATGCGTTCCCCGTACCTGCGGGAACCGCTCTTCGAGTCGGTCGATGACAAACTGCCGTAGCCGCTTTGCCTCGACCTCCCAATCAGCCGGTCCTGCCAGTGCCGGTACGTTCACCATGAAATAGAGGCCGCTTTCCCCATCGCTCGCCATACTCGGGTCGGTGGCCGCCGGGTGGCATACATAAACGGTCGGATCTGAAGGCAGTCGGCCCGAGAAGAGTGCCTGAAACTCCTGCGCGTCGTTGTCGCCGAAAAGCACCGAATGGTGCGGCAGCTTCAGGCGCCTGTCCGTTTCGACGAGCAACACATAGGCAGACATCGCGAGAGGCTCGCGACTGCGCGACAATGACGCGAGAGGATCAGCGTTCACCACGACTGCATCGAAGTCTCGTTCGTCGCCGCGCGCACCCACCCGGTATCGGCTCCCAACGCGCGTCCAGCTGGCTCGCGCGCCGAGCATGAAGCGCACCCCTAAGCGAGTCAACGCGACCCTCAACGCCTTTGCCAACTCCCCAATACCTCCGCGCACATGGTGTGTGCCAAGCACCTGCTCCAAATGAGGAATGAGCGCAAATGCTGCACTGGCGTTGTACGGCGAAGCCCCCGCGTAGGTGGCAAAGCGACCGACAAACTGCTGCATCTCTGGTGTCTTGAAGTGTTGCATAGCAAGCTGATGCAACGTACCCATGGATAGCCCGCGGAGAATCGCCGACGGACCTTGACGAACGGCTCGGGCCAAAAAGCTCCCCGGCCCCTCAAACGGAGTTTCTAGATAGTGCTTGCCTGCAAACCGGTAGAGCGCCGCCGCCTCTTGGTAGAAGGTGTGCACCCCCGATTCTTCGGCGGGGCCAAGCGCTGAAGCCGCAGCCGCCGTCTTCCTGACGTCGCGATGCGCCGTTAGATGAGCACCGCTTGCGAACGAGTACTCGCACTGCGGGTCAACTTCGTAGAATGCCGGGAGCAGATCGAGTGCGCCGAGCCGTTCAAAGGCGGTGCGCACCACGGAAGGCATGGTGAGAAGCGTAGGGCCTGTGTCGAGAGTCACACTACCGCTGACTTTGAGCCCTGCTTTGCCTCCGAGTTCTCCCGCTTCGAATAGCGTCACGTCGTGGCCTTTGGCTGCGAGTTCGCCCGCAGCGACCATACCGCCAAGCCCTCCGCCCACTACCGCCACCGCGTGTTTCAAGGCGACGTACTCAAGGTACTGTCTCCGCAAGACACCTCGGTTGCCGCTGCCCGAAGCAAGGAGTGCAGTCCGATGCCATTGTCGGTCATCAACAACTCCTATCGAGCTGCGGAAGCGATGGGGCAAGCGGGAGCGGCGGCAGGCTGGACAGGGCGGGAAGAACCGACGACGGGCTCACCAGAACCCGGCCTAGGGTGAAGAGCTTGCTCGCGAGAGACACATGGGCGCGCGTGCGAAAGATGTCGTAGTCGAGCCCTTCGATTGCGAGGAGAATGCCCGAGTACAGCGCACCCATCAGACGAACCATGCGTTGCGCGCCGAAGCCCGTCAAAAAAGGTACGCCGGCGGCTCCTCTTGCGAATTGTGCCCGGGCGCGCGCGACCTGAAACTGCATCAAGGCGATGAAGCGGGCATCCACTCTGCGCTCGAACAGTTGATCCTCGCCAACTCCAAAGGCCCTCAATTCGTCGGTGGGCAGATAGATGCGCCCTCGAGAGAGGTCCTCTCCGACGTCTCGCAGAATGTTGGTAAGCTGCATGGCCTTGCCCAGCTCGGCAGCGGGTGCCAAAGCGCGTTCGTCTCGGTAGCCAAGCACCGGCGCCATCATCAACCCAACCGTCCCAGCGACCCGATGGCAGTACAAATCGACCTCTTCAAACGTGGCGTAGCGGGTCTTCACCAAATCCATCTCCATACCGCTGATCAAGTCCTGGAAGGGCTGTTCGGGGATACGAAAGTTCGCGATCGCATCTCCCAGCGCGGCCAGTTCATCGACAGGCCAGGGAACGACGCCCGCGCTCGCACGTCGCATTTGGGGCTGACTCGCGAGGTCGGGAAGCGCACTGTACATCTGCGATACAATCGCTCGTGCAGCCAAAAGGCGCTCCTCGAGGCGCGCATCGTCATCGACGTCGACAAGATCGTCGAGACGACGGCAAAACGCATAAAGTGCGAAGGCGGCGCGGCGTCGCGCGCCGAGCAAGACCACCGAGGCAAAAGAAAAACTGCGAGCGTGCTTCCGGGTGACCGCTTGCGCGTGCCGATACCCGGACCTCACCAACTGAGGCGCCAAGGTCATAGCGCCAGCACCGGGAGCCCCTGCTCCGCCGTGGATCGCGCCGAGCGAAGCGGCACGCTTTCGACCACCCGCTCTGTCACGAGCTTCGCCGACAGCATCACCATCGGCAGACCGGTTCCGGGCTGCGTCGAAGCACCCACAAAGAAAAGTCCCTGAATGTTCGGGTCGACATTGGCTGGGCGAAAGGGCCCAACTTGCAGAAAGTTGTGCGACAAACCGAAGGCCGAACCACGCTCAAGGTTCAACGTGAGTTCATAATCGTCGGGCGTAAAGTGTTTTTCGACCTCGATGTTCTGGCGCAGGTCGGCGTGGCCCAAATCGGCCATGCGGTCGAGTACCTTCTCGCGCACTCTGGGACCTTCGACCTTCCAGTCTATTTTCGCCTGCCGATTCGGCACCGGCACCAGGACGTAGATACTGTCCTTGCCCTCCGGCGCCATCGAAGGTTCGGTATGGGCCGGCGCATTGACATAGAACGCTGGATCGTTAGGCACCACCAACTGCGTGAAAATGTCGTCAAAGGCTCCCTGGTAGTTGGCTCCGAAGACCACGTTGTGATGCAACAGCCCAGGGTACTTTTTTCGCGTGCCCCAGTACATCATGAACGCGCTTGAGGTGTACTTGAGCTTTCCTTCCCTCGGAAGTTGGGACACCTTGGGGTCGATGAGGTTTTTGTAGGCCCAAGGAAGGTCCGCATTGCACACCACCGCATCGGCGCTGATGCGCGTACCGTCTTGCAAGCTGACGCCCCTGACCTGGCCTCCGTCGGCGTCGATGCGCGACACGCTTGTCCGGTAGCGGAATTGCACGCCCAGATCGCGACATAGCTTTTCAAGTGCAAGTGGCAGCGCATACATGCCTCCTTTCGGAAACCAGATTCCCACCGCGAGCTCGGTGAAAGGAAGCAGTCCATAGACTGCTGGAGCCTCAAACGGCGAGATGCCCAGGTACATGGTTTGAAAAGTCATCGCCGCGCGCAGCCTATCGTCGCTGAAATACCTTCCCACCTCCGCGTACATTTTCTTATGGGCGCGGATGCGCAGCACTTCACGCAGGTTGCTCGGACTAAACATCTGCCATGCCGAATCGAAGTTGCGGCCAACGAACCGCTCAAGACTGACCTTGTACTGGTCTCGTCCCAACGCCAGGAATTCCAGGTAGCGACGGAATGCGCCCGGCTCGATGCGCTCAAGCTCCTTCGCCATCTGGGTGAGTTCGGTGGTGAATGTCATGTGGCTGCCATCGCGAAAGTGGAGCCGGTAGTTGGGGTCACACCGCTGAAGAGTGAGATAGTCGGTCATGTTCCGGCCGACTGCAGCGAAGATCTCTTCGAGCACCTCGGGCATCAGGAGAAGCGTAGGACCAGTGTCGAACCTGAAGCCGTTGATCTGCAGGGACCCGCAGCGGCCACCTGGTCCCGCGCCCTTCTCAATCACTTCGACTTGGAAGCCGGCTTTGGACAATCTCGCCGCAGCGCTCAGTCCTCCGACTCCGGCTCCGACGACTAGGATTTTGCTGCGTGCATTCATTGGTAGGCTTCAGCAGGTGCGACGAGAAAGCGACGTAAGGTATCCAGCAATCAATTCTCGACCCCCCCCTCCTTCAGGAAGTGCAGCGATGCTGCGCGAGCCCAAGCGGTGAATTCGGGAGAGAATTCGCTCGGTAGCCGCAAGCCCTCCGTGAAGAACGACCTCGGCGCGAGCGGCAGCCAGCGAGGCGTCGTCTTTGTCCTTGCTGCCCCAAAGGGCCTCCAGTCGGCTGCGGCCAGCGTTATCGGCTCTGGTCCATGCAGCGATCAAAGGGAAGGTGCGCTTTGCCTCGAAGAAGTCAGCCCCTCCGGCTTTCCCGATTTCATGGTCATTTCCAAACAGACCGAGCAAATCGTCTACCAACTGAAAAGCGATGCCCGTGTGCCGTCCCACCCGTTCAAGGGTCGAAATAGTTCCAGCATCTGCCCCGGCGAGGATGGCTCCGCACACGAGTGGAGCCACAAAGCCAAAGCGTGCAGTCTTGAGGTTTGCCACCTTGAGAACTTGCGTCAACCTCACTTCCGGAAGCGGGGCCTGCGTGAGCGCGAGATCGAGCGCCTGGCCGGCCGCCGTCTGCCGGCAGATTGCAAGCAGGTACCCCACCGCTGCGGGGGCGCGGACAAGTCCGGACTCCAACATTGCTTCGATGGAGCGTGCGAAGAGGTGATTGCCGACGACCACGGCGAGGTCATCACCAAGTTTTCCACCTCCGAGTGCCAGGTGAAGGGACGGACCTCCTCGGCGCAAGAGTGCCCGATCTGCGACGTCATCGTGAATGAGCAAGAACGTATGAAGAAGCTCAAGCGCTGCAGCGAAGCGAACGAGCTTCGCGGGCGGCGCAAATTGGCCTCGCACCAGGCCGTGCCCAGCCAAGAGCAAAGTGGGTCTCACCCGCTTGGCAGGTCTCAGCGCATACTCATGCACCTTCTGACTCATGGAGGCCCAGCGCAGGTCGTGCGCAATGTCGTCTGGCGGCTGGAGCAATTGCCCGAGCGCCCTATCGATGTCCCGTCGCATGCGCCTCATCACACTGGCGGTGGCGGGAGGTTTCAGCGAATTCGACACTTGCGCGACCTGCATCGTGACCTCCTGAATGCCTTCAGCGAGTTGTTTAATCTTTGTATAGGGTTGCCTCTAGCATCATTTTGGGATGAAAGGCCGTCGATGAAGCAATCATGGATTCATGGGGTTGTGGCGCTCAGCGCATCGATGGTGTTCGCCGCTGAGCCAGGGGGTCGCCGCAGCGAACTTCTGGACGCTTTCCTCGTCTCATCAAGTGGCGCAGCAACGCGACTCTTGACCCAGTTCGGTATGCCAACCGTATTATTCTATGAGGACCGCTACTCAACGCTTCTCAACCAACGCACCAAGGAGGAGTTGTTCGCACGCGGAAAGCGTGACGGTCTGTTGCGGGCGGCAAGGGTGGTCGCCGTAGCGAACCTCGAAGGCTACGACTGGTTTCCAGCGCGCAATTTCGCCCTGGCGGCCGTGCGCGATGCTGAAAAGAAGGCCGGCGTGCCCGTTCTGGTGGACTGGAGCGGCGCATTGAGCGCACCACCTTGGAATCTGCCGGCGAAAACTTCGTCGGTGCTCTTGTTCGATGCAGCTGGGCGAGTGGTTTTCGAACGTTCGGGGCAGTTGAGTGAACATGACCAGGCAGCGCTGTTTCAGAATTTGCGCGACCTCATCGATGCGACCCCCATGCATCAGGAAGTGACCTCGCCTGCCACGCCATAGCGCGGACCTTACCGGATTCGCCGAGGCGCCATTGCTCCGCGAAGCGGTACGCTGAACACCGGATACTCCCGCAGTCCGTGTTCTCGACAGATGGAGTTGGCAGCTAGTAACCCAGCGGTGTGGGCAGATTCCATGAGCATGGCGGGCATTGGAAGCGCCACCCAATCACCGGCGAGCACGAGTCCCTTGACCTTCGATTCCACCCCAGGTCGGTGACTGTTCATCCCGACATGGAATGCGGTGAAGTCCCCGCGTATCTGCAGGTGCTCGTGGAGAATGCGCGCGCCGCGCAGTGCTGGAAAGTAGTGGTCTAGTTCTGCGCGAAGCGTGGCGCGCACGACCTCTTCGCTCGGGCTGGGGCTGGTCAACGCATAGCAATGGAGTTCGAGCACTGTCCCACCGTGCTCTTTCGCCCAGTCCCGGGACCGAGCGTCGACGCGGTCGATGAACGCTACCGCATCGAGCATGTCTAACCGTTCGGTCGAAACGAACACCGGCAAGTCATGGCTCGCTGGGCGATCCATCCAAAGGCGCCAGACGCAATAGGGAGAGCCTGCCTTCATGGTTCGCATTTGGCTTGCAAGCAGCGGATCCTCTTCCTTGAGCCACGCGGCGCTACTCAAAATCGTTTTCGAGGCGGCGACGTCTGTCGCCATGACCACGTGTTGGTAGGGCCGACCGTCGATCAGGAACAGCGAGTCGCGACGCTCGATCCGGTTCACAAGCGTTGAAAGTTGTATTTCCGCATCCTGCCGAGCGAGGAATTCAGCGATAGGTGCGATGAGCTCGGTGTCATAGCCACCGTCCACATAGTCGTAGACGAGGCCAGAATCGTGACTCAAGTAGTAGAAGTGAAAACTCTTGATGAGCTCGGCGGTCGAGAGCTCCGTAGCTTCGGCAAAGAAAGCTCTGGCAAAGGTCGTGAACACGAGGCGCAGACTCGCGGGCAACTGCGCGCGCGCGATAAACTGCGAGAACGGGAGCGAATCATAGGCAGCGAAGGTGGTCGCCGCGTCATACTGCAAGAACGCTTCGAGTTCCCTCCTCGCTGGGCCGAGGGCCACTTCGCGCAAAGAGTACAGACCCTTGCGGGAGAGGGCGAGAATGTTGAGCAGCGGGACGCGGTCGGTGTCGCCGAATTCCCAGCGCTTGCCGTCCTGGGCCAGAATCACGTAGCTACCTATCGAGCGCAGTTTCCCTTTGACGCCAACCCGCTCAAGAAATGCGGAGAGATTGTAATAGTGGCGAAAGAATGCGTGAAAACCGTGTTCAATGTGGGCATTGAAGCCATCGGACAAGCGCTCTGGCCAAGCTCCCAGCTTCCCGCCCAAGTACGCATTCTTCTCAATGACGGTGACCGCAAAACCTCGCTCCGCAAGCAATGAGGCTGCGGACAGGCCAGCGAGGCCACCTCCCACAACGGCCACCGGAGGGCGACCCTGCACGCGAAGCGATGCGCTCTTGTCGGGCGCGTTAAAAGCCTGCCGATAGCCACCCAGTCGCCGTTCGATGAGGCGCGCAAGCAAGGATTGGCGAAACACGCGTCCTAGCTGCCACTGGTAGAGCACAGCTACGAGGGAGACCAGCGCCGCTCCGTAGATAAAATCTTCAATCGGTACGGTGGTGATGCGAATGCCGAGATTGAATCGGTCGTCATAGGAGACGATCTTTCGTGTGAGGTACCCATTAAACACGAGACCGAGGCCCGCGACGACCGCCATGAAGCGCCAAAATCTCGGTTGCTCGAACAGCGCCGTCCCCATCGCGCGGTCCAAGGCGAAGGCAGTTGCGAGGGCTGCGAATGCCAGACAGGTGTACTCGCGCCCGGCCAGCAGTGACGCGAGGCTGAACGCAGCGAGCACCCACCCGAGCAGTGGGAGGGAAGCGAGCGCTTTCGACGGTGAGGACTTTGCGGCGCCCAGCAGAGTCTCCCACGCGTAGACGCAGGCCCAGGGCACCGAGACAAAGAACAGCATCTCTTCGATCGGGACTTGCCACAGATTGAGCCCAAGGGTGCGCGTGCTGTCGAAAAACCAATGGCGTCCAACGACCAGTCCGTCCCAGGCAATGAAAGGCAGCGCGATCCAAAGACACGCCTTCATCAGCGGCAGAATGCGTGAAGCAAACCCAACGCGGGGCAGGAAAGCCGTTGCCAGCGCTGGCAGGAAGATTACCGCGTCAAACAAAAGGTACGTCCAGCGCATCGTGTTCCCGTTTGCGAAAGTGACCCGGAAGCGAGCATCGGCGGCGAGGGAGTCCCTTGCCGCAAACTGTCGCCAAATCTATCGTCTGCCTACCAATGTGACGCTTCTTCCGGCGTTGATAACAGTGGATTCATCAGTGCGCTTAGACCGTGGTGCCAAACAGCGCCCCGACGGCGGCGGTAGCTGCCATCGCCAGCGCGCCCCAGAGCGTTACGCGTCCAGCTCCAACCCAGATGCTCGCACCGCCGGTTCGTGCAGCCGCGCCTCCCATGAGCGCCAAGAAAAAGAGAGAACCGACGGCAACTGGGACTCCATGAATTGCGGGGGGCTTATGAAGCCTATGAGCAGAGGCAGCGCCGCTCCCACCGCAAAGGTGCTCGCGGAAGCCAATGCGGCTTGTATGGGCCGTGCCCCATGGATTTCCGTAAGTCCGAGCTCATCGCGCATGTGCGCACCGAGCGCATCATGTGCCATGAGCTGCTGGGCAACCTGCGCGGCGAGTGAAGCGTCTAGCCCTCGTCCTACGTAGATGGCGGCGAGTTCCTCGTGCTCGTAAGCAACATCTTCTTGGAGTTCCCGTCGTTCGCGGGCGATATCCGCCTTTTCGGTGTCTGCCTGAGAGCTGACGGAAACGTATTCCCCTGCGGCCATCGACATGGCGCCAGCGACGAGACCTGCCACGCCGGCTAGCATCACTTCAGCTTGCGTCGCCTTGGCTGCGGCGACTCCAATCACCAGGCTCGCGGTGGAGACGATGCCGTCATTGGCTCCCAGCACCGCGGCTCGCAGCCAGCCGATGCGCGTCGAGTAGTGCCGTTCTGCGTGCTGGCTCATCGCTCCCTTTCCTTCGTGGCTGTCGCCGCAGCTCGCAAAAAACTCCATCGAAATCCGTTGCGCTATGCCCTACTCGTTGGCGGACGCGCAGGCAACGGCTCGCCTCACCTGCCCCCTGCGATCGCGCGCAGACCGGAGGGGCAACGGAGCGCGGCTAGGCCCTCGGCACTCGCCACACCGTATCGAAAGACCGGCGGGCCCGACGGCCAAGAACTTGAGAGTTGCGCGATTCGCTTCGAGAATATCCGCTATGGCTCAACCGGAACGTCGAACGCTGCGATCGAACTCTGCTTATGGCGCAGCGCAACTGCTGCTGGAAACGGTGCGAATCCGCATTGGCTCGTCAGCACTCGCGCTGACTACCCACGACGGTCTTCTCGTCGCCGGAGCCGGCAGAAATGTAGACCTCGAGGGCATCGGCGCCATCGGCGCGAGCTGTCATAAGGCCCAAGTTAATTGGGGGGGACATGCGCTGCAGATCAGCTCCTTCGTGGTCAATGGTGCGCGCCTCTTTGTCACCGCGGCTGGCGCCAAGTCTCCAATCCCATCGATGGAACCGGACCTCGCGCGCATTCTTCGCTAGCCAGCAGCCTGGCGCTGCGGCCTCGTTGGCCCAGGCATTCGCGTCAGGTCTTGAGGTGATAGCCCACTTCTAGGAGTCGATACGTGACCGCCGTTGAAGCTGCGGCGAAACCCAAGAGAATGGCGACCCCAATGGGTGAAATTGCCATCGTCCCCAGCATGGCCGAGCGCAAGCCCTCCACCATGTGGACCACCGGGTTGAACATTGCAATCGTTCGATACGGCTCCTCGAGCGAACGCACCGAGAAAAACACCCCGCCTAAGAAATTGAGCGGAATGATGATGAACGTAGAAAAGAAGTTTACCTGCTCAAACTTCTCCGCCCACAGTCCCGCTAACAACCCACCCATCGCGAAAACGTAGGAAACGAGGAGGAGCAGCGCGAGCGACTCCAGCGGGTGCGCCAGGTGGACGCCGGTGAATATCATCGCGACCGCCCAAGTAAGGATTCCAACGAGCGCTCCCCGGACCATGGCGCCGGCGACAAACCCAAACAAGAGGGCCAACGGACTCAATGGCGCAACCAAGAGGTCCACCACAGTTCCCTGAAGCTTGGTGATGAACATCGAACTCGATGCGTTGAGGAACGCGTTGTTCGAAGCGCCCATGAAAATCAGCCCGGGAACAATGGCTAGCACATAGGGTGCACCGTCGAGAGTGGCCTGATAGCGGCCGAGCGTCACCCCAAAGACGATGAAGTAGAGTGCTGTGCTGATTAACGGCGAGAGCAGCGTTTGACCCGGAACGCGCAGGAATCTCCGAACTTCCTTGTTCAGAAGGGTCTTGGCACCAATCCAGTTCACAGCTGCCCTCCTCCACTCCGCAGAATCTGAATCATCACATCTTCCAGATGCGCGCGCTCTGTGGAAACGTCGACCACCGCAAGGCCATGGCCATAGATGTGCGCGAGCAGTGCGGCAGCACGCGGCCCTTCGCCATGCCGCTCCAAAAACACAAACCGCTTCCCATCATCCTCCAGCGAACCCCAGCGGAGCGCAACGGGAAGCTCGCGCAGAGGCGTTGCAAATCGGACTTCGAGTCGGCGCTCACCGAGGCGTTGCATGAGCGACTCCTTGCCTTCCAGCACCAGGAGCTTTCCGTGATCAATAATCCCAATGCGGTCTGCCAGCGCTTCCGCTTCTTCAAGATAGTGCGTCGTCAGGACGACCGTCGTGCCTCCGTCCCGGAGCTTTCGAACATAAGCCCAGAGATCGCGTCGAAGCTCGACGTCGACTCCGGCTGTAGGCTCATCGAGAAATACCAATCGCGGGCGGTGGACGAGTGCCTTGGCGATCAGCAAGCGGCGCTTCATCCCTCCGGATAGCGCTCGCGTTGGAACGTCAGCCCTGTCCTGGAGCGCGAGTGCCTGGAGCATTTCGTTGATGCGCTTGGGATCCGGTGGGCGCCCGTAATATCCAAGCTGAATCTCGAGCGATTCCCGGGCCGTAAAGAATGGATCAAAGTTGACCTCTTGGGGGACCAGCCCCACTGAGGATCGGGGACCCAAAGAGTCAACGGCGAGGTCGATTCCAAAAAGCTTCATGCTTCCGGATGACTTTCGAATGAGTCCGCACACGAGCCCGATGAGCGTGGTCTTTCCGGCCCCATTTGGACCGAGGAGAGCAAAAATCTCACCAGCCTCGATGGCGAGGGTCACGCCATCGAGAGCGACCATGCCGCCGGGGTAGGCTTTCTTGAGGTTTTCGATTTCGAGGACAGCGGCCATGCAAGCCGCTTAGCTTACGTCGTCGTAGTGCACTGATAGAATTTCGTATTCGCGTGGGCCGCCGGGAGACTCCACCGTCGCGACTTCACCCTCGCGCTTTCCTACGAGGGCACGCGCCACTGGCGAAGTCACCGAAATCCATCGCTGTTTGATGTCCGCCTCAAACTCTCCCACGATTCGGTAGGTGACTTCTCTTTCCGTCGAGAGGTCCAAGATCCGAACTGTCGCGCCGAAGAGGACCTTCTTTTCAGTGCTGTACTTGCTGACATCGATGACTTCCGCGCTCGCAATCCAAGCATTGAGGTCGATGATTCTGCCCTCGATGTGCCCCTGCTTTTCTTTTGCCGCATGGTACTCCGCGTTCTCGCGCAGGTCGCCGTGCTCGCGCGCGGTTCCTATCTCGGCGGAGATTTTTGGTCGCTCGACAGACTTTAATCGCTTCAATTCTTCTTGGAGCCTTTTCAGTCCCGCTGCGGTGATGGGGTTGCGAACAGTCATGGAGGATTCACCCAAGCGTCGCGCCAAAGTCGAGGAGCATGCGTTCTGGTCGCGCCACGAACTTGATTACTTCATACGCGAAATCTGCTCCCACGGCGCCGTCGATGACCCGGTGGTCAAAACAGAACGACAGATTCATCATCGGTCGCACAACGATGTTGTCGTTGCCGTCGACAATGGGACGCTTCGCGAGGCGGTGGACTCCCATGATCGCCACTTCCGGGTGGTTGATGATTGGGGTCGCAAGCAAGCCTCCGTTGGCACCTAGCGAACTCACTGTGAACGTCCCTCCTGAGAGCTCGCTGGATTTCAACTGGCGATTCCGAGCGGCGGCAGCCAAACGTCCAATCTCCAGCGACAATGCGCGCAGGCTCAACGCCTGAGCGTTGCGCACCACAGGAACGGTGAGCCCTTCTGGTGTCATCACTGCAACACCAACATTGACCTCTCCTCGGACCACCAGCGCATCAGCAGCATCATCGAAAATGGCGTTGATCTGAGGAAATCTATGAAAGGCGGAAGTCACCGCCTTCACCAAGAAGGGCAGGAATGAAATTTTCTCGGTGCCACCTCCGATTTGCTCGTTGAGGAGGTCGCGCAATCCCAGCAGCGCCGAGGCGTCAACTTCCTCGACAAACGCAAAGTGGGGAATCTGGGTTTTCGAGCGCACCATCTTCTCGGCGATCCGCTTGCGCAATCCGCGGAGCGGGATTCGCTCGTCGGCTCTTGCTTCGCCAGGCAACTGCGGCGCTTTGGCTCCATTGCCACCGTGAAGGACCGCCTCGAGATCGGCCTTCAAAACCCGTCCTTGCGGCCCTGTCCCCTGGACGCCAGCCAAATCGACGCCGTGTTCCCGCGCCATTCGCCTGGTTAAAGGGGTGGCAGCAATGCGATTGCCGATGTCGGCCCGCGGAGCAACTTGAGGCGCTCCCTCTCGTGAAGCGCTCGGCGCCACACGCTCGGTCACCGGCGGTGCGCTATCGTCCGACGGGTCTGACGCGCTGACCTCCAACTCCATGAGCACGCTGTGGACTTTGGCAATTGAACCCACTTCTCCAATGGTTCGCAGGACCTTGCCGGCTCTGGCGGTGGGAATCGTCACCGTCGCTTTGTCCGTCATCACTTCGACGATGCCAGTGTCTTCGGCCACGACTTCACCGGCAGCGACGAGCCACTTTACAATTTCTCCTTCGGTGACCCCTTCTCCAAGGTCCGGAAGTGTGAACGCATAGGTTGCCATAGCCGCTGTGCTCCTCGACCGCGCTACCCGACGGCGGCGCGACTCTTTTCCATGAGACCGCGCAAGAAGAACTCCGCCGCGCGGTAACTCGACCTCACCAAGGGGCCAGATGCCACGTACAAGAATCCCATCGCTTCCGCGAGTTCTCGATACGCATCGAACTCTTCAGGGCGATAAAAATGGGCTACGCGAAGGTGAAACGAGGACGGTTGAAGATATTGCCCAAGCGTCAGCACGTCGACACCCGCGTTGCGAATATCGTGCATCGCCGCCACCAACTCGTCTCGCGTCTCGCCGAGTCCGAGCATCAGCGACGTCTTGGTGTAGAGCCGTTCGGGGCGATTCTTGAGGTATTCGAGCACCCGAAGGGATTGGCGATACCCGGCACGGCGATCGCGCACCGAGGGGGTGAGCCGCTCCACCGTCTCGACATTGTGCGCCACCACATGGGGATGCGCTTGTGCCACCGTATCGAGGCTGGACTCAACTCCTTGGAAGTCTGGGATTAAGACTTCGACGGTCGTTTGTGGGGCTCCCGCGCGAAGTGCGCGTATCGCGTCCGCAAAGTGACCTGCACCCCCATCGGGTCGGTCGTCGCGATTCACGGAAGTCACCACGATGTACTTGAGCGCAAGCGCCGCTACCGCGCTCGCCAAGCGCCTCGGCTCTTCCGGATCGAGCGGGGCAGGAGCCCCCATTTTGACGTGGCAGAAGCGGCAGGCCCGCGTACACACGTCGCCCATCAACATCACCGTCGCTGTTCCACCTGACCAGCACTCCCCAATATTTGGGCATTTTGCTTCTTCACATACCGTCGTGAGTTTGAGCTCGCGCACGAGTGAGGCAACTCGCTCGAAGCCTTCGCCGCGGCGCAAGCGTACCTTGAGCCAATCTGGCTTTCCAGGGACTGCAGGTTGCGCAACAGCCAGTCGGTTTGAGGTCGCCATCGTTCGGAAAGTAGTGGAATTGGATGCCGGATTCAATCCGCGAACCTGAGTGCTGGTTCCGACCTGAGGGTTCCCTCATCGAAGGGTCTTGAAACTGGTCGGGTGAAAGATCGTTTTCCGGCGGATGCGAGAGCATCCAATCGGACCCAAGCAGGCGCAGGCGTTCGTCGAGTCGGTGGTGGGCGAGGACATGCACGCGAAGCGCGTTCTGTCGCTTAACGTGCCCCCCCAAGTCTAGGTCACCCTTTGTGTGAGTCCTTGGGTTGAATTGTCTCTCTCGTACTCGATGGGCGTTAAATCTCCGAGCGAACTGTGCGGCCTGTCGTTGTTGTAGTCGTTTCGCCACGCTTCGATGACCGCTCGGGCGGGGTTGATGTCGGCAAACCAGGTGGCGTTCAAGCATTCGGCGCGGAGCCTGCCATTGAAGCTCTCGATGAAGGCGTTCTGCGTCGGCTTGCCGGGCTGGATAAAGCTGAGCGTGATATTGCGCTCGGCAGCCAAGACGTCGAGCGCAATGCTCGTGAACTCCGGTCCATTGTCACAAACCAATACTTGTGAAAGTCCGTGGAATCCGCTGAGCGAGTCGAACAGACGAGCTCGGCGGGCACCTGTGCCGTGGCGCCTTGCCTAAGGCTTACACTGCCAGCGCAAAATCTTGTCCTCATCTACAGCCCACACGTCCGTGGCACTGCTCCCCCATACGGCACGGAGGCCACTCGAGGTCCCGCTCGCAACGTCGCTCCAGGCGGAGCCATCCCAGCGGAGAATCGTCCCGTTGTCTCCGACCGCCCATGCGTCCGTGGCACTGCTCCCCCATACGGCACGGAGGCGTCTCGAGGTCCCGCTCGCAACGTCGCTCCAGGCGGAGCCATCCCAATGGAGAATCGTCCCGTTGTCTCCGACCGCCCATGCGTCCGTGTTGCTGCTCCCCCAGACGG